>JAQUFB010000027.1 GCA_028684885.1 Sulfurovum sp. | reverse complement strand
ATACCCCCGTTGCTAAAGCACAAGTGGGGTGCCTCACTCCTAGTTCCTCATTGGGCAGCCGCCCTGCCCCTGCCTCTCAACGCTACGCGCTTAACGCTTAACGCTCACCACCAATCACGAATCACCAGTCACCAATCACGAATTACGAATCACGAATCACAAATGCCCGGAGGAAATGCCCCTGGGGTGCACAAATCACGAATCACAAATTACGAATCACCAAGTATATCTTTTAGCTTCTGTACTGCTTCACTCTTTTTGCTTTTTGTCATCTTCTCAAGGTTGAGGATTTTCCACTTTACGGATGGAAGCGCTTCTATTTTTTCAAAAGGGATCAAACTCCAATCTGGATTGCCCTCTTTAAAACCTATCAAAAAGTTGCGGTGATTTTGCGTAAGCTTGCAACGAATTGTGCTGATAAGCTCTACCCTGGTTTCTTCTAACACTTCCAATGGCATAGGTTCAATGGGCATTCCTGCAGACTGCTTTTCCGATCTTCTACAGGCAGGTACATCAGATCTATATCTACTGAAAGTCTTGGCATATCTCTTACAAACATATTGATAGCCGTACCACCCTTTAGTGCAAAGCACTCCTCTTTTGAGACATAAGGCAACACCTCCAGGAGCAACTGCACCTGTTGATAATAAATAGATCCTCTATCCAGCATGGTACTCCTTTGGTACTGTGATTAAAAATTCATTGTCAAAAACACCGTTTTTTACGATCTGCATCCTGCCGGTTCCGAGTTCCAGTCCATCTTTTTTTATATGCTTAGCCCATGGATGGTCAAAATGGTTTGTCAAAAAAAGAAATAGTCGTTTCACTCTTATGTTTTTGCATAGAGTTAAAAGTTCATTGACTAAAGACGGGCGGAGTGTCGTCAGTCCCTCAAATATCTCTGCTGCAAATTCAAACCCAAGCCCGTCAGGTTTTACCTGGTAAAGAAGCTCCAGGATGGCTCTCTCTGGGGATGAGACCACCATCTCCCACTCTTTGATACCGGAGGGTATACTTCTAAGTCCTACGGCATCAAAAGAGGGTTTTTTCATCACACAAAATTTTTGTTCAAGTTTGATATTTTTAAACCATGCCGGAAGTCTTTGAGTACCGTATAGGTATATGGTCTGTGCGTCACTGAAGGGGAGGTAGTGAGCATACCCCTGAAGGTTAAATGATGTGATACCCCCTATGTGAAATGGTGCTTTGCCAAGCTTTTGGAGTCCCAGAACAGCCCCTTGCCAGGAGGGGTTCGCATCACCTCTTATATAGGATCCTCTTGATGTTTTTTTGAGCCAACCACTTTTGGTATACTGATAAAGCAGCTGCATAGAGTAGCCCTGCTCCGCAAGCCATGAAGCAGGAGCCACCACCCCCTCCGGCAATATTTGATAAAGTTGTTTTATTTTTATATCATTTTGTAAATTCATAATTTATATTTTAACAATTTTTACAAACAATAGCAAGCAATTTGTTTTGATTTTTTAGATTTTTATAAACTTAGATGAGAACCGGGCGGACACGACGATCCGCCCCTACAAGATCACAAATTATTAATTATTAACTATTAATTCGCAGCCGCCCTGCCCCTGCCCCTCAACGCTACGCGCTTAACGCTTAACGCTCACCACCATTCACAAATCACAAATGCCCGCAGGAAATGCCCTTGGGGTGCACCAATCACGAATCACCATTCACCATTCACGTGAACATCATCGTACTTCATCTACCCATCCTTTTTATGATCGCACTGATCGTTGATTGTGACATACCCAATGCTTTAGCGATCATGTGTTGTGAGTACCCTTGCCTATATGCTTTAGCAATGGTTTCGTTTCTCTTTTTGATCTCTGTGATCTTTTCAAACATATTGTGCAGATCTTCCACTTTAGGTTTAGTATCACTATTGGGTGCTTCTACTAAACTTGATGCTGTTTTCAGTTCTTGTAGTTGGGCTGTATCTACGGGATTGGTCAAAAAAGCTTCTATGGCTTCTGCATCTTCTTTGTAGTATTGCACTATCCATGATTGTTGCAGACATTCCGGTATCTCTTTGTCGTTTAGGAAATAGCGGTAAGAGCTGTATGGATACGCTTTCATATCCTTTACCTTATTGGCTTTCAATGGATTTTGTTCTATGTAGCACATAAGGGTACAGAGGTAAGCTTCATCTGTGACATACCAGGATTTGAACCGTCCTTGCCAGAGGTGTCCTGTTCTTTTATATTTTTTATTGAAGTAGATAGCGTAGTTCATATTGAGCTGTCGCATAAATTTGGAAAGATTTTCTTGGGTTATCTCTATCAGTAAATGGTAGTGGTTACTCATAAGGCAGTAGTTATGCAGTGTGATGCCATAACTTTTTGCATAAAAGCACATCAGCTCTTCAAAGTATTCATAATCAGCAGGCGCTTCAAATACAGTACGCTGTTCTACACCTCTGTTGATGATATGGTAGTAACCTGCTATTTCTATACGTGGTTTTCTAGGCATGCGGTATCCCCCCTTCTTACTAGGAGTATAACGTACTGATGATTAGTGTACGATTACGTTCACCTGACCCTTATATCTCAAAAAATATCTTTCAAAAGAGGATCAGCGCTCTTGAGCAATGGTTCTGAAAATTGCTATAATCAATGATCAAACCCAGGAGGTGACATGATGCCAAGCCAAGATATCTGTGAACATTTACGAAAGAAGATCAAAACCCATCAAGCAGCGATCAAGAAACTACGCGAAGAGTTGGAGGTTTATATAGGCACACCGGATGCCCAGGAGGGCGACAGTGAAGAGATCAAACAGGAGATCGCCGAACACCGTGACGCCATCGAAGAGCTGCGGATGGGGATGGAGAGTCAGGGATGTTAGGAAAGCAGCATTAGCATCACCTCGTATGCCGTTCACCATTCACTATTAATTATTAATTGCAGCCAAAGCTGCCCTAACCCCTTAACGCTTCCAGATAGCTCTCTGCTTCAGGGTCACCCTCTTTCACGGACCACTCCGGAAAGACTTTGGACTGATCCTCGACAAACGGCCCCTCTTTTACTTCCAGCACAAAGGCATCATCGCTTTCGCAGACGATCGTGTGGATCACCTTCGGCTCTATCTCTACCATTGAGGTAGCGGAACCCTCCCCCATGGCGACCTCTTTCTGGATCTCTCCGTTTTCATCAAAGAGGATCAGCTTTACGCTGCCCTGAAGAACGATAAAGAGTTCGGTCTGGTATGTATGTTCATGATAATGCGGCGGGATATAGGTCTCTCGCAGCATACAGATCAATACTTTTTGCACCGGTTCGCTATAGGAGTGGTGCAGATTGAAGTGCGCTCTCTTTCTGGGCGAGGCCTCTGCCTTCGACCGAAGGTCTTCAAAGAGGTTTTGGTCAAAGACGCGGAAACTCATCGCCGAGAAACCCCTGCCAAGATCTGCCGGGCAGCGGCTTCAACCGAAAAGCGCTCTTCCAGCAATCTTCTGGCGTTGCTCCCCACCTCTTCTCTGTACGCATCCTCCAGAAGTTTTTTGGCATTGGCCAAAAACGCTTCGTCCTCCCCGTTGACCGTGACGAGTCCGGCTCCGGCATCCTCCACGACCTCCTTGAGATCGTTCCCGGCATTGATGCTTCCCAGGATCGGCAGCTCCTGCACCATGTATCCCAACAGCTTGCCGGGGAAGTTGTGGGTGGAGTGGTCCCTGTGCAGCGTGAATAGCCCTATGTCAAACGCTGCAAGCATCTGCTTGAACTCCTCCTGGGAGACGGAAGGCAGCAGGGTCATATTGTGCAGCCCCTCTTTCCCTATCGCCTCCCTGACAAGCTCCACCTCATCGCCCGCACCGACCAGCACAAAATGCGCTTTATCTTCATCCCGCATTTTTTTCGCCAGCCTGACGATATTCATCATATCCTGCGCATGGCCGATATTGCCGCCGTAGAAGTAGACGATTTTATCTCTCAGCCCCAGCTGCTCTTTGTAGTTTGTCTCTGCTTCTACCGGGGTATTGGCTGCCCAGTTGTAGAGGACTTCCGTCTTTTTGCCGTTTGCGACCTTCTCTTTAAACCACTCGAGATTTTTTTGGGACATCAGCCCGATCGTATCGGCACTCGCATAGCTCTTTTTCTCAAAAAAACGGAAATATTTCTCTATCTTCGAGCCTTCACGGATCAACCCCTGGTCCAACGCCCACTGAGGGAAAAGGTCGCGCAGGATGAGATAGCTTGGTGCACTCCAGAGCCTTTTGAGACGGGATACCAGACTCCCGAAAAAGATGGAAGGGGAATAGTAGACGATCAGATCATGCGGATTGCTTAGGAAATACGATGAGAGACTTCTCCATGCATGATAGGAGAGCAGCGTCTCGTTGATGGCCCGTTTGACCTTGCCTACGTTCTTTATCTCCCCGCTTCGGAAACGGCAGACCGTGACACCGTCAAGCGTGCTGATCTCTCTTTTTGCTTTCAGTTTTGCAGATGGCGTGACCACCGTCACCTCATGCCCCTGATCTTTCAGTTCACAGGCAAGCTCATGCATCATCTTCGCACCAACCTTGATACTCTCAGGCAGATAGTCATCAATGATCAGACAGATACGCATTGAAACTACTTTTTCCAGACATTACGATTGATATAGTCCGTATAGGAGAGGATGATCCTCAAGACCTTATCCGAGACATTCGGCATGCTATAATCGGCTACATGCCTCAACAGATCGGGGGTCTGGGTTTCGAGGACCCGCAGCCCTTGCAGTATGCGCTCTTTCTCAAGTCCTACCATCATGACGGATGCTTCTTCCATCGCTTCGGGACGTTCATGTGCTTCACGTATGTTCAGGGCTGGAAATTTCAAGATAGAGGACTCTTCGCTGATCGTCCCGCTGTCACTGAGCACCGCTTTTGCATCCATCTGAAGTTTGACATAGTCATTAAAGCCCAGCGGCTTCATCAGCCTGACCAGCGGGATGAACGTCACCTCTTTCTCTTCGATCCGTTTTCTTGTTCGTGGGTGGGTCGAGACGATGATCGGCATCTGGTAGATCTCTGCCATAGCATTCAGTGTTTCCACCAAAGCATCGAAGGTCCTGTCACTTCCGATATTCTCTTCCCTGTGTGCCGAAACGACGAAGTATTTCCCTTTTTCCAAAGAGAGCTCGTTGACGATATTTGAAGCCCTGATATCGTCCAGTTTGCTATGGATCACTTCATACATCGGGCTTCCCGTCTTGATGATCCGGTCAGCGGGCAACCCTTCGCGCAGGAGGTACTCTCTCGCGATGTCGCTGTAGGTCAGGTTGATATCAGAAATATGATCGACGATCTTTCTGTTAGTCTCTTCGGGTACACGCTGATCGAAACAGCGGTTTCCCGCCTCCATATGAAATATTGGAATCTGGCGTTTCTTCGCCGGGATGGCACAAAGACAGCTGTTCGTGTCTCCCAGTACCAGAAAGGCATCGGGCTTCACCTCGGCCAGCAGAGGATCGACCTTGATTAGGATATTGCCGATGGTCTCCGCAGCACTACCCAATGCGGCATTGAGAAAATGATCGGGTTTGCGCAGTCCGAAGTCTTTGAAAAAGACTTCGTTCAGTTCATAGTCATAGTTCTGCCCTGTATGCACGATGATCTGTTCGATCGCTTCCGACTCATCCAGTTTTTTTATGACCGCAGCCAAGCGGATGATCTCAGGTCTTGTTCCAACAACGGTCATTACTTTCAATTTACGCATTTCACACCTTTAAAAAATATGTATCCGGATTTTCACGGTCGAAGCGCTCGTTCGCCCACAGCAGCAGTACCATCTCCGTATCTCCGGTATTGGTGATGTCGTGCGTATATCCGGGGATCATCTCGACGACCTCCATCTTTTTGTCGCTGACTTTATACTCGATGACCTCATCGCCGTGGATCTGGCGCAGTTTGATGCTGGCCTCCCCTTTGATGACGAGGAATTTCTCGTTTTTCGTGTTATGGTAGTGATTCCCACGCGTAATGCCAGGAGCCGTGGTCGAGATAGAGACCTGACCGCTGTCAAGGGTCTTGATAAACTCATAAAACGTACCCCGCTCATCCTGATGCCCGTTCAGAGCATACGAAAAGCGGTCTGTCGGGAGAAAGCTGAGATAGGTCGCATACAATGCCCGCTCAAATCCCCTTCCTACGCGCGGTGTCAGCAGTGTTTCCCGGCTCTCTTTGAACGACACCAGCAGATCGCGTATCTCACCGAGACTTTTCCTGTAGACCGGAGAGACATCCCCATATACGGTTCCCGCTTTTCCGTTTTCCTCCAGATGTCGGACGAACTGATCCACGACATCATCGATGTAGACCAGGCTCAGTTCGACACTTTCGTCGTTGACTTGGAGGGGAAGATCACGTGAGATATTGTGGCACCATGTCGCGATCACGGTGTTGTAGTTCGGACGTGACCATTTGCCGAACACATTGGGCAGGCGGTAGAGGTAGACCGTCGCTCCGCTGCGCTCTGCATACGCTTCCAGCGCTGCTTCTCCCTCCCGCTTGCTTTTGCCGTAGTCGTTGTCCCGCTCGGTCTGTACGGAAGAGCTCAGCAGTACGGGGATCTTTCTGCCGCTCTGTTCTGCGAGATCGGCGATACGTCGGGTCAGGTCGCGGTTGCCTTCGTAGAACTCACCGACGTTCTCCGGACGGTTGACCCCCGCGAGGTGGAAGATGAAGTCAGCCTCCGCTACTTTGGACTCGAGACTCTCGGGGCTCTCGGAACGCGAAAAAGTATCGATCTCGATCCCTTCCATCCTCTCCAGCCGTTCGATCAGGTTTTTGCCGATAAAGCCCTGGCTTCCCGTAACCAATACACGCATCACAGTACTCCGAACTCTTTCAGGTCGTCCTGTATCTCGCGCAGTTCCAGCAGCATCTCTTTCAACTCTGCTTCGTCGAGTCTATGGGTATTGTGCGAATGGTACTCGTGCGCCTGCGTCACGACCTCTTCCCCGTCCTCGACAAACTTGTTGTAGTTCAGGTCACGCGTATCGGCAGGGATGCGGTAGTAGTCCCCCATATCCACGGCTTTGACCATCTCTTCCTTGGTGAGCAGTGTCTCATAGAGTTTCTCTCCATGGCGTGTTCCGATGACGCTGACCTTATGCTCCGGTCTGCCCAGCATATTTTTCAAGGTATGCGCCAGCAGCTCGATCGTCGCTGCCGGTGCTTTCTGTACGAAGATATCCCCGTTCGTTCCGTGCTCGAATGCGAACAGCACCAGCTCGACCGCGTGATCGAGGCTCATCATGAAGCGCGTCATCGCCGGATCGGTGATCGTGATCTCCTGACCTTTGCGTATCTGGTCGATAAAGAGCGGGATGACCGACCCGCGGGAAGCCATGACGTTGCCGTAGCGGGTGCAGGCGATCATCGTCTCGTTATCATTCAGGTTTCTAGACTTTGCTACTGCGACACGCTCCATCATCGCTTTACTCACTCCCATCGCATTGATCGGGTAGACTGCCTTGTCGGTGCTGAGGACGATCACCTTTTTGACCCCCGCATTGATCGCGGCGTTGAGGACGTTTTCGGTCCCAATGACGTTTGTCTGGACCGCCTGCATCGGGTAGAACTCGCACGATGGGACCTGTTTGAGCGCTGCCGCGTGGAAGATGAAGTCCACGCCACGTACCGCATCGTTGACCGAGTTGACGTCGCGGACGTCGCCGAGGTAGAACTTGAGCTTGGGGTTGTTGTAGAGCTTGCGCATATCATCCTGCTTCTTTTCATCACGTGAAAAGATACGGATCTCCCCGATCTCAGTATCCAAAAATCTTCTCAAAACGGCGTTTCCAAACGATCCCGTTCCTCCCGTGATCAGTAGTGTTTTCCCTTTAAACATTATTTTTCTCCTTTTTTGTTTTCTTTTGCTAACTTTTCACACAATGCTATATATTTTTCTGCGCGTGATCTCGCTGTTTCAAATGCTTTCACTCTCTTTCTCCCCTTCTCTACAAGTTCATCTTGCAATGTTTCGTTCCTTACAAGCTCTTTGATCTTTTCCGCGATATCCTCTGGGTCTAACGGATCAAAATAAAGTGCCGTATCCTGACAGACATCTGTTGCAAACGAGTAGTTCGATGTCAGAATCGGCTTTTCCATTTTCATTGCTTCAGGGTACGCGGCACTGAACGTCTCCAGCAGTGTCGGTGCGAACAGCGCGTCACTTTGTCTGTAAACCGAAGGACATGACTTTTGAGGAATTCCTCCGAGGTTTATGATCTTTTCTGTTGGATGAGGGAAAAGGTTATGAAAGCTTTCATCATCCAGTGTCAATACAAATTTGATATTCAGACCTTCAAGAAACGGCAATATCTTATTGATCACTTGCAAATTTTTATTGATGTGATTATGTGCGATATACACCAGTCTAAATTCATCGTTTTGTTTATCAGGAAGCTTTATATAGTGGACATTATCTTCCGAAATCAGATTTTCATCATTAAATATTTCACTATAGGTATTACCCACTACAAAGATATTCTCTCTCTTCAAGCCAACCGTTTCCGCCAGTTTATTTTTCGCATCTTCTGTTTCGAGTACATAGTAGTCAGCATCCCTCTGGAGATAATAACTTTTATATTTTCCATGCAGTCTCATTTTGAGTCGTTTAAGAAAAGGCAATCTATCATAAGCCACAGAACAAGGGTTGTAAACCCATCCGTCGGCAAAGCCCATCAGATGTTTGGATTTTGGCTTCCAGTAACTCGGCCCAAATACAGAAAATACTATATCGGGCTGTATTTGCTCTTCCAAACTATCCAGTTGTGCCACGATCTTTTTTCTTGTTTTGAGTGATGCGGGCGATTTTTCGATCAGATAAAATGTGAAATTACCTGGAAAGCTGCTCTGGTCGACCTGCTTGGCGACGGCCTGGGAAAGGAACATGTGATACTCGTGCTCTGTATGCATTTGCTTTAGTTCATTGAGAAACGATAAGGCAACCTGTAAGCCTCCTCCAACGTAGAGGTTTGATGTATTTATAAGAATTTTCATTGGTTCAATGCCTTTTTTGCCGC
This sequence comes from Sulfurovum sp., assembly GCA_028684885.1. GTDB lineage: Bacteria > Campylobacterota > Campylobacteria > Campylobacterales > Sulfurovaceae > Sulfurovum. The sequence goes on along the minus strand of JAQUFB010000027.1, from coordinate 11,563 downwards.
TGCAAACAGTTTTTGGGCTTCGTTTTCGGGAGAAACGGTAAAATCGTTTTTGATTTTCTGCTTGTCAAAATTGATGTCAAACGCTTTTTGAATATTACGGACAATATCATCAACATTTTGGGGATCGATAACATATCCGTTTTCACCCTCTGCGATCAGATCGAAAGTCGCCCCGGCATACTTCGAAGAGAGGCAGAAAAGACCGCTTGCCAATGCTTCATTGAGAACGAGCCCCCATACTTCGAGGTAGGACGGCATGATCAGGATGTGTGAATCTGAGAAATAGCCGAGAATCTCCTCTTTTTGTTTATATCCCGCGAAATGGACATTGTCTTGCAGATGCAGATCCATAACAAGCTGTTTGAGCTTTTCTTCGTCTGGCCCTTTTCCTATGATCGTAAGTGACCAGTCACGACGTCCAATCATGCCAAAAGCTTTCAGGGTATTTTCAAGCCCCTTTCGCTCCAACAGCTGACCGATGTATAAAAATCTCAAAGTATTGCCATCATTTATTTTATCAGATGTATTTTGTTTAAAATATCCCGTATCGACCGTATTGGTTCCTGTTATGATGCTGTCTGGATTGGCTCCATGATGGATCAGGTACTCAGTAGCCTGTGAACCGTATGTATAATAAGCATCAAAACGCCGGATAAAAAAGCTTTTTAGTCGATTGACAAATCTGTTTTTACTGCGCGATGACAGCAAGGTGCTGCCGCTCCACAGCACTGTTTTTTTCCCAAATACTTTTGCATAAAGCAACGCTTCCCAGTACTGAATCGCATCATACCCAGTGATCAAGACGACATCCGGATTTTTTCTTACCAATCCCGCGAAGAGTGAGAAGGGAAGAGAAAAATGCAACGCCCAGTCACGTTTGGAAAAAAAGAGATGATAGGATTTTAAAATCGTGATGTAATCATCAGATTCGACTTTCCAATGGCGATTTTTTTCCATCGCAGAAATACAGATTACATTTAAATCAACAAGATGCGAAAAAGCTTTCCAAAGCGGCAAACGGTATGGCGTTGGCATGTTTGTAATAATATTTATCTTCATTTTTTATACCAAACAATCTTCTTATAGAAATAATCTGTCTTAAAAAATAAAACAAAAATAATACTGTACAATATAATCATTATAATCGTCGTACTTGATCCACCTCTTGCAATATGTGGAAAATACACAATAAACATCAATGATATAATCTGAACATATTCCTTATTTGTTATCAATAAACGTTTTACCATATATGCTGATATATATCCTAACAATAAAGAAAATATAACAACTCCCATTACTCCAAAATTGATATAAAACTCACCTGTTATAGTCATGCCAGTACTATATTCCGCACTTCTGGAAGTACCAAAAAATAATCTTGCAACATAAGATGTTAGACCTTCAGGTTTATTCTCCCAAACCTCTCTTGGTATCCAGAAGAACAATACCCTAATAATAGTATTTCCATATAAATAATCATGCATTTTAGGAAAGTATTCTATAGTTTTTAAATATGCTTCATAAACAAAATAATTATCAATTAATTTAATTAATTCGGCTGGCTCAATATTCTTTAAATAATCAAATATTTTTACAAAATCAATTTCATGATAGACTCGATTAAATAACATAGTAACCAAAAGAGAAAAAGAACCAAAAGCTAAAAGTAAAATTTGTAATAAATAAATTTTCTTAGATTTTATATAAAAATATATAAATATATATAAAAACATCATAAGTAAAAACATTCGTGTAAAATTATTAAATAATATAATAGATGACAAGAACATGACAATCATTGCTGTTATTTTTTGACTTGACTCTAATAACTTTATAATCAAATGTCCAGAAATAAAAGCGAGTAAAGGTATAGCCATATGACCAAGACTTATGCTTAATATTAATGTTACTATATATAAATAATAAAATTTATACACATTTAAAGTATTAATCTTTAAATAAACTTTCGGATTTTTCTTTATAATACCGAATCCATATCCAATCGTGAAAAAAAGCAGTGTAGTCACGGACAATAAGTATGCATAATCATTTTTGAATTCACTAACAAAAGATGGAGGCAATATATTAAAATAAAAAATCCAAAAAACAAAAAACAAATACATTTTCAAACTACTTAGTTTATATTTACTTAAAACCATACTATTTGTTACCTATTAAATTTTTTCTAATATAATTTTTAAAAAAGCTTATTTCTATAATCCAGCTAATTATAACACTGACAATAAACATAATAAGAATTTTTAAAAAACCATTTACATCCAATGAATCAAAGAAAAGCATGACAGGATAATGAATCACATAAAAAGCAAATGAAATAGATGCAAACTTCGTAAAAATTTTAATAAGCTTAAAGTTTGAAACATCAAAATTCAAATACTTCTTATAAACCTGGGACATGATTATTAATATAATTGCCGAAAGATAATGTCTTAATTCCAATATTGGATGATTTATTAAATGAGAAATAGACTCATTATATACAAAAATATAAAAATATATAGCTGTTAGAAAAAAATAACATGCAATCAATATTTTAAAATAACAAGATTTTTTTTGTATGTCATCGTTTTTATGTATTAAATATAGACTAGCGCCACTGGCCCAAATAAAATAGTAAATTAAAAATAGTGATACTTGATTATAAAAATATTTATAGCTAATAATACCGACTAACGAAATAAAAAAGGAACTTAATATATATAACTTAGTTTGTGATTTAAAAAATATGATTATTTTATAATGCACAAAAAAAATCATATAGAACCACCATTCATAACTAAGTGACCAAAGTGGTTCATTATGGAAAATGGGACCTACTATAACACCAGGCTTAAGTTCCGGCTTATCTTGCATCATTGATAAGTTTAGTATTAGTTGTTTTATATCTACAATCCAAGATTCATGAATATGGCTATAGATAATATACGAAAATAAAATTGCAGGTATTACAACTGAATAAATTCTCAAGAATCTATGCAAAAAGTATATATTAAATTGATAGTTATTCTTAAATTGACTCAATGCTATTACATAACCGGATAATAGAAAAAAAAGCATCACTGCTTCTTGTCCAAAAATAAATAACTTTGAAAAATATATATTACAAGGAATATACTTAGTAAAAGTATGATGTAAAAAAATGTAAAATGCAGCAAAACCTCGTAATGCTTCTAGTTCAACTATTCTCATACTATAAACTTATCCAAAACTATAAATTTGTTTATTAAAACAGATGATATGTAAGTTATGATAGCCTTCTCCTTAAATAAATCTACACTAACAATAGTTATATTCATTTCGTAATTATTTTTTTTAGTGAAGTTTTAAAAAAAATTCCAGTATTTTTTATAATTATTTTTACCCTACGAATTAAAGTAGGATTGATTCTATTATAAACTGGTTTATAAACCATTTCATTATACTCATCATCAGAAATCTTAAAGAATGCATTTTTATTTAATTTTAAAGACATAAACATATTTTGAAAGAAATATTTCTTTTCCGCTGGCAAATGAAATATTGCATATTGTTTTTCAGTGCCATCAATATTTGTATGAACATCCGCCGTCCATATTCTCTTTATTATATTGTCAGTCAAATAAACTTCATTTTTGTTAAAAGCTAATGTTAGAATATGTTCTTCTGTGAATTCATTATTATCTTTTAATTTATCCTGATGAGTAAGGTAATCAAATATAAACTCAACATCATCCGAAATATTTTTTATCATTTTCGATGGAATCATATACATTTCACCACCAAAATATTTAAAGTTATCAATATTCGTTTCTTTAGAAAATAATTTATTATATATTTTATGAAGAGTGTTTTTAGATTGACCATTTACAATATGATCATTTTCATAATTTATTTCTATTCCCCCTATCAGATTTTTTTCTATCAAATCTTCAGGATATTTAGCTAACTTATGGGACATAATGCAATCACTATCCAATAAACAAAATAAATCAATATCATTATTGAACTTTGAAGAAGCCACATAATTAAATACATCAAGTGTAAATAAACAACCCGGAAACTTATTTTGAATTCTTAAATCATTAACATAAATAATATCTTTCTTTTCCAAAACAATTGTCTCAACATGTAAATATTTTAAAAAGTCTTGATACTCATTTGGCAATAAAGCATCAGAAAATATAACCATACGATCTTCTTTATAAAAACGCCGAAGTGATGCAAACATAACAACTATACATTGATAATAGACATCAAATTTTTTCTGAATATCTGCACTCTTCTTAATATTTGGAGCTTCACCTTCTGAATGATAAAATGCCGTTGCAAAACACAAATTGTAATTATTCATTGATATTTTCCTTCTGTTCTCTGTTCAATAATAGGTAAACAAGTAAATAAAAAAAAGTACTAAAACTATAAAAAGCAAAAAAAGACCAAGCTAGTCCTTTTACAGAATAGTTGAATCCTATGACAAATACTATAAATAATATTATAATACTGAAGATAGTATTGACTAGTATCACTGATAAATTATTGTGTGCAATCATATATTTATTAAACATGCTTGATGTTGTAAAAACAATAGACGTTAATGCTAATATAATTAAAATATTATAACCCTCAATATAATTTTTACCATATATTGACATTATGTTTTTTGAAAAAATAATGAATATACTTGCGATAATAACAGCAATCATCATATTAATCAGCATATTTAAACCTAATATGTTTTTGACTACAGACCTTGATTGTGAACCAATTGCTTTAGATAGAATGGGTAATGCAACATTTGTTGTTGCACCAGTAATTATCATGATTATGGTAAGCCATTGAAAAGAAGCATCAAAAATAGCAATACTTTCAAATTCATTTGTTTGATTTACTAACAATACGCGCACATACCAAAAAGCAATACTGCTCATAGTAATAGTCACAAAGAGAGGAAGACTAAATGACATAACAACCTTTATCTTGTTCCAAATGTCTGACATAGAAAAAGTATATTGCAATTCCTTTGTAATACTCTTTAGATGGTAAACCTTAAAAATAAAATCACATAAATAATAACTTGCTATACCAAATAAAGCACCATACAAACCAAAAATGTAAATTAAACTAAATATAACTGGAATCATTCCAATAGAAACCATGATACTTATTACAGCTAACTTTTTATATGCTTCAAAACCAATCAAAATACTTTGTGTTAATGATGATAGACTCGTTGCTAAAAGTAAAAATGCTCCAAAATATAATGCCGTTACCAAGTTTACTGAATCAATAAAAAATGTAGCTACAATGAATTTAGCATTCAAAACTATTAAAGACATCAATATACTTGCAATAATAATATCAACTATAAAAAGAGTGCTTATTATCAAAGGTAATTCATTCTTATCTATATGGTCTGCTTCAGCAATCTTTTTTGTTGAAGTTGAGCTTAACACTCCACTAGTAAGACCTTCAAACATCAGTATAGTACTTCGAATCATTGTAAACTGACCAAACACTTCTTGAGGCAACATTCGAGCAGCAAAAATATTAGCTAAAAACATAGCTAATCGACCAATTGAATTACCTATTAAAAGCCAAAAGCTGTGATTAAGTATTTTTTTCAACATTATGACAGATACTTTTTCGCTTCATCTGCTATGGATTTCATTAGATCAGTGTATAGTTTTTGTACTTTATCCACCTCAAATTTCTTTTCTCCAATACCCATAAGACTGTTTATATTGGCATGTACTTCTTTTGTGTAGCTGTCATATACCGGTAAAAGTTGCGGCACATAAATATTTACCAATGTATTAAGATGAAATGTTTTATCTTTTATATCCGTCATTTGACCAGTACTTGCCAAATTAATCGACTGACTAATGATTAAAGCATGATATTCACTCAATTCTTTCGAAAGTTCTTCAATCTTACTGAGCATCAAGGCATTTTTTTCTTTTTTGACTGCAAAACGGTGAGTCACCGTGGTGGATATCAGTGCAATAATTCCCGTTATTAGAGCACCGGTGATCACCGGAATCATTTTGATGATTTCATTTATAATCAGAGTGTTATTCAGCATAATTATCAATCATTCCCGAATAAGTCACGACTATAAACTTTGTCCGCTACATCATCCAGCACATCCGCGTGACGGTTGGCGATGATCACATCGGACATGTTTTTAAATTCATCCAGGTTTTTAATAACACGGGAATGGAAAAACTCCTCTTCATCCAATGTCGGTTCGTAGATGACCACCTCGATCCCCTTCGCCTTGATCCGTTTCATGATCCCCTGTATGGCGGAGGAACGGAAGTTGTCGCTTCCCGCTTTCATGACCAATCTGTAAATTCCAACTGTTTTGGGATTTTTACGGATGATGCTGTCGGCGATAAAATCTTTTCTCGTGCTATTGGCATCGACGATGGCTCTTATGATGTTGCTTGGCACATCGGCATAGTTTGCCAACAGCTGCTTCGTATCTTTCGGCAAACAATAACCGCCGTATCCGAATGACGGGTTATTGTAATGCATCCCTATCCTCGGATCCAGGCCAATCCCCTCGATGATCTGCCTGCTTTCCAATCCATGGGTTTCCGCATAGCTGTCCAGTTCGTTGAAGTAGGCTACTCTCATCGCCAGATAGGTGTTGGCGAAGAGTTTGATCGCCTCCGCCTCGGTGGAGTCAGTAAAAAGTATCGGGATATCTGTTTTGATAGCGCCCTCTGCCAAGAGATCTGCAAAGACTTTGGCTCTCTCGCTCTGCTCACCTACGATGATGCGTGAAGGATAGAGGTTATCATAGAGCGCTTTCCCTTCTCTGAGAAACTCCGGGGAGAAAAGGATATTGTCAGTGCCGAATTTCTCTTTGAGCGTTTTCGTATATCCGACGGGGATCGTCGACTTGATCACCATCACCGCATCAGGATTGATACTGAGCACATCAGCGATCACATACTCTATCGACTTCGTGTTGAAGTAGTTTGTCTCCGGATCGTAGTCTGTCGGTGTAGCGATCACTACATACGCTGCATCTTTATATGCCTCTTCTTTATCTAATGTTGCAGTGAAATTAAGATCATCTCTTAGAAGATACTCCTCGATCTCGCGATCTTCGATGGGAGACTTTTTATAGTTCAGCATCTCCACTTTTTCGGGGATAATATCTAACGCCACTACTTCATTGTGCTGGGCCAATAGTAATCCGTTGGAAAGTCCGACATAACCTGTCCCCGCTATCGCTATTTTACGACTCGTCATTTTACAGCCTTTCATTTAGTGAAAGTCTTGCATCATGTTTTAACATAGAAGTGACTCGCTTGCACTGAATTTTACATAAATCATTTAGTGATTTATTGCACTGTGTTTTAACACTTGTAATTCTTGTCATCTATGCAATACTCCATAAGGATTCAAATTAATAAAGGGGTGAGGATCAAAGGTTGCACCCAAAGGCATTTCCTGACGGGGCATAGTTGTGTTGTAGGTCCCAAACACGATAAGTACTTTTTCTATCTGCAAAGAGACATCCCCCCTCTTCTTTTACTTCTGATTATGATGGGATTATATCTAATCTTTCTGAATAGTAATGCATGATATGGTAACAGATTGGTGATTGGTGATTGGTAATTGGTGATTGGTGAATAGGTTAGGTGCTAAGTGCTAAGTGCTAAGTGCTAAGTGCTAAGTGCTAAGTGCTAAGTGCTAAGTATCATGACAGAGTCGTGGGAGTGTGTCAAGTGTTTTTTGGAATTCGTAATGGTCCTCGTTCCTGCGGGGTTGTCGCTGCGCTCGGACGGTGATTGGTGATTGGTGATTTGTGATTGGTGAAGGGGGGCACAGGGTCAGAGTTTTACTTTTTACTTTTTTCCGTTCGTCCTGAGCTTGTCGAAGGGGGTGAGCAGCTGGAGCTGCCAAGTAAGAGTTAAGAGTTAAGAGTAATTGGTGATGTCGCTCTGCGACTGTGGATTCCGGATCGAGTCCTGAATGACAGGGGGCTTGTAGATTCCCGTTCGCCCTGCTTGCCAGTGGCTACTGCTCCAGAAGCATCCATTCATACAGCGGTATCACAAAAATTCTTTTCTCCTCCAAAGCGATCTCGCTTTTTTCATCTTTTGTGATCAGGTAAGCCTTATCCAGCTTGAAATAATCCATCGCTTCAAGCAGTCCGTTGACCTCTCTCTGTCTCGTTTTTTCATCTTTGATCTCATAGCTTACATTCACAAGCATCTCTTTGTCATCCAGCCTGGCATAAAAATCAACTTCCTGAACACCCTTGTAGTAATAGATATTTTTACTTTGCCGCCTTAAATATAAAAATACGATATTTTCATAAAGCTTGCTTTTATCCTCGCCGATCGCATAGTCATAGATCTTCTTAAAACCATTGTCTATCGCGTAAATTTTTTTGGGATTGCGCTGCTCTTCTTTGATGGAGTTTCGAAAAACAGGCACGGTAAAAAGCGCATAAGCCTCTTCCAGGTATGCCATATAGTTGAAAATAGTATCTTTTGAGACTTTAAAACCCTGTGATCTGAACTCATTGTAGAGTTTGGTAAAACTGACAAGGGTAGCAATATTGGTAAAACAGTATTTATTGAGGTGTTTAAGCAGTGAAGTATTGGCAATGTTGTGGCGCTCTGCTATGTCCTTAAACACAATAAGCTCCAGGTAATCGCTCAGGATTTTTCTGGCGATAAAACTCTCTTCATTGATCGTTTCGGCAAATCCGCCGTCTATGAGATAGCTTTCAAAAGCGTTTTTGATGAAACTCAGCGATTTGGAAGAGTGCAGATTGACTTCAATGCCTTTGAACGCCAGATACTCTTTGAATGAAAACGGAAAGATCTCAAAAGTGATCGTTCTGCCCCTTAGGCTCGTGGCGATCTCGGTAGAGAGCAGTTTGGCACTGGAACCGGTGATAAAGATGGCGATGTTTAAAGTATCGTAAATCCTCCGCACATAAAGCTCCCATCCCTCAACAACCTGCACCTCATCCAAAAAAAGATATATCTTTTCATCTCTTTTTGCAGGAAATAGCTCAAAATACCCCTCCAGTATCGCATCCAAATGTTCCAATCTTAAAGGGAAAAATCTGTCGTCCTCAAAATTTAAATAAAGGATGTTTTCTCTTGGCGTATCCACCCTGAGTTTTTGGATCAGATCAAACAGAATAGAGCTTTTCCCGCTCCGGCGCACCCCTATCAAAGAGACTATTTTTTTACTGTGCAAAGGGATATGGTACTCTCTTGAAAAAATGCCGCGTATCTCTTTTTCAATAAAATCCATAATGACTCTCTGGAACAACTCTTTCATTTTTATCCTTTTGAATAAGGATAATTATATACTATTTAGTCATTGTTGTAAAGACTGTTTTAGAAATTGGAAATTGGAAATTGGAAATTGGTGATTGGTGATTGGTAATTGGTAATTGGTGATTGGTGAATAGGTTAGGTGCTAAGTGCTAAGTGCTAAGTGCTAAGTGCTAAGTGCTAAGTATCATGACAGAGTCATGGGAGTGTGTCAAGCGCTGAGAAATTAGAAATTAGTGATTAGTTGTCAAGTTCCACCACGTTGTTTAAGCCAGAGAGTAACATCAGCCTTGAACATCTCAGGGGTTTGTCTGAATAAATCAGGTTCCAAATTATACCACGATTGTAAGGCTTCATAAGGTGTTCTGACATTAAGTTCCTTTTTGAGACTACTATCCGGAGATAAGACCCGGAAAAATTTCGGAGGCGAAATGGGCGTTAAATTTGAGCCTGATCGCTCCTTTGGGAGTGTCAGACTCCAGGAAATGCATCTCTAAAAGCTTTTTGATCAATGTGCTGGCTGTTCTGTCTGAAGCATGGATCACTTTCGCCACATCACCTCTTGCCATCTCCCCGACTATCAACAACTCCTTTAAGAGATACTCGCTGTATTTGGGGAGAGGTTCGGTTTGGTACATGCCTTGCCGGGAAAACTTTACATAGTTTTCAATCCTCTGGGAGAGCGTGTTCAACTGCAAAACCTCTCCCATATAGGCTATCTGATCGATGGCCACCTCCAGCATAAATATGATATACGACTTGAACCCTTTGAGCGAAAGCGCTCCTCTGCCATCCCTGTCTCCCTGTCTGGGGTGATCCGCCAGCGCCAGATACGCTTTATACTCATCCGAACGCCTTGCAAGGCCCCTGGAGATATTCCACAGTCCATATCCCTTCAGTGCAATACCGGCAAAGATACCATCCAATACCAATCTTGATGTTCTTCCATTGCCGTCAAGGAAAGGATGTATCCACGTAAGCCTGTGATGAGAGGCGATGGCATAGATGACCTTTTTTGCCTGTGTCGTGTGGGGAGGAATCCGGTAAGTGCGCTCATAGAGATTGAAGAGCGTCGGAATCGCTGTATGTTCAGGCGCTGCATGATCACCGACATAGACCGTCCTATCACGGAACTCCCCGGGAACCATTCTTATCGTCTCATCTCCCTCTCTCTTCGTTTTGATATCTAAAAAAGGCTCCATATCCGGATGCGCATAGAATGTACGATGCACATCACAAATAAAATCTCTTGTAAACGGCGTCACACTATCTCCCTCTTCCACTTTCCCCTCTATCCACTCCTGTACCCCGATATGCACCAGAGAGAGTTTTTGAAGCTGCTGCTGTTTCCTGTCTTCAGAAAAGATCTGACGAGAGGCTCTCTCAATATCGAAGGGGTGGGTTCCTTCAGACTCGATCTTATTGGAGTAATAACTGTTGACAGTTCTCAATAAAGATCTGATCCCATCCAATACCTGAGGCGGATAAAAAGAGCCCAATGATGCACTTTTAAGGCAAAGCGCTTCTGCCATTTCCATCAATTCTGCATCTATAGTGCCATCCAGGTTTACAGGAAGAAGAGGTGTAAAATACAAAATAACTCCTTTATCAGACCTATTATAGCATAGTTTTTATCTTTATTTTGCGGATATTTTTTCTGATCTTATTCTAAAACAAAATCCTATATATAGGCAAATAAATAGATATATGGTATTGATTAATAAATATTATTGCGGATCTTTTTTCGGGTCAGAGTTTTACTTTTTACTTTTTAATTGTTAACTGTTAATTATTAATTATTAATTCTAAACTGGTGTCCGCCCGGAACGGAGGGGAAGTTAGAAGTTCGTCATTCGTGATTGGTAATTCGTAAATGGTGAATGGTAGGGTGGGTTCACCAACCCACGCTGTGACCAAATTTGTTAACCAGAACCAACCTGTGATCGGTAATGAACATTTCCCAGGTTCCGGTGGGCTGGCAAACCCATCCTACAGAAGTTTCCCGTTCGCCATGAACGGAAACGGATTTATCTGGAATCAAGAGAAAGAGATCTCATATCTGGTACTTCTTCCTCCGTGCCCTTTTACTTCATGGATCACACCTTTCTCTACAAGCTCTTTGATATGTCTTGCTGCCGTTGCTGTGGAGACCTTGGTCATCGCCCGGTATTTTTTATTGGTAAGTCCTCCCTCAAAACCGTGTTCACCTTTGTCAAGCATTTTATGAATGACCTTTAACTGCTTCT
>JAQUFB010000111.1 GCA_028684885.1 Sulfurovum sp. | reverse complement strand
AAACGTACCAGCCCGGCTCAAACCGAGTTCTACCAAGCCGCAGAAGAAGTTCTGCTATCCCTTGCCCCGCTACTGGATAAAGACCCAAGATACAAAAAACATAACATTATCGAACGTATCGTAGAACCGGAGCGCCAGATCCTTTTCCGTGTGACATGGATCGATGATCAGGGACAGATCCAGGTCAACAAAGGTTTCCGTATCGAGTTCAACTCATGCCTTGGGCCGTACAAGGGTGGTCTGCGTTTCCACCCAAGCGTTAACGCAGGTATCATCAAGTTCCTCGGTTTCGAACAGATCTTTAAAAACTCACTGACAGGTCTGCCTATCGGTGGTGGTAAAGGGGGATCTGACTTTGATCCGAAGGGGAAAAGTGACGGAGAGATCATGCGTTTCTGTCAGTCATTCATGACTGAGCTTTACCGCCATATCGGTCCGACTATCGACGTTCCTGCAGGTGATATCGGTGTCGGCGGTCGTGAGATCGGTTATCTTTTCGGTCAGTATAAACGTCTGACAGGACGTTACGAGGGTGTCTTGACAGGTAAGGGGCTGAACTGGGGGGGTTCACTGGTACGTACTGAGGCGACAGGTTACGGTGCGGTCTATTTTGCGCAGAATATGCTTGAAGCGCGCGGAGAGACGCTTGAGGGCAAAGTCTGTACAGTTTCCGGTTCGGGTAACGTTGCGATCTATACAGTAGAGAAGCTTTACGAGCTTGGGGCAAAACCGGTGACTGTCAGCGATTCCCGCGGTATGGTCTATGACAAACACGGTATCAACCTTGAGACGCTCAAAGAGATCAAAGAGGTACAGAAGACTTCTCTGGAAGCATATATCAAAGAGCATCCAAATGCGGAGTATACTCCTGTATCTGACTATCCAAAAGGGCGCAACGCTGTCTGGACGATCCCGTGTTATGCGGCCTTCCCAAGTGCGACACAAAACGAGGTCAATGCCGCGGATGCGAAAGAGCTGCTTAAAAACGGCTGTGTCTGTATCAGTGAAGGGGCGAACATGCCATCTACACCTGAAGCGGTTGACCTCTTCCTTGAAGCGAAGATCGCTTATGGTCCAGGTAAGGCAGCCAACGCGGGCGGCGTAGCGACTAGCCAGCTTGAGATGAGCCAGAATGCGGGTATGGAGTCATGGGACTTTGAAACAGTCGACAACAAACTCAAAGGTATCATGGAAGGGATCTTCCTCAACAGCAGCGAAACAGCAAAAGAGTTCGGTGATCCGACAAACCTTGTTCTCGGTGCCAATATCGCAGGTTTCCGTAAAGTAGCCAATGCGATGATCGACCAGGGTGCTGTCTAAGAGTCCAGCGGCTCAGCCGCTGCCTCATGTAGACTAATATTCGTTACACCGGAAGGCTCTATCTCGCAGAGAGAGTGCGATGAGCCTTCTTCGATCCAAAGATGGTCTGGATACTTGCCACCCCTCTGAATTTCATTATACGTTTACTCTTTTGCAATATTTATATCTTTCGGTTATAATTATTATCATGAAAATATTGATCTCGCTGCTCAGTTTCACCTTGACGCTATTTGCCCATCCGCATGTTTTTGTAGATGTCTATCCGAAGATAGGGAAAGATACGATCCAGCTGCGTTGGGTGTTTGACGAGATGACTTCCAATATGCTGATCATGGACTATGATGTCGACCGTGACAATGCATTCTCTCCCGCTGAGAGCGAGGTACTGGGCAGCGATATCTTTGCTTCCCTCAAAGAACACGACTATTACACCTACTTTTTCAAAGGGGAAGCACAGCTCCCCACCGGCGAAGCACGGGATTTCGGCGCCTCTATCCAGGGGGCACAGCTGGTGTTTACCTTTACGCTGCCACGTCCTGCAGAGGCAGAGACGGTCCGCTTTTTTGACAGGGATAATATGACTGCCTACCAGGTCACGGAAGCTTTTGTCCAAGAGGTAAATTCCGGGCATTCCTTTAAGGTATATGAGCATGATTACGATTACTACTACGGCTATGTATTGGAGTTGAAATGAGCGAACTTTATGCCGCGCTGCTGCGCACGATCACCCATTGGCAATATGAGCTCAATAAACTGGTCTCCGGCAGCCTGAAAGACCTTGATTCACCCGAGGCGATGACCGCCGCTTTTACCGTTATCGGTATCGCATTCGTTTACGGTGTTATCCATGCAGTCGGACCGGGGCACGGCAAGTCACTGGTGGGGCTCTACTTCCTCCGCGAAGGCGGAAGCTATAGGCAGGCGCTGAAAATGGGGTACCTGATCGCCGCTGTCCACGCCCTCTCGGCATTGACATTGACAATGGTGATCTACTACCTGATAGATACACTTTTTTCCAAGAGTTTCCGCGAGTTCAGCGGTTACTCCATGATCGCCTCGGCGGTACTGATCATCCTGGTGGGATGCTATCTCGTCTACGAAAGCTGGAGCCATAGAAATGCAAAAGAGGAGACAAAGCTCTCAAACCGCAGCGGCTATGCAGTAGCTTTTTCGGCAGGGATCGTACCCTGTCCGGGCGTCATGACGATCACGCTCTTTGCCCTCTCGATGGGGCATGTTGCATTGGGTGTGGTGAGCGCACTGGTGATGAGCGTCGGAATGGGACTGACGATCTCGCTGGCAGGTATCGCTTCTGTTGCAGTGCAGAAGAAAGGGAAACGGTTTCTGGGAGGATACGGCTGGCTGCTCCAGCTTGCCTCTGCACTGCTGGTGATCGCCCTGGGAACACTGCTGCTTTTGGCAAATCTCCAGCCGGCAAGCCCTTTCGGGCGGTAGCGACCGAAAGGTTCTCATCCCCCGATCATCTCCAGTACCTTTCCCACCATCAAACCGCCAAACGTTCCGAGGATATACCCCATCATTGCCATCAGAATACCGATGGGGATAAGGGCTTTGGAGTAGGCTGAGGCTAGGATGGGGGCTGAAGCGACGCCTCCGATGTTTGCCAGTGAGGCTACACCGATACTGAAGAGATCCAGTCTGAAAAGCTTGGCGAAGAGTATCATGACCACAGCATGAACCGTTATGATGATAAACCCTCCGAAGATATAGAGCGGTGCCTCGGTAAGTTCGGCGAAGTTTGCCCGGCTGGCGATCAGTGCTACAAGAAGATAGAGCATCATGTTTCCCAGTCTCATGGAGCCTGGCATCTTTGCCAGCGGTGTCATCGCCAGGAGTATGCCGGCAAGCGTAGCGAGGATCACGACCCAGGTGGTCTGTGTGAGAAAATCCGTAGTAGGGAGCAGGGCAGCCAGCCACTGTGATGTCACAGAGACAAGTCCTGCGGCACTCAACAGGGTAAAGAGTGAGAGCGGTGCGGTATGATGCGCTTGCTGGTTGAGTGCGAGTTTTGCTCCCACTTCGTCGATCACCGAGGTATCGGACTTCGTCCAGCGGTTGAACCTGCCTGCAAAGGGTACGAGGGCGAGCAGTACCATCACCCATATCGCATAGTCGATCGAGTCGATCAGCAGGGCATATCCCATTTTGCTGTCAGGCACATCCAGTGCTCCCTGGATCGCCACCATATTGCCCGTGCCGCCCATCCAGGAACCGCTCAGTGCGGCAAAAGCCCTCCATGAATCCGGTTCGAAGTAGGTATGAAGCAGTGCGAACATCACGATAAACCCGATGGCGATGCTGACAGAGGCCAGGAGGAAGGTGAGTATCATCTTTTTACCGAGTCTGGCGATGTGGCGGATGTCTGCCGAAAGGAGCAGAAGAAAGATCATGGCCGGAAGAAGGTTCGCCTTGAGTGTCGTATAGGTGGCGGTGATCTCGGGCGTCTTTCCCCATACCCCGAACGTAGAGAAGAGCATTACCGTAAAGTAGAGGATCACAATAGAGGGAAGATAGGCAAAAAGCCTTGCCTGCGTCTTTTTCTCTGCCAGAACAATAGCCGATGCGATCAGCACCAGCAGTACGATATACTCCAAACCACTCTCTATCACGGTATCCCTTTGACTCTTTGGATCTATTATAGCGTGTGTCGCGTGATTTAAAAAAGATTAACCTAATTTTTTTATAATTTTTTAAATCATAGTAAGGAGTATCAGATGTTCAAAAATAAAATTATTTTCCTGCTTGTACCGCTGTTTGGTGCGCTTACTTTACAGGCCAAAGATCCTTTCTTTGACGATCCGTTCGGCGATGATCTCTTTAAAGAGATGTATGAGATGCAAAAAGAGATGGACAAGGTCTTTGAGCGTATGCATCAGAGGATGCAGCAACGCTCACAGCAGCTCAGTCAGCCCAATACGCAGTTTCATATCCCTTCGCTCAATCCATCCGACAAGAGTATGTTTATCGATAAAGGAACGTACTATCTCTATAATACCGGAGTAGAAGCCAATAAGGATAATGAGATCAACCTCTCTGTAAGAGATGGGGTACTTACCTTTAGGGCCAAGGTGACACATACCTCACAGATGAAGCAACAGGGAGTGAAGTCCCAGCAACGCTACACATCAGTGATGCAGCGTTCAGAGACGCTGCCTGAAGATGCGGATACACAGAGCGTGAAGATGGAAGAGGAGAACGGTATGATCGTGGTAACGGTCCAGAAGAGAAAAGGATCCCCCAAATCAACCCCTGCAACTAAAAAAGCATCTCAACCTGTAGAGGAGAAAAGAGGAAATGATCCGAAAAAACCCACTTTGATGCCTTCACATAAGCCCGAGGATAAGAACAAAACAACGTACCATAAAGTACCTCATTCTGTAACGGAAGCTTAAAGCGCTGATAGCGCTTGACTACCTGAAGGAAACCCCTTTGGGTATTTCTATCCTTCCAGAAGCCCCATTCCAAGGGCTCTTATCTCTTTTGTCTTATGAAAATGGTAGGTTTTATATTTTTTAGTATCAGGCTCTAGAAGGAGAATGTTTTTATCGATATTTCTGAGATTTGAC
>JAQUFB010000110.1 GCA_028684885.1 Sulfurovum sp. | reverse complement strand
TTCGGCGTCACCGGGGCAGGAAAGACGGAGATCTTTATCACTTTGATGGCGAAGATGCTTGAGGAGGGGAAAAGCACGGTATTTCTGATGCCGGAGATCTCACTCACGCCCCAGATGGAGAAGCGCCTGAAAAGGTATTTCGGCGAACGTGTGGCAATGTGGCACTCCAAGCTGACGAAGAAGAAAAAAGAGAGCATTCTCGAGGGGATATACAGCGGTGAGATACGCATCGTGGCGGGGGCGCGCTCGGCGCTGTTTGTACCGCTTGAGGATCTGGGGCTGATCATCGTGGATGAAGAGCATGATGACAGCTACAAAGCGATGACAAGGCCGCGCTATCATGCGAGGGATGTGGCGGTGCTGATGGGACAGAAGCTCGGGGCCAAAGTGCTCCTTGCCTCTGCGACGCCGAGTATGGGCTCTTACACCAAATATGATGTGGTAAAGCTGGACAGACCCTTTATCCAGACAACGAAACATTACAGTTTTATCCCCGGAGATACGGTCAATACGGCGATCCTGAAAGCCTTGAAGGAGAACTACCGCAAGGGCGGGCAGTCCCTGCTTTTCCTGCCGACACGCGGCAACTTCAAATACCTCTACTGTGAGAACTGCGGCAAGACACATCTCTGCCCCTTCTGCTCCGTGGGCATGGCGCTGCACCGCAACCACAGGCACCTGAAGTGCCACTACTGCAACTATACCGAAGCGATCCGCGACAGCTGCAGCTACTGCGGGCATACACCGCTGAGAAGCGAGCGCATGGGTACGCAGGAGGCGGTAGAGGTGATAGGTGAGGCGATCGAGGGGATCAGGGTCGAGAAGTTCGACAAAGACAGCATCACCACTGCAAACAAACTCAAGCAGGCACTGCAGCGCTTTGAGAAGAGGGAGAGCGACCTGCTTCTGGGCACGCAGATGCTCTCCAAGGGACATGACTATGCCGACATCACCCTTTCGGTGATCATGGGGCTGGACCATATCCTGGGGCTGGCGGACTACCGCGCCAGAGAACGGGCGATGAGCCTCTTCTTCCAGATCGCCGGGCGCAGCGGGCGGGCAAAGGCGGCGGAAGTAGTCGTGCAGACAGGGGACCCGGAGTTTTTCAAAAGCTGCCTGGGGGACTACGAGTCCTTCATCAAAGAGGAGCTCTCCTTCCTGGAGATGATGGGGTATCCTCCCTTCGCCTCTCTCGCACGGATACTGATCGCCCACAAGGACGAAAGCAAGGCAGCCAAGATCACGCTTGATACTGTCGCAAAACTCAAATCCTTCGAAGCGGTAGAGATCGTAGGGCACGGCAAAGCGCCGGTCGAAAAGATCGCCAACAAGTACCGCTTCCATATTCTGCTCAGGGCAAAAAGCAGGGTGCCGCTGCTTAAAGCACTCCATGCCGTAGACTGCCGGGAGATAGAGATCGATATGGACCCGGTCGAATTTTCGTAGAAAATTCGAAGTGAATAGTGAATAGTTAATAGTGAATAACGGTAGTTTTCGGTAAAATATTTTTATGAGTATATTGGCTGAGAAAAGTTATAAGTTTGCTATCCGCATTGTAAAGTTAAATGCCTATTTGACAGATGAGAAAAAAGAGTATACGCTGAGTAGGCAATTGCTTAGGTCGGGTACCGCAATAGGCGCTCTTGTTTCAGAAGCACAATATGCACAATCAAAGGCTGATTTTATCAATAAACTTTATATTGGACTGAAAGAAGCAAATGAAAGCAGATATTGGATCAGGCTTCTCAGGGATTGCGATTACTTAAATGATAGTATGGCAAACAGTATATATTCAGATGTAGAAGAGCTTATCAAAATATTGACGAGCAGTATCAATACAAGTAAAGAGAAAAATAATGACCATAGATAAAAAGCACACCAAGTGTGCATGCAAAAACTATTCACTATTCACTATTCACTATTCATTTTTGGAGGAGACTCGATGAAAGAGAGATTTCCTACAAAGAAGATCTATGTCGGCAATGTGGCCGTAGGAGGGGATGCTCCGATCTCGGTACAGTCGATGACCTATAGCGACACGCATAATGTGGAAGCAACCGTTGAGCAGATCAACAGGCTCCACTTCGCAGGTGCGGATATGGTGCGTGTCGCTGTACCGAAGATGGAGGATGCCCTCGCACTGCAGGAGATCAAGAAGCGCATTTCGCTGCCGCTGATCGCGGATATCCACTTTGACTACAAACTGGCGCTTGAAGCAGCAAAATGGGTGGACTGTATCCGTTTCAACCCGGGGAATATCGGCGAGAAGAACCGTATCAAAGAGATCGTCAAAGCGTGCCAGGAGCGGAATCTTCCGATCCGTGTAGGGGTCAACGCGGGAAGCCTGGAAAAGGAATTTGAGGACCGGTACGGAGCGACCGCCGAGGGGATGGTGGCGAGTGCGGAGTACAATATCAAGTTCCTTGAAGACCTCGGCTTTACCGATATCAAGGTCTCGCTCAAGGCCAGCGATGTGGACCGTACGGTAGAGGCCTACCGGATGCTGCGGCCGAAGAACAACTACCCGTTCCATCTCGGGGTGACGGAAGCAGGGACGGTGTTCCATGCCACGATCAAGTCTGCGATCGGGCTGGGGGCACTGCTGCTTGACGGGATAGGCGATACCCTGCGTGTCTCGATCACCGGTGAGCTGGAAGAGGAGATCAGGGTAGGCAAAGCGATCCTCAAGGACAGCGGACGCGTGCAGGAGGGGCTCAATATCATCTCCTGCCCGACCTGCGGGCGGATAGAGGCGGACCTTGTCTCAGCTGTGGCAGAGGTGGAGAGACGCACCGCGCATATCAAAACACCGATGGATGTCTCCGTGATGGGGTGCGTGGTCAACGCCATCGGCGAAGCCAAACATGCCGATGTGGCGATCGCCTACGGGAAAGGCTCGGGGCTGATCATGGTCAAGGGCGAAGTAGTCGCTCGTCTGCCGGAGAGCGAACTGGTGGACCGATTTGTCGCTGAAGTAGAAAATTTTGCGAAGCAAAATGCTGAGTGAATAACTAATAACGAATAGTGAAGAGTTTTGGTATGCTTCCATACGTATTAGGAAAGCTGTTATTTTAAAAGGTTAAAAAAATGTATCATATAAAAGTTTTACAGTGTAAAACATACATTCATTATTCATTATTCACTATTCACTATTCACTTACACCGGAGGTGTATTGATGGAAAACATGTACAACCTCAATATCGAACGTGCGGTTCTCTCCGCGATCATCTTCGACCCGGAGATCTACGAAGAGGTTGCTGCGAAGCTCAAGCCGCATGACTTTTATCTTCCTTTCCATCAGCACCTTTTTGCGGCGATGGAAGAGCTCTCTCACGAAGAGAAGCCGATTGACGAAGAGTTTTTGCGAAGCAAACTGAAAAACAAAGGGAAGTTCGACGAAGTCGCGATGCTTGACCTGCTCTCGGTCAACCCGATCTCAAACACCGCAGCCTATCTTGCGGAGATCAAGGCGAAATCCAGCAAGCGTGCACTCGCGACACTGGCTACGGAGATCAGGAAAACAACGATCGAAGATGACCTGCCTGCTCATGAAATAATGAACCTTGTGGAAAAAAAGCTCTACGAGATCACACAGAACAGCAGCAATGAGGATTTCAGGGAAGCTAACGAGATCACGCTCTCGATGCTCGAAGAGATCAACCGCCTGAAGGCGATGGGCAACTCCAAGCTGATCGGTACGGATACAGGATTTAAAAACCTCAACGAGAAGACCTCGGGATTCGGGAAAGGGGACCTGGTCATTGTCGCTGCGAGGCCGGCGATGGGAAAATGTCTGGGCAAAGGCACAAAAGTGCTGATGTATGATGGTTCATTGAAAAATGTAGAAGATGTTGTGGTGGGGGATAAGCTGATGGGGGATGACTCTACGCCCCGTAATGTCCTCTCTCTGGCTCGCGGACGAGAAGAGATGTATTGGGTCAGGCAAAACAAAGGGTTGAACTATCGCGTCAATAAATCACATATCCTCTCCTTGAAACGTTCACGCAACGAAGGCAAACACAAACATGGGGATGTACTGAATATCGAAGTTTCAGACTATATTGAAAAAAGTGAAAAATTCAAAACAAACTACAAAGGATATAAAGTCAGTGTAGAGTTTGATGAAAAACCTTTGGAGATCGAACCCTACTTTTTGGGCTTATGGCTGGGGGACGGCAGAAGCTCTGATGTGCGTATCGCTACAGAAGATGATGAGGTGGTAGAGTACCTGCAGGAGTATGCTTTTAGGTTGGATAAAAAACTTCATCGTTATGAGGTAGATGGCAAATGTACCATGTTTGGTATCACCAATATACAAAAAGAGGGCGCTTTGCGGGATGTAAGCCATTCGCTGCAAGGAAAGCTTAGAACACTGGGTGTGATAGATAACAAACATATTCCTCATGACTATCTGACGGGGAGCAAAGAACAAAGAATGGCATTGCTTGCAGGATTGATAGATAGTGACGGCTACTATGACGATAGATATCATGTGATGGAGATCGTTCAAAAAAATCAAGCCCTTGCCCAGCAGATAAAGTTTTTGGCAGACTCTCTTGGTTTCAGAGTCTCTTTGGTGAAGAAAAAAGCGACCATCAAGTCCATAGGCTATGAGAGTGATGTATTTCGTGTACGTATCGTAGGAAATCTGGAAACGATACCTACACGAATAGAGAGAAAAAAAGCAAGAGCGTTGGCATCCAAAAGAGACCATCGTCATACAGGGATCAAAGTAGAATTTGATAAAGTAGATGACTATTATGGTTTTGTATTGGACGGCAACCATCTTTTTTTGCTGGAAGATATGACAGTGACGCACAACACCGCTTTTGTGCTCAATATAGCACTCAAAGCGATCGAACGGGACGAAGGGGTGGCATTCTTTTCACTCGAGATGCCCGCGGAGCAGCTGATGCTCAGGATGCTCTCAGCCAAGACCTCCATCCCGCTGCAGTCGCTCAGGGTGGGTGA
>JAQUFB010000109.1 GCA_028684885.1 Sulfurovum sp. | reverse complement strand
TCGCCATTCACCATTCACCATTCACCATTCACGCATCACGAATCACGAATGCCCCGTCATCCTCGACTCCGCACCCCAGGGGCATTTCCTTCGGGCATCGGGGATCCACAGTCGCAAAGCGACATCACCTCTCAACGCTACGCGCTTAACGCTTAACGCTCACCTTTCACATTTCACGTATCACAAATTACGATTTACGAATCACGAATCACCAATCACCGTCCGAGCGCAGCGACAACCCCGCAGGAACGAGGACCATCACCATCTAATACAAAAACCCGAAAAGCCACAACGGAATCTTATTGCCAAATCCGACTTCGAGATCATCTGCGATCACGTAGGAGTTCGGGATATCCCTGATCTGGCCGAATGACTTGTTTTTGCCCCCGATCTCAACGGTATATTTTTCATCCACCAAGAAATCGCCCCTGTCGAGATAGTGCAGTGTGTGTTTGGCTGCGACATTGGCCGCAAAATAGGTCTCTCTGATCGTCCCTGCATCGCTGTTCAGACAGAGTGCGCCAAAAAGATTGGTATGGGCAAGATAGAGCTTGTCCGGTCTCTTTATGGCTGCAAACCTTTTGCCTTCATGGGTGATATGCCTGATCAGTTCCGCATCATGCAGGTAGCTGATATACTTGTAAAGCGTCGTTTTCGTAATGCCGACAGTGGATGAGAGTTTTTCTATTGAAAGTTCCAGCGGTTTTGATACACAGATCGCAAGCAGCAGTTTTTTCAGTGTATCGATCTTGTCCGGCTGGATGGAGAAGAGTCTGCTCAGGTCTGTATAGAGGATCATGTTCATGGTTTCGATCATTCTGTCCACATACTTGCTTTGATCTTCGAAGTAGAACGGATAGGCGCCTGTTTTCAGAAACGCAGTATAAAACTTCAGTATCTTTTTGTCCGGCAGGCTCTGTATGATTTCGCCTGCGATATTCTCATGGTCCTTCAGAAGTGTTTCCAGGCTGTAGGAGTGCAGAGAGATATCCAGGGTGAGCTCCAGGTACTCTCTCAGGCTCAATGGGTAGAGATGATACATGGAGTATCTTCTTGCAAAATCCGGGCTCGTCAAGTGCAGCGCCGATGAGCCGGTAAAATAGACTTTGATATCCAGAAAATCATAGATCGATTTGAGTTCCTGCTCAAAATTCAAAGCCTCATGCACCTCATCGATACAGATAAGCTCGCCGCCCTTTTTACTGAACTCATCGACAAACTCAAACAGCGAGATATCCTGGAACATGGCATGGTCACATGAGATATAGAGCTTGCTGCTCTCCGGCAGATCTGAACGCTGCAGCAGCTGCATAAGCGTTGTCGTCTTCCCGATCCCCCTGCTCCCATAGATCGCAGTGATCTTCGCGGGAGAGCGGTGGAGGTCATCAAAGATATACCTTTTGTATGCCGGAAGCTTCTGGTTTCGTTTGAGCGCATAGAGTCTTTTTGCATTTTCAAGCACCCTTATCATATCATCCGCCTTATGAAGTTTTTTATATTATACTAAAAAATAGACAATAAGTCTATTTTATTATACTTATTGTCACAACTCACAAATGCCGGTAGGGATTCGTTTCACTACGTACTACGAGCATTTCGGTTTCAAACCTATAAACGACAAACTGTTATCGTTTACTTAACGCATCTGCCGCTTTTCTGATCTTCATGCTTCTCCCCTTTGTGATGTAGTGATAGTTTGCCGATCCTCTATTTTAGCATGAAAAGATGAGAAGCGGGCGGACACAACGGTACCGCTCCTACCAATCACGAACTACGAATCACTATATCCCCTCAACCAGTCTAATCTCGTCACTCTCAAGCTGTTGCAGCGCATCGGTAAATCCGCTTTTGCTAAAAAGCACATAGTGTTTTACGGGAATGTCGCTCTTGATCTTTTTCGCTTTTTCCTGCAAGTTTTCCAGGATATCCATGCCTACTTTTTTATTGCTGTATTTACACTCCGCAACGAGCAAAAAATCTTCACCGATCCCTACCGCATCGATCTCCTCTTTTTTGTCCCACCATCTGCCGCATTTAAGCAGAGGATAGTGTGTTCTCAGATAGGAGATCGCCAGATGCTCATAGACCGGTGATACGAAGCCGTTGAAATTTTCCTTTATTTTGGAGAGCACGTAGTCTGTATCTCCCATCTCCAGCTGACTTTTGTACGGCAGCACATAGGTAAACCAGAACCTGAAAAAGTTGTCTTTGATAAAGTAGAGCCCCTTTTTGCTCTTGAGCGGATTGGTCTCTGTGACGGGCACCTCTTTATAGAGGATATCAAGTTCGATCAGTTTTGAGATAAAAGAGGTGATATTCTGCACATTTTTCCCAAGTTTGCCTGCAATGTTCCCGATCTTATGTTCCCCGTTTGCTATGGTTTCCAGGATAGAGAAGTAGGTGATCGGTTCATTGACCTCGTTTTGCAGTATGAACTGCGGTTCATTATAGAGATAGCTGCCGGTACTCAAGATGTTTTTTTCTATATTTTCAAAGATATCCCCGCTGTCCCGGAACATCTCCAGGTATTTCGGCACGCCGTAGAGGATACTGTAGAGTTCTATCATCTCATTCTGGGATTTGCCGGGGAAAAATGCATTCAGATGTTCAAACGCGATCGCTTCAAGTTTGATGGCACTGGTTCTTCTGCCGTAAAGCGGAGAATTATAAGAGAGTGTCTGTTCATACATCATAGAGATGATCGATCCGCACAGTACGAGATGGATATTTTTATTTTTCAGCAGTTCGTCGACGATATATTGAAACTGCGAGGGGATGGCGCTGTCCATTTTTGCCAGGTATTGAAACTCGTCGATGATGATAATGAGTTTTTTTTCAAAATTCTTCTGTGAGATATACTCAAAAAGCTGCCTGATATCTTTGAGCTCCAGACCTTTTAAAAAACTGTCTCCCAAATGATCCGCTGTGATATCCTGCAATCTTCTTAAAACGATATTGAGATTCTCCAGAGTAACCAGAAAATAGATGGAGGGTTTCTCCTGGATAAACTCTTTTAAAAGTGTGGTCTTCCCCACCCTTCTCCTGCCATAAAGCACGGTCAAGGAGAATCTGTCGCTGTGATACTCCTCATTGAGAAGTTCAAGCTCTTTTGTTCTATTGGCAAACATGGACTCTCCTTTATCGTTTTTCTATTATGATAATATCAAAACGAATCTTTGGATATTCTTTAGAAGTAAAGCTCTGACCCTGCTATTTTCTATCGCGTAGGGTGGGCTTGCCAGCCCACGCTGTGACCAAATTCGTTCTGCGGGACCAACCTCTGATCGATGCAACCATTCCCTGGATTCCGGTGGGTTGGCAAACCCACCCTACAAACCCCTCGTCATCCCATAGATCAAAGTATTGCCACGCAATACATACAACAACTCCTCACTCCTAGTTCCTCATTGGGCAGCCACCCTGCCCCTGCCTCTCAACGCTACGCGCTTAACGCTTAACGCTCACCACCATTCACGTTTCACGAATGCCCGGAGGAAATGCCCTTGGGGTGCACATTTCACATTTCACGTTTCACGTTTCACGTATCACGATTCCCCCGTCATCCCATAGATCAAAGTATTGCCATGCAATACATACAACAACTCCTAATTCCTAATTCCTAGTTCCTCATTCCTCACTCGCAGCTCCGCTGCGCTAAAGGTACTCCTCCAGGTTTTCAGGAGAGAGGATCCTGTATTCTGCTTCAAACCCCCTGTATCCCTCCAGCAGCTTTTTGGATTTTGCGATCAGTGCATTTTTACTGGCTTTTCTGCTCTGGAGTTTTACTTCGCAGATCAGGAGTTTTTTATTCACCTCATCGATCGCTACGATGTCTATCTCATTTTGGTTGCCCCGCTCCCAGTAGGAGCCGATCGCCGTGTAGCGTTTTTGTTCTTTCAGCAGCGCCACGAAAAGTTTTTCCAGGAACCTTCCCCTGAAGGTATCGATATCCCGCAGGATGATCTCCCGAAGCCTTGGGAAGTTTTCACTCTCGATCAGGGACTGGTACTTGAAGATGAACCGGAACCAAAATGCCAGAAAATTATCGACGATCTCATATTTCTGTACTTTGGCATTGGGCTTTGCATTGATCGGCTTGACGGATCTGATGATAGTGTAGTCATTCTCAAGCCGGAAGAGGTGTCCCGAGATATTCTTCTCCAGGATGGACTCTATCTCGCTTCGTGAGGTTTTGGAGGAGGCGATCAGCGAAAGGATGGAGAAGTAGGTGGTATACTCTTTGCCGAACTCCTCTATGAGCCTGTTTTTCCCCTCATCCAGGAAGAGGGAGTTTTCGCTGCAGATCAGGTCGATCATCTGTTCCATATCAAACGCCTGGTGGAGGATGAAGCTCTCGATATATTTTGCGATGCCTCCGCTGATCAAAAAGAGGTCAAAGAGATGTCCGGCACTATAGCTTTGGTGGTCTTGCAGTATCTCTCTGAGGACCGACGGTTTGAACGGCTTGAGGTCGATCTTGAGATCGGCCCTGCCAAAAAGGGGCTCATGGACATCTTCATAGATCTTTTTCATCAGGCTGTAGACCGAACCGCACGCGACAAAGTGGATCTTCGCACGCTCCTTATGCAGGTCCCAGAGTTTCTGGATGGAGGAGAAGATCGAAGGGTTGACCCGGTAAAACTCCTGAAACTCGTCGATGATCAGTGTAAAGGGTGTTGTTTTGCCGAGTTCCAGGAGGTATTCAAAGAGATCCTCAAACTTTGTGATCGTTCCAAATACCTTGACCCCCAGCTTGTTTGAGATCTCGCTGACAAACTCTTCGCAGAGCAGCTGTTCTGTTTTTTTGGAGACAAAGAGGTAGATCGTGATATCCTCCGAGTATTTTTGAAGGGCAAGTGTGGTCTTACCGACCCGACGTCTTCCTATCAGCATCGTCATGATGCCTCTGGTGCTTTTCAGCCTATCGCCCTGCGAGAGTATCGCAAGTTCCTCTTCTCTGTTATAAAACTTCATTTGATAACCTTTGTTATGATAACTGTAGTTATTATAACTGTAGAATACTTACGAAACCCTAAGAAACCC
>JAQUFB010000108.1 GCA_028684885.1 Sulfurovum sp. | reverse complement strand
GCACAGGAGGTGATCACGACACTGTCCTCTTTGGGTGCATGGATACCTGCATAGATCTTCTCCATGGCATCTTTGAGGCCAGGGTGTGTTTCACTTGCAAATGAGTGAAGGGAGTTCGGATTTCCGTACTTTTGGACGAAGTAGGGTTCCATCTCTGCAAATACATGCGGATCAACCAGGGTTGTTGCATTGTTGTCTAGGTAAACTCTCATAGTTTTCTCCTCCATTTTCAAGAGTGTTGTCAATCTTTTCTCATGAAAACGATATTCAATTTTAATTCGGACTAAAATTGTCCTAATTGATTTCCTGAATAATACGCACTTTTTCTTAAAGTAACATAAAATTAAGAGACAAAAGAGACAATTATACTCCCTGAACGGTTAGTTTCCCTTAATTAAAGTATAAATATCCATATCAATGTTTTGGAGAGTGTAAAAATGTGATATCTTCAGAGACAGGAAGATGTGGCCGCTTACAGGCCGGGCATCGCACTTCTCCCTACCGGAGTGTTGTTCGCTGTCCGGTTTTGTCAGAAGTTTGAAGGGGTATGGGTATTGATGAGATTATAAAACTCGTTTCTTGTACGTTCATCACTCTTGAAGAGTCCGCGTAGCGCTGAAGAGACAGTGGTCGAATTGATCTTTTCAACCCCTCTCATCTCCATACACATATGTCTGGCATGCAGTACGACAGCCACCCCTTTGGGGTTGATCGTTTCGCTGATCGCATCGGCGATCTGTTCGGTCATCTGCTCCTGGATCTGCAGACGTCTTGCAAAGACATTCACGATACGGGGTATCTTGGAGAGTCCGACGACTTTCCCGTCCGGGATATAGGCAACATGGGCACGTCCGATGATCGGGAGAATATGGTGTTCACACATGGAGTAGAACTCGATATCCCGCACCAGCACCATCTCGTCGTTGCTTGAGGTGAAGAGCGCCTGCGAGAGTATCTCTTTGGGGTCCTGATGATAGCCGCTGGTAAGAAAATCCAGGGCTTTCGCGACACGCGCAGGTGTTTTGATCAGTCCCTCTCTCTGGGGATCTTCCCCGATCAGTTCAAGTACTTTGGTCACTGCCTGTTCAAATTCTTCTTGTCTGTTCATACTCTTTCTTTCATGATTCATATTGAACGTATTGTATCCAAATTACTATTTAACTAGCTATAGGGCGCAGTGCGATAAAATAACGGCATATTTTACAAAAGGGGTTCTTTCATGAAAAGAATAATGACAGTAGTCGGTATTTTGGTACTTGGATGGCTGGGTGCCACAGCATATATTTCCAGCGCATTCAAGAGCGAATTTGAACAGTATCTTCAGAGAGTCAATACACTCTATGCATCACAGGGCGTACAGTATAAGGCAGAGGTTGAAAGCAGTTTGTTCTCATCCGATGTGAAGCTTGAAGTCAATATTGACGAAGAGCGGTTAGGTAAGGCGATAACAGATGTATATGCAGAATTTATCAAGCTGCCCATTAAGGTAGCGTATAAGGTAGAACACGGTCCGATCTTTTACAGAGACGGCTTGGGTATCGGGTTTGCAAAGTTCACTGCGCAGATGAAAGCAAGCGAGATGTTGGCAGAAGAGTCCAAAGAGGAGCTCCTTAAAGTAATTCCGGAAGATGTCACGCTCTACCTTACCGAGGTACTCTGCTTTGATAAGCAGCTGAAAATAGCCCTGCACTCCAGTGCGGTAACGGTTGAAGAGAATGGTGCAAAGGTGGAGATTGCACCGCTGACGGGCAGCGGTGTGATCGATACAGAGACACTGCTGGGTTCTTTTGGTATCACATTGCCGAAGATCTCGTTAGAGCGGGAGGGGATCAATGCGGTGATGACTGGGACCACACTTCATATGGATATGAAAGATATGCTGGGAGGGAAATACCTCTTGGGTGACGGACAGTTCAAAATAGCAAAAATAAGCATGGAACAAAAGGAGTTGTCCAAACCTGTGGAGATGGACTTTACAATGGATTTCAAGACCGGGCGCGAAGAGGGTGATTATCTGATGGCAGAGATCGCTATGCAGTTCAACCAGAAGGGGCTTGAACAGCTGGACCCTGCAACAGGCGGGGTCGCAGAACAGGTGAATTTCTCGATGAAACTCCAGGGTATCAGTATGGACGCGCTTCAGAAATTCGAAGAGGTCAACCGGAAGCAGCTTGAGATGACAGATATGATGTACGGGATGATGACCGAAACAGATCCAGCTAAAGCTGAAGCGGCACTCAAACGTGCAGAAACGGCACAAGAGGAGTTTATGAACGCAACGACAGAAGCATTGAAGGCACTACTGGTCAAAGAGAGAACCAAAGTGAGTGCAGCGGTGGATCTTACTAAAGATGATGCCAAATCAAGTATGCGTTTATCTCTCGGATATGTTGGAGAAGCGCTGAACGGAAGTCTTGAGGAGATGGTCGCGTACCTTCAGGCAAAACCTTTGGAGTATCTTGCTTTGGATGCCGATCTGGATTTCAATGAAAAGCATTTGGCGCTCAACCCCTCACCTCAGGCGCAGCAGCAGGCAAAAATGGGATTTGATATGGCTGTAATGCAGGGGATGATGAACTTTGAAAAAGGTGTTTACTCGACGAAACTGGAGTATAAGCCCAAAGTGCTCAAGATCAACGGCCAGGACAAGAGCCAGGAGATACTCCCGATGCTCGAGATGTCACTGGCACAAGGACGATAGGCCGGTTCCCTTAAAGAGATACTCTCACCAGAGTGTCTCTTCCTTTCTCTTCACTAGGAGAAGTATCTTCTCATCCACTTTGGAGATCGCAAGTTCCCTGATCTCATCCAGATTGAAATAGTTTTCCTGTTCCGGTATGCTCTCATGGTAGAGATAGACCTTGCAATTGAGCTTAAAGTGCGTATAGGTATGCGATACTTCACCCAGATACTCCGCAGCGCACGGAGGCACCTCTATACTTTCAAAGCCCCAAAGCCCATGCAGAAATTTTCCGCTTCTTTGATGAAGCGAGAGACGGCCATTACAGCTGTGCACTACGACATGTTCTTCTCGTGTTGGAACGGTACGTTTTTTCTTCACAGGGTAGCGCCAAGGCGCTTCTTTCCCCTGGCAGATACTCTCCAGCGGGCAGCGTTCGCACTCTGCACTTTTTGGAAGACAAACCGTTGCTCCGATATCCATCATCGCCTGATTGTAGTCAAAAGGGTTCTCCCGGTCCACAAGAGAGTAAGCATATCCCCAGAGTTCCCTCTCCGTAGGATTTTCAAGCTTGTGAAGACGGCAGAGGATACGTTTGACATTGGCCTCCATGATCGGCACGGGCTGCCGGAAGGCAAAGGCAGCGATCGCATGGGCGGTGTTTTTGCCGATGCCGGGAAGACGGATCAGTGCATCGATATCGGCGGGAAGTTCGCTGACAAGTGTTGCGGTCTTATGCAGGTTTCTGGCACGGGTATAGTATCCCAGCCCCTCCCACGCTTTAAGTACCTCGTCGAGTTCTGCCTCTCCCAGTGCCTTCAGTGTGGGGAAACGTTCGATAAAGGGGAAATAGTACCGCTCCAGGACGGTTTTGACCTGAGTCTGCTGCAGCATCACCTCACTGAGGTAGATGTAGTAGGGCTCTTCGGTATTCCTCCAGGGGAGGGTATGGCGGCCGTTGTCCCTGTACCAGGTCCGGATAGTGAGGTGGAGATTTTTCATGCGCCATTATAGCATGAATATTTTTTATGAATAATTTTTATCCAAAAGACTTGACAAATGAACATATGTGCGCTAAAATAGAATTTGAAACTATGACAGACAGGATGAATCTTGAGAAAAAAAAGAGTAGAACGTACCATCGCCCGGGATCACTCGAATGTCTGCTTTAAACCCTGTGGGGTACAGAGAAAATATCTTGAGAGAGTGGCGCTGGATGAGGATGAGATGGAGGCGATCCGTCTCAGTGATTTTGAAGGGCTTTACCAACAGGAGTGTGCAGACCGTATGGGTATCTCCAGAACGACCTTTTCGAGGATCATAGAGCGGGCCCATAAAAAAGTGGCTGATGTGCTTTTGCATCAAAAAGCACTGGTAATGATGACAGAATATAATGAAGGATAAAGAATGAAAATAGCGATACCGGTAAAGATGAACAGAGAAAATCCCGCGGTTGCACCGCTTTTCGGAAAAGCGAAATGGTTTGCTTTCGTAGAGAAGGGAAAAGTAGAGATCAAAGCCAATCCTGCACAGGGTGGACAGGCTGTGATAGAGTGGTTTGCCGATGAAGGGGTCGATACGGTCATTATGCAGGAGATGGGAATCTCCCCCTATCAGATGATACAGAAGCATGGCGGCATGAAGATCTATCACAGCGGTTTTGAGAGAATCCTTCTCAATGACCTCATTAAAAAGTTCGCAGACGGTGAACTTGAAATGGTTGATGATAGAAGAATGCAGGATATCATCAAGCATCATGAGGGGAGACACTCTCATGACGACCATCACCATCATGGACATGAACATGGGCATCACCATCACCACCACCACTGAGATGTACAGAGTGTTTGGCAAAGTACAATCAAACGACAATGAACCGAGCGAATGAATGACAATGATCAAAAAAAGAAGGAGAAAAAGATGAGAGTAGTATTTCCAACAGATGAAAACATGGGCTATCTGAGCCGAAGAGGCGCGCATTTTGGCAAAGCCAAATACTATACGATCCTTACACTGGAGGAGGGGAAGATCGCAGATGTCGAATCTGTAGAGAATCCCGGTCACAGCGGAGGAGCCTGCGGCAATGCTGTAGCGAATATCATGGCGCTCAACCCTGATGCGATGGTGGTCAGCGGTATCGGTGGATCGCCGGCGGAAGGGTTTGCCAAAGCGGGCCTTGATCTCTATATCGATCAGGCAAGTCCCACTGTGGAGAAGTCCGTTGAGCTGCTGCTTGCAGGCAAACTGGAAAAGAGCGGCGGCAGCGGGACCTGTTCCGTACATTGAGAAAGGAGATAGATCATGAAATATATCGCAGCGATACTGGCCTTTGTCTTTCTTGTGTTTCTGGTGAAAGTAGGCGTTGATAGTACTG
>JAQUFB010000107.1 GCA_028684885.1 Sulfurovum sp. | reverse complement strand
AAGGGTAATGACCCCATATCAGCGGTCATTGTGAACCAGAAGAAGTATGTCGACAGGACATCTTTCCTCTGGATTGAAAGCGTTAAAGATATCCGCTCTATTTGATATAGGCTTTAATGATCTTCTGATCAAAAAAGGGTCGATTCATCCTGGGGTCCACATCGACATTTTCAAGCTTGCTCACTACATCCTTGCCTGCAACCACTTCTCCGAAGATCGTATGCCTTCCGTTCAACCAGGGAGTCGGTACCGTAGTGATAAAGAACTGGCTTCCGTTTGTTTTCGGCCCGCGGTTTGCCATCGCCAGCAGGAACGGTCTGTCAAATACCACATTGGGGGCAAATTCATCCTCAAAATCCGTTTTCCAGATAGACTCGCCGCCTCTGCCCGTACCGGTAGGATCCCCACCCTGTATCATGAAATCCTTGATGATTCTATGAAAGATCAACCCGTTATAATAGCCGTTTTTTACATGCGTCGTAAAGTTCTCAACCGCTTTTGGTGCTACTTTGGGATAGAGTTTCAGTTCGATCTTCCCAAGGTTGGTCTCAAGAACCACCACAGGAGCTTTCTCTTCTGCCTGTAACTGCAGCCCGCAAAACAGCAGTGCAATCATCAATACTTTTTTGAACATCGCTTCTCTCCTTCCTTACAGCGTGAATATATCGTTTTCACATTTATCTATTTTCAGCTCTTTGAGCAGCTTCTCGAAATAATCACCGCAATCTCTTTGTACATCCTCTTTGAACTCCACGTACATAGTCCTTTTTTCAAAGTTGTCCCAGATCTGCGGCGTGATCTTCGTCTCTTTGTTGACTCTTTCAATGGCTTCGTTGACCTCATTGCGAAGGTTCTGATCATCACTGGCAAAGGTAAGGCACATGCCTGCATATCTTTCTTCCATTCTTACACTCGCCTTGATCTGACTGCATCTATCCATATTTTGCTCTACTCCTCGTCATTTATAGCGCTGATTATATCGTAGAAAAAATAAATCTCTCTACTTTTATTTGGCATAAGCGGCGGCTCTTGTCTCCCGGATCACATTGACTTTGATCGCTCCTGGATACTGGACCTTCTCTTCAATCTCTTTGGCGATCTCTTTGCTCAGGAGTACGGATTCACTGTCCGAGATCTTGTCTGCATTGACAAATACGCGTATCTCACGCCCCGCATTAATCGCATAGGCACTTGTCACACACTCTTTGGCTGTAGCGATCTCCTCGATCTCCTCGACCCGCTTGGTAAAGCTTTCAAGCACTTCACGCCTCGCACCGGGTCTGGCAGCAGAGAGTTTGTCCGCCGCACAGACTGCTGCCGACTCTACCGAATCCGGCTCTTCATAGCCGTGATGCGCATAGATCGCATTGATCACAGTGGGGTGTTCATGATACTTGCGGCAAAGCTCTACCCCCAGTTCTACATGCGAACCTCCGTGCTCCTGAGTCAATGCCTTGCCGATATCATGCAACAGTCCTGCACGCAAAGCAAGTTTTTCATCTCCGCCCATATTGGCAGCCATCACTTTCGCCAGATTGGCAACCTCCAGGGTATGCGCCAGTGCATTCTGTCCATAGCTGGCCCTGTACTTCAGACGGCCCAACAGACGCATCAGTTCTTCGGCCATAGGGTAAAGCCCCAGGTCGATCACGATACTCTCACCCTCTTCAAAGGTCTTCTGCTCAAACTCTTTTTGTACTTTTTCGTGCACCTCTTCGATACGGGCCGGATGGATGCGTCCATCTTCTACCAGTATCTCTATGACACGGGTAGCAATCGCCCTTCTGTAGAGGTTAAAAGAACTTACCACGATCACCCCAGGGGTTTCATCGATAATGATATCAACCCCTAGGAGCATCTCCAGAGATTTGATGTTTCGCCCCTCTTTCCCGATGATCCGCCCCTTGTGTTCATCACTCGGAAGGGTAATGGTATTGATCAGACGTTCACCGGCAAACTCTCCGGCATAACGTGTGGTAGCCTGCGCAAGAATGTAGTTGGCCTTTTTCTCCCCTTCCTCCTTTGCTTCCTGCTCATACTTCCGTACAATATTTGCCACATCTGCCCGACTCTGTTCTTCTACCTTCTGCAGGATATAGGCCTTTGCCTCCTCCTGAGTCAGAGAGGCGGCTTGTTCTATCTTTTCAATTGCCTCAGAGATCACGGCCTGTTTTTTCTGCTCCAGTTTTTCAAGGTTTCGCTCTTTCCTTTTCAGACTCTTTCTCTTCTCTTCAATTCGCTTTTTTTCGGCTCCTATCTCTTTCTGTTCAAGGACCAGAGAGCGCTGACGTTCTTCCAGCTGGGATAAACGCTTTTGGTACTCTCTCTCCTGTTCTATTTCATTCGCTTTGATCTTTACTTTACTGCTTTCGAGCAGCTGTTCAGCCTCATGCTCGATCGCTTTTGCTTTTGCCTTACTCTCCAGCTCCATATAGGAAAACCTGCTTCGTGTACTGCTTTTTAGCCAAAAGTAGCAACTTGCTGCGCCTACCGCGACTCCTGCTATAGAGGAGAGTCCAATTGTCTCTGTCATCTATTCTCCTCACACCGCGAGAGGCATACATTCCGGTCTGCCTCCATTTTCTTCTATCCCGTGATGATTATGTCACCCCTCACATCAAAATCGTCTGTAATAATCTCTTCGCTGTAACATAATTCACGTGCTAAAAATACGGTTGTTTTAATATTTTTTCTTTCTTTTTCAAAGAATCTGTCATACATTCCTTTACCGAATCCAACACGTCTCTGTGTCACATCCAGTCCCACTATCGGCACGATCGCCATATCAATCGCTTTTTGTCTATACTGTTTTGAATCTTTGGGTTCTTTGATCCCAAACTTCTTTTCCTCAAGCGGTAATCTATATTTTACCAACCTGAAACTTTTACCCTCCATAAACGGAACATAAAGCTTCCTGCCCTCTTTTCTCAATTTTAGAATCAGAGGATAGAGGTTCACCTCTGTCTGAAGGGGGAGATAGAGCATGATTGTCTGCGCTTTGGATGCTATGATCTCGCTATAGACTTTTTGTAAAATCTTTTTATCTTTTTGATAGGCACCTTTTTGGGATGCTTTTCTCAGCTTTTCCAGACAGGACGCCCTGAAGGCCTTTTTCTCAATGGTTTGCCTCATCGTATACTGTTCCTCATTTTTAATGCTCTTTGGTTATAATCTTTTTTTAAATTTATTATATCCAATGGGTCTATCCAAAACCCCTGAATTCAACTCCAACACAGCAAAGGTATACTGTGAAAAGAATCAAAATTGCACTATTTATAGGGATACTACTCTCTCTTTCGTTCTTTTTCGCCAGATGCGGGGGAAAAGAGAAAAAAACGGATGCAGCATTTCCGATAGAAAACAGTACAGAGATCGTAGGTACCCAACGTAAGCCTGTCACAGCGGAAAAGAGTTCAGTGCGAAAGGAGGGAGCATCTGCCCATACACCCGTATCTTCTGAGCGTTTGAGATTTAAAAAGAAGGACGGATCGACCTATACACTGATGATAGAGGGAGGGAAACTGCTGCCTGACCCCCAGAGTAAACCGATACTGCTCATCAACCTTTTTGATACCTACGAGCATGCTTCAATGGCGCAGATCCCCTATCTGAGCAGTCTCCAGGAGACCTATGGCGACCGTCTCACCGTACTGGGTATCCCCACCAACCAATCACTGGATGAAGAGGAGCTCAAAGCATTTATCAGTATGCAGAAAATCGACTACTTCGTCTCCTATGAGAGCAACCCTGAGACACTGGGCTATCTCTTTGAGAGGTTGTTGGATATCGACGGGCTGACCACACCGACGACACTGCTCTATCATCAGGGTCAGGCAGATTCCGTCTATGAAGGTGCAGTGCCCATAGAGATGATCACGCACGATATCGTTATGATAAACAAAGAGTAAAGGAAAAGCCATTCATGTTTAATCTTTTCAAAAAAGTATTGGGCAAAACCAGTGAAGCGATCAAAGAGGTCGCACCGGATAGGAAAAAAGAGATCTCCAAAGATGAGTTTGAAGAGATACTTCTGGAAGCGGATGTCAACTATGAACTGGTGGAACGTCTGCTTGATGAACTGCCTGAAAAGATCAACCGTATACAGGCATTCAACTCGCTGATTTCGGTTTTCCAGTATAAAGCCGACTGGAAAGAGAGCGATGCCAGCCCCTTTGTGGAGATGATCATCGGGGTGAACGGTGCAGGAAAAACCACGACGATCTCCAAACTGGCATACCGCTATCAGGAGCAGGGCAAAAGCGTGATCCTCGGTGCAGGAGACACCTTCCGTGCCGCTGCGATAGAGCAGCTCAGCAGATGGGCGGATAAACTTGATGTGCCGATTGTATCTACAAAACAGGGGCATGATCCTTCCGCTGTCGTATACGATACGATCCTGTCCGCCAAGGCAAAGGGTATCGACCATGTGATCATCGATACCGCAGGACGCCTGCATACGCAGACGAACCTCAGCGAAGAGCTTAAAAAGATGATCCGTGTCGCAGGAAAGGCGATGGAAGGTGCGCCCCACCGAAAGATGCTTGTGCTTGACGGTACGCAGGGAAGCTCCTCGATCAACCAGGCGAAAACGTTTCATGAAATGATCGGTATCGACGGCATCATCATCACCAAGCTCGACGGAACGGCCAAAGGGGGTTCGGTGCTGAGTATCGCAGATGAACTGAAAATGCCTATCTGGTATATCGGCACCGGAGAAAAACCTGCAGATATGATCCGCTTCAAAGCCAACGAATATGTCAACACGATACTGGATGAGATCTTTCTCTGATCCGGTACCCTATGCTAACCCGAACTCCTCTTTATAGAGTGCTTCAAGATCGCCTTTGGTACGGTAGGAGATCTCTCTGCCTATCACGATAGATATCTCCTGATCCTTAAGACCTTCTCTCATCGATCTCCTTAAAATCTCATCGGCATTTTGTTCGATATAGACCGGCAATATCGGCAATCTGTTTTTCAAGGCAATGATACGGGAACCCTCTTTGAACTTTCCCAGTGCACTGCTTTTACTTCGTGTTCCCTCGGGAAAGATATAAATAGAATGCCCCTCCTGCACCCCCTTTTTCACCTCTGCAAAAAATCCGCTCATCTGCGCCTTTTCGCGATCGAGGAGTATTGACCCTGCATTTCGGACGAAAAGACCGAAAAAAGGCGAATAATAGAGCT
>JAQUFB010000026.1:17692-22274 GCA_028684885.1 Sulfurovum sp. | reverse complement strand
TATGTATTGTATATGACCTAGACTAACGGTATGTAAATAACGATAAAAAATCTAAAGATATTTACAAATCTCCGGATCAATTCGCTGGAAAACAGAGAAAAGCAGATGAAGGGTTGAGAACCTGATCTCAATAAAGTTTAGCCATGCATCGTATCTGTTGTGCTGCACCACTGCATGGCCACACAATCCCATAGATGACATCAAAGCGCATAAGGGGAAATTTATTCTTTTAAAATAAAGGAAATTTATTGGACCTATCCAATCCTCTATTTCGGTGCGTGGTTACGTACCCTTGGGAGTTGTTTTGGTTTCAATTTGATAAACATATAACCATACCTCATCCTCAATCCTGCATCCAAGGTCATTTCCTCCGGGCAGAAGGGGACCCACAAGCCAAATGTACGGTGCAGTGCTGTATCCCAGGTAAACATAAAAGAGACCGAAGCCTCATCGCAGAGACCTATATCTGCCGGGTATCCTTGAGCGTCTGTTCAACAGACCATACGGAGATGACGCTGTCCGCCATTGCATCTTTCACTGGCCTGAAGACCAAACGTACGCCACTGTTCCAGAAGTAGCCTCGCTTGTTTCTACCGATATCGGTGTAGGAGAAAGAGTCTTTTCTGATCGACTTTGTCGTATACCTGATCAGGTCATCGGTGGTATTAAGTGGAAAGCCTCTCAGGTTGTTGATATTGACATTGTCCAACACAAAATAGTTGTACCCCCTCTTTTTGGTTTCGAGCGCAGCAACACGCAGTGCGAACTTGACATGCTTCCCAAAGGCTTCCGCTGTCCCATCAAGCTTGAAAGAACTTTTGGAAAAATACACAGAGTAGGACCCCTCTTCGTATTCGCTGATCTCGTATTTGACTGTTCCAAGATCTCCACGGGCAACCGGCTTTGCACATCCGGAGAAAAGTGTCATGAGCCCGAGGGCAGCTATTGTCAGTACTGTTTTCTTCATTATTTCACCTCTGTTTCAATGATTTTTCTTGCTTCTTCCAGGCTTAATGAGGGGTGCTTGTCACATACGATAAAACGTTTTTCATACGCAACGTTCCCCTTGCTGTCAACCACCCGAAGGACCTGCATGATCTTCTGATCAGCATACAGTTCCATGATAGGGGCATCCAATGCACCGATCACGATACCGATACCAAGCCCTGCCAGTCCGCTTTTCATTCCATCTTCCATGATGCCTTTTGCCAGGGATTCCGAACCTGCCGAGAGTCCGATCAATGCCCCTTCTGCGCCATGGGCAGTGATCGACTTGCCGATCTCCTCCATCTTTTCTGAAAAATCGCCGAGTTCTCCGAAGAAGAGCTCTTCTTTAGTGACCGGGATGCCGATCTTTTTTGTCATCATTGTGTAGATCTCATAGTCAGCGCTGCTCATCAGTGTCAATACCCATAGGGTTAAAAATATTCTCTTCATGATTTACCTCCCTTCTTTACCTCTGTTACTCTGCCTCTCTGACACATCGTATACCCCATGGAAACTCAGGATCGATACGGTCCACATAGTAGGTCGGTGAGAGGCCGTTGGCCATATTGAACATGGAGATACGCTCTTCTCCGTTGGCGACAAACTCATCTCCCGTCCAGAAGATATAGTTCTCGTCAGACCAGGCGAAAGCCAGCTCCTCTTTCACCGGGTAGAGCTCCCGATACTCTGCCAATGTCGGAAGCCTCCAGTCCGTATATCCGCCCAGAGAGAGATTCTCGCAGTACTCGTGCATATAGGCCCAGCTCACCTCTTCATCGGCATCCTGCCAATAGATATCGCCTACCCTGTAGATATCTTCTGTCACCTGCCCTGAGTCGACCGGCGTATCTGTCTGCTCACTCTCGCTGCCTGTTCCCGGTGCCGGCATATCGTACCCGAGGTCGGGATCTTTCATCTCATAGCCGTCGCTGCATCCTGCCAGAAGCCCCGTGAGGACCAAGCCTATAAGTGCTGTATTCATGCCCTTTTTCATTGTTTTTCCTTTTTTATAGTATTCATTACTGCAAAAATGCAGTCATCATCAGTCATCATAATAGTAGTAGTTGTCCCCGTCCCGGCTCATCAAAGAGATCAGCAGCAGCAGTGCAGGCAGTCCCGTGATCAGCAGCAGTACCGTAGCGCCCAGCGCCACTTTGGAGTCGCTGTGGCGGGCGATCCATTTGAAAAGCCCGATGACACTCATCACTGCAAAAGTGACCGCCCACTCCATATTGGCAGGGTCATTGTCTTTGAAGATCACTCCCGCCACGATAAGCACATAAGGGATCATCGCCAGAAATATGGTGGCAAACCCTATCGGCTGATACCCGTACTCCTCGATACTGTAGGCATTGAGCTTTCTGCTCAGCCACACCACCAGCACGATCGCACCAAGCACAGCCGCGACTATCATCACTTCCATCTCTATACTCCTTTATACAATGCGGGGCCTGTCCCTACTCTACTATCAGCTCGCCGCCACTGTAGAGCGTGCTCCCCCCTACTTCCCCATGGGTATGGTCAAAGCCCGTACTGACCAGCCAGCTGTAGCTCACACCTGTTTTCAGATAGACACTTTTGCTGTTACTGACGTTGGACGGAGCACAACTGAACCTCGCCCCTTCGCTGTCGCTCTCTACCAGCGTACACGGCATCATATAGGTACCGTCCGCATTGGCTGTCAGCGGGTAGCCGTTCCCCCTCTCTTTGTTCAGGTCATCTGTGTAGATCACCTCTCCGTAGGTCCCAGACTTTTTCGTCCAGGTCACCAGGAACCCCTCTCCGGTCTTGCTCAGCGTCATTTTGTCGCTCCCTGTACTTCCGCTGCCGCTGTCATACTCCATGCTCTCATCTACCAGCGCCTCCTCCAGACTGCACCCCGTAAAGAGTGTTGAAGCAGCCGCCAGTACCAATGTGGTTTGTGTCAATATTTTCATCTTTTTCCCTTTTTTGTATCTGTTTTATGACAAGAGAAGTATCACATAATGAAGCGAAAAAAGTTTTCGTTATCTGCTGTTTTTTGATATTTTTAGCCGATACGGATCGCGTGATCTGTAGAGAAGTTTTGTGTAAAAAGAAGGGGTATTCAAAGAGGGTGGCAAATCCATAGAGTCTCTTACATGCTGCTTGCAGAAGTAAGAAAAGATACGGCAAAGAGAGCCTTTGCCTTGCCGCATCCGTGTCACTGTTTAAAAAAATAGTCCTCGTGATCCATGTTTTCAAGCCGCATCTGCGGACTTGTCCCCTCATCCGTGCCACTGTAGTAGTCGGTATAGTGGGCAAATTTGAGTTTGGATTCCCCCTCAAGGCGCACCATCGTATAAAACTTTTCACCTACGTTACCGTCATACCCGCCCGAGCCTTTGATGTCTTCAAATTTGGTTGTCAGCCTGTCAAACGCATAGGCTTCCTTCCCGTCCGATGCGAGGACGATATCTCCGAGCGTGTAGGTATATGTAATGATATTTTCAACCCGGAGTCCCGATAAGGCGCAAGTGGTCGTGTTTTTATACGAGGTGAACCGCTTTGTATAGCCCGTTTCATCAAAGGTAAGAATGTTTTTCGTCGATCCGGTACCGAGTTTGTTGCATACGCTCCATGTCGTCCCGGCAAGAGAGATACGTTGCGGCACAGTTACAGGCTCCGTGATATCTTCGTTCACCATCGCTTCAAGTTCGCTTCTCGTCCTTGCATCTTTTCCTGCTGAAAGGCTGCATTCAAACGCCGTACCTTCATTGACTGTGCCTGTGTAGTAGTTCTGGTCTTCGCTAAGTCCAAACTCCCAGGACCAGTCCGGGTTGAGCGTCCCGCCCGCATCTTTTTCCACCCAGTAGACCGATCCGTTGTTGTTGGGTGCGCTGAAAACGGTCTGCATACCCCAGGCATCGATATAGTAGACAAATACTACTGCATCGTTCACAGGATCCTCAGAAGCGACCAGTACAGGCATCACCGAACCGTCTTTATAAGTACACTCGCCGTAATAGTGCGCATTGCGCGTATCTACCGGTGTGATACTGCGGGCCTCAAGCGTATCGTTTTCTATTGGAACCGCCGCCTCAGCATCCGTATTTGGCGTACCGCCGCACCCTGTCGCCAGCCATGCAGCCGCGCCTAAAACCAAAGTCATGTGTAAGTAATGTTTCATCATTCTCTTCCTTGTGTTGTTTTGTACAGGGAAGTATGTCAAAAGTTGGCGAAAAATAATTTCGTAATAATAAATTGAACCCTAATACAGAACCCGCGGGACATCCTATTTACCTCTCGTTCCCAAGCTCCGGCTTGGGAATGCATAGTCGCATTTGTGGTTCTTGTCGCAGTATGCATTCCCATCGAGACGATAGGTACGAGAAGAAAAATAGGTGTTCGTCATTCTGAACTTGATTCAGAATCCCCTAAATTGCGTTGTTATTCGATGAGGTCCTGAATGCCCGTAGGAAATACCCTTGGGGTGCAAGTTCAGGATGACAGTGGTAAAAAAAGCAGTTCTTTCACACTCTCAGACGATGGGAACGAAAAGAAAACTGGGAAAAGAGAGCACAGCTTCAAATAGGTGCGTCTCGAAATTACCTCCGCGGGCAGAACCCGCGGAACA
>JAQUFB010000026.1:7382-17592 GCA_028684885.1 Sulfurovum sp. | reverse complement strand
CAGTGGTAAAAAAAGCAGTTCTTTCACACTCTCAGACGATGGGAACGAAAAGAAAACTGGGAAAAGAGAGCACAGCTTCAAATAGGTGCGTCTCGAAATTACCTCCGCGGGCAGAACCCGCGGAACAAATTTTTTGTTTCTTCTAATCCAAAAAAGAAAAAAAGGTCTCGAAATTACCTCCGCGGGCAGAACCCGCGGAACGTGGTAACCCGTTCACTGCACGTCTTGGGGAGTTTGTCTCGAAATTACCTCCGCGGGCAGAACCCGCGGAACAACGGAGGTATATTCAAGATATAGTTTTGAAGAAGAGTCTCGAAATTACCTCCGCGGGCAGAACCCGCGGAACAAGTATCAAGATTACTGTGATCAAGGGACAGTATGGCGAGTCTCGAAATTACCTCCGCGGGCAGAACCCGCGGAACCTCAGATAGCTAACAAATTATCAAATGCACTTGATAGTCTCGAAATTACCTCCGCGGGCAGAACCCGCGGAACACATCTTCTTAACAGAAGAACAAACATATAAAGCAATCATAAACATGGTCTCGAAATTACCTCCGCGGGCAGAACCCGCGGAACAAAATATTAAAGGAATATACAGAATTAAAAGAGGAATATGGTCTCGAAATTACCTCCGCGGGCAGAACCCGCGGAACCCTTCGAGTCTACTCAATGGCTAACATACAAACAAGTCTCGAAATTACCTCCGCGGGCAGAACCCGCGGAACAGACGTAGTATAGCACTTTACTGCTTTTTCTTTCTTTTTCGGTCATACGCAACAGCAGGTTTTTAGGGAACTTGCGCAAAAGTTTGTAAACCTCATGGTCTGAAAAACCCGCAACTGCCACATTTTACCACCACCTCCCTTATTTACGGGCTTTCCGGGCCGAAAAAATGTTGTAAACCGTTTTGATATTTTCAAAAAAACGGCAGGTTTACAAACTTTTGCATTTTCGGGGTCTCTGCAAAGCCCGTAAACAGGCACCTTGAAACTTAAGATAAAATAAAAGTTCGTAAACCGTTCTGCCCGGTAGCGTAAAAAGTGAGGTTTACAAACTTTTAGTTTCGTTTAAGAAAAATGGAGATCCCCCGAAACAGGAGATTTCAGCGGGTTTTGCTTAAAAACGGCTTAGGAAAAAAGTGTGTAAAGTGTTTGGAGGGCTGATACCTGTTCCTCTCTGCCCAAAAGTTAAAACGAAAATAACTTTCGCTACAATGCAGTACAATCGATAAAACCGGGAGAAAGCATGAAAAAGTCCACTAAACAGCAAAATATAGACAAGATGATCAGATACTTCAAAAGCAATCCGCAGGGGTACAGTTCCAGACAGTTGGCTGATCATCTGGGCTGCGATATGAAAACCATACAGAACTATTATGATGATCTCAGAGCCAACTATGTCGAAGGGGTAGAGCTTGTCAAAATAAAAAAAGGGTACTACACGATAGTGGATCACAGGAGCCCGATAGACCATGCTGCCATAGAGATAGAAAAAAAGGTCTATCTCAAACTCGCAGTAGAGGTCCTCGAAGGGCTTACCGACATCTCCAGGCACCATGATGAAGTCGTCGATGACCTCAAACTGAGAAAAGTCAATACCGCCTACTATGTCAAACCCGAAGAGTATGAAAAGCTCAACACCGACAAGGAGGAGATAGAACTCCTTGAGGATGCCATACTGGAGGATGCCGTCATCATCTTCCGCTACAAAGGGAGGGACTACCATGTGGAGCCCTACCGGCTGGTAAACTTCGACGGTATCTGGTATCTCTACGGGAAAGACAAAGAGGAGCATACCTCAAGCCCCTACAAAACATGGATGCTTGAATTTATCGATGATGTCGAAGTCGATCTTCAACACAAACACACCATGCCCGATGCACTGATAGATCAGCACCTTGAAGAGGCGGACTCTGCCCTTTCCGTCATCGGAGAAGCGCAGTTCGATGTGCATCTAAAAGTCTCGGCGCATGTCGCGGAGATATTTACCAGACGCAACCATTTTCCCGATCAGAAACATACCATACAGGAGGACGGCTCTCTTCTTGTCACATCCACCATCAGCAGTTACTTTGACATAGACCCGGAGATCAAGTCATGGTTCCCGCATATCGAGATCCTCGAACCAAGGGAATACAGACAAGAGTTTCTGCTCCAGATAGAACAATACAGGGAAAAATTCAAAGAGGAGATCGAAGCACTCTGCAAAACGCAGGAGTGATCAACGCTCAATCCGGGACACCTATGATATCCCACTAGGTTTTCTCGCATCGGTGCAGCCCAACTTTGCGATCTCCCGGACTTCCGGTGGGGCTAAAACATTCGGCCCTTTTTATCGTCTGAGTTTTATACTTTGCCGCACTGGTCACAATGGGTGATGAGTTCTGTCGTCAGGCTGATCACGCTCTCATTTCCTCTTTCCTTGTTGAACTGCAGATAA
Source organism: Sulfurovum sp. (assembly GCA_028684885.1). GTDB lineage: Bacteria > Campylobacterota > Campylobacteria > Campylobacterales > Sulfurovaceae > Sulfurovum. Next base: position 15,150 of record JAQUFB010000026.1, on the reverse strand, counting down.
ACGCGCTGATGTATTTGAACGATTTTCTCAATGACCTTCCATGCTTCTTCTTCGCTTATCAGATAGTGTGCATCCATCAATACGTGTGCGGGATGGGTATAGACCGCGTGAGGCGATTCCCACGGAGGATTAGAGGAAAGCACTATCCCCTGAGCATACCTGTCGAGGATTTTCCGCTCAGTTTCAAATTGCTCAACTGCCTGCAAAAAAACCTCTGCGGCTTTGGGATTGCGATGGATTTGCAGTGCATGCGCAAAGGTCTCCGTATGGTACACCGTCTCTTCGATCATCTCATTGATGATGCTCAAAACTTCTGCAAATGCCGGATCGTTTGGTAAAGACGGATTCATACTTCAAACTCCTTTTCAAAATCTTCTATCGATTTCTCTTCTGTAAAATGGGGCTGAAAGACAGGCAGGTCAGCCTGATAAAAAATGCCCGTATCAAACCCGTCACTCCCGTGTATCCGTTGCGCAGCCAGTATCATATCGTCTGTCGGTTCGATAGCGATCTTGCGCATGCTCTTATACCACGCTTTCTCTTCCGGCCGGAAAGTCACGCAGGGCGTTTTTATCTCAACGAGAGAAAACCCCTTATGCTCAATCGCCTCTACAATCAGTCTGCTTAACCCTTTTTGATCTCCCGCCGATCCTCTGGCGATAAAACTCGCTCCGGAAGCCAAAGCGATACCGAGAGGATTGAAGCGTCTGATACCCGTCCCTTCAGGGGCGAGTTTGCTCTGCCAGTCAGGTTCCGTAGTAGGAGAGGGTTGCCCTTTTGTCATACCGTACACCTCGTTATCCATGACGATATAGGTCAGGTCCATATTGCGCCTGCAGGCATGCAAAAAGTGGTTTCCCCCGATCGAGTAACCATCCCCGTCTCCGCCCGCGACAATGACATTCATATCGGGACGCACGGCTTTCAATCCGGCCCCCAATGCCAAAGCCCGGCCATGCACGCCATGAAACCCGTACGCATCGACATATGCGGAGATCCTTGAAGAACAACCGATTCCGGTAACCAACCCGATCTGTTCTTTGGGTATCCTGAGCCACGCCAAAGCCTGGGTCAGTGCACGAAGTACAAAATAGTGCCCGCATCCGGGACACCAGACAGGACGCACATCAGACAAATAGTCTTCAGGACTCAACTTTTCTCCGGCTGTATCAATCATTTGCCGCCTCCTTGATAAATGCTTTGATCTCATCACTGCCCAGTACCAAAGGCCCCGGTTTTGCCAATGTCAATGCCGAGGCATCGATCGCCCCCTGCCCTTGCAGATAATGGTAGAGCTGCCCCGAATAGGACTGTTCGACAACGATCACCTTTTTCCCTTCACAGAACGCTTGGATCGCTTCCGTCTGCAGCGGCATCAGGAGTCTCAATCCCAAAAGCGCTACAGGAGAGCCCTCATGATAAAGTTCAGAAACTGCTTCTTTTGTATTGTGATAGACAGACCCCCATGTCAGGACAACGATCTCTGCACTCTCCTGCTGAAAACACGTTTCTGCCCACATCCTCCCATAGTCAAACTGTGTCACTTTCGCTTCGCGTTTTTTTAATTGCTGAAGATGGTCCGAAGCCATGGATGAAGGCTTTCCTGAGACAGTATGTTCCAGCCCGTCCGCAGTGTATCTGCCTGCGGCATTGCCGGGAATTGCCATAGGCGAGATGAAATCGGGTGTAACAGCATAACGCAGATAGGATCCCTTCCCATCCTGCTCCGGGAGTATCTTCCTTTTCAAATCAAATGTTTGAGAGGGGACAGCATCAATAATCGCACGAGACTGGCCGAGCCTCTGATCGGAAACCAACACGACAAGCGTCTGCAGATGTTCTGCCAGTCCCACTGCCCACTGTGTCGTCACCACACAGTCTCCGATGCTCAGAGGAGCGACCACGACATGCGGGGCTTCACCGTGCATCCCGAAAAGTACCTGATTGAGATCGGTCTGTTCCGACTTGGTAGGAAGCCCCGTCGAAGGCCCTCCGCGCATCACATTGATCACCAGTGCCGGGACCTCACTGGCTATCGCCAGTCCCATCGCTTCGATCATCAGTGAAAAACCCGGACCGGATGTAGCCGTCATGGAAGGTTTGCCGCCGAAAGAACCGCCTATGACCATATTCATCGCGGCAAGTTCATCTTCTGCGATCATCACATTGCCGCCGTATTTTTCCAAACGGGGTGCAAGATACTCTACGATATCACTGGCCGGAGTGATAGGATATGCCGCGGCAAACTTGACACCGGCACGCAAGGCACCCAGTGCGCAGGCTTCATTTCCGCTGATATTCCACCGTGTATGCGAAACAGGTTTCCAATTCTCAAGCGGGGCAGCGTCTCTCTCAAGAAGTCGATAGCCTCTCCCGACCGCTTCGGAGGCAGTCCGGAAGATCTCTCCCCCTTTTTTCTCCATGACTTGCTCCAATGCTTCCAACACAGCATTCAGAGGCAGTCCGAGCTGAGAGGCAACAATCCCTATGGCAAATGCGTTGGGGCGGCTTCCCTTGAGCTGATCTGCCTGATCCTTCAGGTTGACCTCTATGATCTTCGCGCCCGTGGATGCGACACTGTCCGGCAGGGCATCATGACTGTTGTCGAAGATCACGCAGCTTTGGGAGTTCAGGGGGATCTCATCACTAAAACGTTCAAATCCGTGCCAGTCCAGCGCAAAATGGATATCGCTGCTCCGGGCGGAACGCTCTACAGGAGCGTCTGAAAAATTCAATACCACAGCGGACTCCCCTCCGCGGATCTGCGGGCCGGAAAATCGTGTCATATATCCGTAATAACCGGCATTAGCCATACTCTTCAGCAGGATCAATCCTGCCGTGACCGCACCGCTTCCGCCTGCTCCTGACACAGAGACCGAAACGTTTCTGTCGTTGATACTATTATGGGATTGCATGGTTTTCCCTCTCCTTGATGATTACTTTAAAGCGCATTATATTCAATTAACTCAGACTTTTTTTAAAGATGGAAAGAGAAAAAAGAAAAAAGAACATTCCGATTACAAAGATACAGAGCATATCCAGCCATACGACATCCAGTCCAGCACCACGGTAGAGTACCGCCTGGGACATACTGACAAAGTGGCTTGTGGGCATCAGCAGCATGAGATACTGGAGTGCCTGCGGCATACTTTCAAACGGGGTGATCGCCCCGGAGAGTATCTGAAGCGGCAGAATGGTGATAATGATGATCAGCCCGAGCTGCGGCATCGACCGGGCAACCGTCCCCATAAAGATCCCCATGGAGGTCGTCGAAAAGAGCATCAAAAACGCTCCGAACAGAAAGAGCCCCTCAGAGCCTGCGATAGGCACATCCAGTATCCCCTTGATAACAAACTCCAGCGACAGTGCCGCGGCCAGCAGCACGACCGCACCCATGGACCAGATCTTGGAGATCATGATCTCCGCAGCACCCAGGGGCATCACCAGCAGGTGTTCCAGCGTACCGTGTTCACGCTCCCTGATCAGTGCGGCTCCGGCAAGAATGATAGAAAGCAGTGAGACCTGCTCGATAAACTCCATCACGCTGCCGAACCACGAACTCTCCAAAGCGGGGTTGAACTTCATGCGGGTCACAAGCGCCACCGGAAGTTGGGTACCGCCGGAGGTTCCCTCCAGGAAAGTACTGACTTCATCGTTGATGATCTGCTGGATATACCCCGCGCCGATACCCGCCTGCGACATACGAGTCGCATCGATATTGAGCTGCACCGCGGGGTGTTTGCCCTGAAGTACCTCCTTCTCGAACGAGGGCGGGATCGTCACGACAAACGTGTATATCCCCTTATCCATCCCGTAGTCCACCCTCTCCGCACTGATCATATCGGGAGGAAGGAAACGCGGTTTGTAAAAGGCCCCGATAATGCGCGCAGAGAGTGCGGAGCGGTCCTCATCGACAAAAGCAACCGGGACTTTGTTGAGTTCCGAAGAGGTGGCAGTGGCACCAAGGTAGATGGCAATAGAAAAGGTATAGAGGATCAGGATCGTCATGATCTTGTCATGCCACAGGCTCTGCAGCTCTTTGATCCCAAGACGGTAGATATTGAGAAGAGATCTTTTCATTTAGACCTCCTGCTTTTTGAGTGCCAGGATGCTCAGCAGTGTGATGACCACAACCGCAGCCGCTAATGCGGCAAAGTCCCGGCCCAGATCACCAAACTCAAGCGCCTTGCTGAAAACACCGCGGCTGATATTGATAAAATAGGTTGCCGGATAGATGTTGCCGATGAAGGCGGCAGGACCTTCAAGCGAACTGACGGGTTCATTCAGTCCCGAGAGGCTCACTGTCGGCAGCAGCGTGAAGATCGCTGTCGCAGCCAGCGCGGCGATCTGCGTCTTGGCGAAGGAGGACATCAGAAGCCCCAGGCCCGTGGTCGCCGTCACAAAAAGCAAAGCGCCCAGACTCAGTGTCCACAAACTCCCTTTCAGCGGTACCCCGAAGAGTGTCACGGCCAGAACGACCAATCCAATGTAGCCGACCATACTGAGGACGATATAAGGAAGCTGTTTTCCCAGCAGGAACTCCAGCCGCGTTACCGGCGTGGCATAAAAGTTGGTGATGGAACCAAGCTCCTTTTCGCGCACGACACTCAGTGCCATCAGGATGGAGGGGATAAAGACAAGGAGCAGAGGAATGACCGCCGGCACCATCGCATAGATACTCTTAAAATCCTGATTGTAGCGGTAGCGCATCTCGATGTTCACTGCGGAGAGTGCCGGGGTATATCCCAGCTGCGCTTTTGCCTGCCCAAGTATATAGTCATAGTGCATTCCCCTGACATACCCAAGGATCGTCTCGGCCCTAAACGGCATCGCCCCGTCGATCCATACCCCGATCTCTACCGTTTTCCCCCGTTTCATCTCTTTTCCGAATCCCGGCGGGATCTCAAGCGCCAGCGAGATCTCCCCGCTGCGCATCCGCCTGTCAAGCTCTGAAGAGGAACGGAGAGAGGGCTGTTCGAGAAAATAGCGTGAACCCGAAAGATTCTCGCTATAGGAGCGGCTCTCCGGTGTCCGGTCATGGTCCAGCACGGCAAAACGCAGATCCTCCACATCCATGCTGATCCCATACCCCAGTGTCAGCATCAGCAGGATCGTCCCGAATAGCGCAAAGACCAGCCGTACCGGGTCGCGGATGAGTTCCAGGGATTCCCTGTAGGTATACCCCAGCAGCCGCAGCGCACTGAAAAAACGGTTTTGAGGTTTTGAAGGGGAGAAAGCTAGCGCTTTCTGCGTGCCTGTCTCTTCTTCCGTGCCTCCTTCAGCCTCTTCAAGGTAATCGATGAAGGCCTCTTCGAGGTTCTCTTTGTTGCGGGAACGGATCAGCTCCTGCGGAGTGCCGCTTGCCAGCACTCTCCCCTTATGCATCAGCGAGATCCTGTCACACCGCTCCCCCTCATTCATAAAATGGGTCGAGACGAAGATCGTCACGCCTTCATTGCGGGAGAGGCCGATAAGGAGTTCCCAGAAACGGTCGCGTGAGACAGGATCGACCCCCGAAGTAGGCTCATCCAGGATCAATATCTGCGGCTTGTGCACTACCGCTACCGCCAGGGAGAGACGCTGCCTGATACCAAGGGGGAGATCCGAGGCAAACGTGTCACGGTAGTGTTCCAGTCCGAAATGAGTTATCATCTCCTCCACACGGGACCCTACTGCGTGATCGGGAAGGTGAAAAAGCTGCGCATGCAGCTTGAGGTTCTGCCTCACCGTGAGTTCCGAGTAGAGCGAAAAGCCCTGGGTCATATAACCCACACGGCTGCGCGCAGCCATATCCTGCGCATCTATCGGCTGTCCAAAGATCCATGCTTTCCCCTCGCTGGGATTGAGCAGGCCGGTGAGCATCTTCATTGTCGTGGTTTTGCCGCAGCCGTTGGAGCCGAGGAAGCCGAAGATCTCACCGCGTTCTATGCCGAAACTCACCTCATCTACCGCGGTAAAGTCGCCAAAACGCATCGTCAGCCCTTCAGCGATGATCGCCTCTTCCCCGTTCCCATTTTCAGGAGGGTTACTGCTTCGCGGCGGTACGACAAGGGTTTTGTACCCCCGGCGTTTTGACTCGGGCAGCAGTGCGATAAAGGCATCGTCGAGATTCTCCGTGCCGGTCTTTTGGTGCAGCGCATCCGGCGTACCGGCAGCCAGCAGCTTTCCCTCATCCATCGCTACGATCCAGTCAAAACGTTCCGCCTCTTCCATATAGGCGGTGGCAACGATCACGCTCATCCCTTCCCGGCGCTTCCTCATGCGCTCTACCAGCTCCCAGAACTGGCGGCGGGAGAGGGGGTCCACCCCTGTAGTGGGCTCATCCAGGATCAGAAGATCGGGATCATGGATCAGCGCACAGCAGAGTCCCAGTTTCTGTTTCATCCCTCCCGAGAGCTTGCCTGCGGGCCGGTCACGGAAAGGGGCAAGCCCTGTGCTTCGGAGCAGTTCGTCGATCCTTGCCCGGCGCTCGGCCCTCTCCTGTCCGAAAAGGCGGCCGAAAAAATCGACATTTTCCTCCACAGAGAGCGACATATAGAGGTTTTTCCCGAGCCCCTGGGGCATATAGGCGATCCGGGGACCGATCCTGTTACGATGGCGCTGAGAGCGCATCTCTCCGCCAAAAACCTTGACCGATCCCTCCTGTATGATTTTCACCCCCGAGATCAGTGCCAGGATGGTCGATTTCCCCACCCCGTCCGGACCGATCAGTCCGACCATACAACCGGAAGGTATCTCCAAACTGACATCATCTACCGCTATCGTATCCCCATAACGGTGGGTGAGTTGATCCAGAGCGGCTACAGGGGTCATGGCCTTGAACCGTTACTGTCTTTCATACGCAATGACTCCGGCCAAGGCATCGTTTCATCAACTCTTACATAGGCAACACCCGGCAATCCGGACTTGATCTTCTCCAGATGTCGCTGCAAGAGTTCAGGCACTATTTTTATTTTGACACGGAACATCAGTTTTTCCCTCTCTGTTGCCGTCTCTATCTCTTTGGGGGTAAACTGTGCTTCGGGAGAGATAAAACTTACCTTTGCAGGTATTGCAATATTTGGCAGCGCATCCAGAACGATCCGTGCCTCAGAACCGATATCGATACGCCCGACCTGGGAGGTCGGCAGGAAGATCGTCATAAAGGTATCGATCAGGTCGAGTACGACCAAAACCCTTCCGCCGTTTCCTACCATTTCCCCCTCTTCTGCCAGGCGGTAAAGCACCCTTCCTTTCACGGGAGAGTAGAGTCTGCTCTCCTCCAGCTGCACTTTGATGCTTTCTGCCTGGGCTTTGGCAGCATTGATCGCGGCTTCACCGTTCGTCACCTGGGCTTTGGCTGCCATCAGGCCCGCTTCTGCCCTTTGATACTCTGTCTCATCCTTCTCCAGCTGAACCAGCGCGATACTTTTGCTTTCAAAGAGTGTTTTGCTTCGTAAATAGTCTCTTTTTGCCTGCTGGAGATCGATCTCTCTTTGCGCCACAACCGCCTGGGCATACTTCTTGTTCTCCCTTGCCTGCTCTACTCCGGCAAGCGCGACCCTGTACTGTGCCTCCAGCTCTCGGGTATCAAGCTCGGCCAGCAGCTGGCCCTTTTCGACCATATCCCCCTCATGCACATAGATCTCCGTGAGCCTTCCTCCGTACTTCGCGGTGATATCCACCTGTGTTGTCTCAATCCTGCCGTTTCCGTAGGCTACCCCCTCATAGTGATCATTATCATCCCAGTATCCTGTTAGCACAAGTACGGCGAAAAGCAGACCGATCA
>JAQUFB010000026.1:0-7282 GCA_028684885.1 Sulfurovum sp. | reverse complement strand
CCGTACTTCGCGGTGATATCCACCTGTGTTGTCTCAATCCTGCCGTTTCCGTAGGCTACCCCCTCATAGTGATCATTATCATCCCAGTATCCTGTTAGCACAAGTACGGCGAAAAGCAGACCGATCACCGCTGCAAGATAGAGCATACTTTTTATCAGCTTTTTTTTCATTTCTCCTCCTTCTCTCCTCACGCTACAGATATCTCCTCAAACCTTCGGGGGATCGATCATTGCCTTTTCACCTGATCTCAAATCAAAGAGCGAGACTTCCATACGTTGCCCTTAAGAGCTGATATAAATTGATTATACTACAATAGTTGTAAGAATAATAAGTTCGCCGATAGAAAACAGAAAGATGATATCAAGAGAAAAAGCAAGTTGGTGAATTGGAGAAAACAAGGTCAGACATTTAACAGATAATTAACACTTAAAATCTATACTTATCATTGTTATAAACAAAACAAAACAAAAAAGAAGGAAGAAAAATAGAAGTAAACAACAGAAGGAATTTCCTCTCGAAGGTCATGATGACAGGTATCGGCGGTGCGGCACTGCTCTCAACTTCAGTGTATGCAAAAGGGCCAAGAAACGGCTCATCGACACAAACCTTGACAGAAGCGCAGAAAGACAAACTCTTTTTTATCTATCAGGAAGAGAAGGTGGCAAGAGATGTTTATATCACACTGGGCAATATCTATACAGATGAAAACACCTTTGCCTCTATCCAGATCTCGGAGCAGAGACATATGGACGCGGCAAGAGGACTCTGTGAAAAATACGGTGTGGATATCTCCGGTGTGGATGAGAGTCATGTCGGTGAATTTGTACTGCCTGTACTCCAGGAGCTCTATGATACCTGTGTCGCTACAGGGGAAGAGTCAAGACTGGATGCGCTCAAGATCGGTGAGCTGATCGAGCTGACAGATATCGACGATCTGGAAGAGGCTGCAAAAGGAATGCCTAGTGATGTAGTGAATGTCTTTGATAACCTGAAAGAGGGAAGCTACAACCACCTGGATGCCTTCCGAACTGCCATCTCGAGAGCGTAAAACCGATGCCGACCAAAGAGCCTCAAGATATCGTCGCAGCCTACTATCAGGCGCTCTATAGCGGCAACCTTGCAGAGGTAAAAAAGTGCATGATGCAGGAATCCTACTTCATGACGCTTGAAAGCTTCGGGCTGAGGCTGGCACTGAAAGACCCGCTCTTCAAATCCCAGCTCAAAGAGATAGAGAGGCCGGAAGTGCTCAAGGAGGTCGAGAAAAAGCTCTCAGGAGAGCTGGCATCGCGCCGGAAAAATCCCCGGATCGAGATCGGCTCTGTTGACTCAAACGGACCAGAACGGCAGACTGTCCGCTTCAAGGAGGATGGCAGGGAGAAAGTGCTCTACTTCTCCAAAGAGGATGAGGGGTGGAAGATCAACTACTATGCCGGCCGGAAGGTCAGCGATACAGAGTAAATGTCCGGATATCCGCTTTTTTAAAGCGGACCTTGTGTAAGATGCCATCCAAAAAGGCTTGTGAATGCTTGAACTTATCATTCTGGCAGTAGCATTGAGTATGGATGCGTTTGCCGTATCCCTTGGACTGGGTGCCAAACGGGTTACCGTTGACAACAGACAGCTGGCAGTGAAAGTCGGACTCTTTTTCGGATTTTTTCAGGGTTTTATGCCGCTTATCGGTTATCTTGCCGGGGTCGGCCTTTCAAGTTTTATCGAGTCCATCGACCACTGGATTGCCTTTGTGCTGCTTGCGCTTATCGGATCAAAAATGGTCTATGAGAGTTTTGGCGAACCGGTGGAAGAGGAGGTTTCCATCATTACGAACAAGGTACTCTTCATACTAGCCGTTGCCACCAGTATCGATGCCATGGCAGCAGGCTTTACCTTGACACTGATGGAACCGACCATCGCTTTGTCGATTGTTATCATCGCACTCACTACCTTTATTTTCAGCTATGCCGGGGTATTGCTCGGTGCACACGGCGGTGCCTTTCTGGAAAGCAAAGCAGAACTCCTGGGCGGTATCGTACTGATCCTTATTGGCCTGAAAATTCTTATCGAGCACACCCTTTTCATCTGAACTTTTCAATCGCTGTGCATTTTGCTTTGCACAGAATTTTGGACAATCTCGAAAAATTTTCAAAAAGACTCTACCGTTTTTTTGGCTACTCGCTCAGAACATAGACCAGCACATCACAGGGTGCTTCGGCAAGCAGATACGAGGCCATACTTCCCAAAATGGCCTGAAAGCCGGAGGTTCCTCTTGATCCGATAACCAAAAGGTCGCAAGGATTCTTTTTCACATAATCCAGCAGTGTTCTCCGTACTTCGATCCCCCCTTCGATCAGCTGGGTTTTCTCAACGCCCAGATCCGATTTGAAGGCATTGAGGCTCTCCTGGGCTGACAACTTGACCTCCTGCCTGTACTTTTCACTGTCGAACCCCTGAAACCCATAACCGTTTGAGGTATAGATACCGGCGGCATAGAACGGCTCATAGGCATGAACGATTTTCATTTTGGCCGAAGAGAATGTTTTTTTTGCATAGCGTGCTCCCCATTTGGAGTGCATTCCAAAATCCGTAAGCACAGTAACCTCCCTGTAGGGCTCTTCGGATCGGCCTTTCACTACCAGGACCGGGATATGACTTCTATGGGCAATCTTATGCGCCGTGGTACCGAATAAGGCTTTTTTGCCCTTTCTGTGCGGTCCGATAATGATCATCTCCGCTTTGATCAGCTTCGCCTGATAGAGTATCGTCTCTTCAGGGTCCCCCTCTTTGACCAGGAGAGAATAGGGAACCCCCTCCGGAAGTTTTAGCTTTTTGATCATTTTTTGCATATCCTGCCTGATCGTATCCGTATCTATTGATTCATTTTTTAGACGAAACAGGTCCGGAGTTTCAAACCAGGGTATTTTGACCGCATAAACGAAAAAGAGTTCTGCACCCCTCTCCCGCGCGACCATAAAAGCTCTTTTCACGATAGTCTCCGATTTTGCAAAAGGGTCTATCCCCACAACGATTCTTCCTGAGTTGCTCATCTCATACCTTCCTTTCTGTGGATGCATCCCCTGCGTTTAGACTTTTTTCACAACGGATGCTGCTCTCTGTCTTTATGATATCATATTTTAAAATAGAATAATATAAGAAAAATGGTATCATAAGAGTAAACATATACTACCCTGTCGGGCAGAAATCTTTAGTGATTGGGAATATTCATCATTTTACCCGCAGGTCGGGGTGTCCCTACCCCGACAATAACCGTTGATGGACTGCAATGTCTAGTATCGGGGTGGGGACACCCGACCTACAAAAAGCTTTTTTTGGGCAAGGAAATGGCATTTCAGAACGTATGCTGAGCAAAAAAGATCAAGTGAAATCAAGCCAAAAAAAAGATATCATAAGCGTATGAACTCTCCAAAAAAGATCGATATTCCCAAGATCGAACAAACGATACTGAAGCTCTCAAAAGTCGTAAAAGAGGTAGCGGTCTTTATGCACCATGGGCAACTCTTTGCACTGATCTACCCCGATATTGAAGAAGCAAAGAAGCGTAAGCTCATACGCATCGAGAATGAGATCAGATGGTATGCCGTAGAACTGTACAATATCAAAGCCAAAGAGAGCCAGAAGATCAAAGGGTACCAGATCGTCCGATCCCCGCTTCCCAAAAAAAGCAACGGGGAGATCCACAGAGCCGAACTTGAACGCTTTTTGGATGAACAGAGATCACAGGAGAGGGAGAGAAAAAGTGAACCCGCGGATGAAGCCTATCAAACGATCAAAAGATTTCTCTCGACACGTACTACGGAGCCTATCCTGCCATCCTCACACCTGGAACTTGACCTTCACCTTGACTCACTTAACTATATAGAACTTTTTACATTCATAGAAGAGAGCTTCGGGGTCACTGTCGATGAGGCCCGTTTTTCGCAGATGATGGTCATGCATGAGCTTAGCCGCTATGTCCGAGAGAAAAAAGAGAAACGCGTTTTTGCCGATATCGACTGGAGAGCAATCCTTGAAGAAAAGATCGATTTTGACCTTCACGCTTCCCCCTTGCCTGTCATGATCTACAAAACACTTTTTTTACCCCTCTACAGACTCTACTTTTCACTCAGGATATCGGGTGATGAGAATATCCCCAAAGCGCCGTGCATCATCGCACCCAGCCATCAGAGCATGCTCGACGGCTTTATCCTCGCAGCCGCCCTCCCCTACAGCGTGTTGAAGAGAACATTCTTCCTGGCTTTTGAGATGGTCTTCGGTACAAAGATGATGCAGCCGATCATACGGAACTCCCAAACCATTCTGATCAATGTCAACAAAGACCTGAAAGCCTCCGTGCAGAAAAGTGCCGTCCCTCTCAAAAAGGGGCAAAATCTTGTGGTATTTCCCGAAGGAGCAAGATCACGCGACAGAGAGCTTTTGGAGTTCAAAAAGTTCTTTGCAATACTCTCCGTAGAGCTGAATATCCCTGTCGTTCCTACCGTTCTGGACGGGACCTTCGAGTCCATGCCTGCCGGCAGGCTTTTCCCCAGGCCCTCGCCCGTGGTCGTCAAGTACCTTGAACCGATCTATCCCGAAGGGCTGAGCTATGATGAACTGACGGAGAGGGTCAAAGAGGCGATAGAGACAGAGATGCGTCGGCATCCCCTTCACGGCTGATCAGGGAAGTGCGGACTTTACCTCTTTCGCTGCCTCCTTCTCATCCACTCTAAGCAGCAGGATCCCGCCAATGATAAAAAAGAGCATAACCGAGATAATCCCTGCCCGTGAACTCTCTGTAAGCAGGGCAACCGTACCGATAAGAAACGGGCCCAGGATCGCAGCAGTCTTTCCCAAAAAATTGTAAAACCCGAAAAACTCCGCTGCATAGGCATCCGGAATCATCCTTGCATAGTAGGAGCGGCTCAGTGCCTGCAGACCTCCCTGTGCCACTGCGATCATCACCGCCAGGAGGTAAAACTCGTGCACCTCCTCCATCACACCTGCCCAGAGTGTGATAATGAGATAGATACCTATCCCTAAGAGGATCGCCTTTTTCGTCCCCCACTTTTCACCCAGTTTGGCAAAAAGAAGTGTGGCAGGAAAACCGACAAACTGCACAATCAGCAGTGAGAAGATCAGACTTTTGGGTTCAAACCCGATCGCCATGCCATAATCCACTGCCATACGGATGATCGTATCCACGCCGTCGATATAGAACCAATAGGCAAGCAGAAAATAGACCAGTCCTTTAAACTGTGCAACCCGTTTGAGTGTTCCTCTCACTCTCTGATATCCCTCTATAATGAGCCGGGTTGTACCTGCCTCTCTCTGCGGTCTCTTCTCCTTCACAAAGAAAAAGAGCGGCAGGGAAAAGAGCGCCCACCATACTGCGACAGAAAAAAACGACACCTTGACCGCAGCGATGGTACTCTCCAGACCAAACCATGCCGGATCCATAACGATCCAGACATTGAGGGCAAAAAGCACACCCCGCCCAGATATCCCAATGCGAAGCCGAGCCCCGAGACAGCATCAAACGTTTTTTCTTTGGCCACAGCAGGCAAAAGCGAGTCATAGAAGATGTTGGAGCCCATAAACCCCAGATTGCCGAGTATATAGATAAAGAGTGCCGCTTCCCATGCCCCCTCACCGACAAACGCCAGTGCGACACTCATCAATATCCCCAGATAGGAGAAGAGAAACAGAAACCGCTTTTTCAATCCCCCCACATCTGCGATCGCACCGAGCAACGGGGCCATAAGCACGATAAGAAGGCTTGACAGCGAGTTTGCAAAACCCAGCTGTGCCGTGCTGACAGTGGCATCGGCATGGGCACTGAAGTACTCTTTGAAAACAATGGGAAAAAAACCTGCAATGACCGTAGTGACATAGGCAGAGTTGGCCCAGTCATATAGTGCCCATGCATAGATACTTCTCTTTTTCATAGTTACATCATGACCTATTTTGGATAAAATAGAGATTATGGACTTTCTGGAACTTTTCAATAAACCAAACCTTATCGCAGCCCACAGGGGCGACCGTTCAGGAAAACCTGAAAACACCCTGAGTGCCCTTGTCTCCTCTGTTGGCAGATGTGATTTCGTAGAGATCGATGTGCAGCTGACGAAGGATCTTGTACCGGTCATCATCCATGATGAGACACTTGCCCGTACAAGCAATGTATCAACGATCAAAGCCTTTGAAGATCGTGCTCCCTGGAGAGTCTCTAAATTTGCATTGCAAGAGCTTGAGCAACTGGACTTCGGCAGCTGGTTCGACAGCCGCTATGCACCGCTCCTTACACTGGAAAAGGCACTCACTTTTGTCAAAGAGGCACAACTTTTTTTAAATATAGAGATCAAAGATATCTCACACGTTTTTGCTGATGGGGTAGTCGTTGAGAAGATCATCACACTTATCCAAAGGACACAGATCGAACATCTGGTCCTGCTATCCTCTTTTTACCACAACTATCTTCCCCTCTGCAAGACATATGCTCCGACCATCCCCACAGCTGCTCTGCAGGCAGGCAGACACCCAAACGACCTCATCCCCTATCTTCGCACCTTGAAGGTGGATGCCTATCACCCTGAAGATAAGATCACGACCCGGGAGATCGTCGAGCGCGTAAGAGATGCAGGGTTTTTTGTGAATGTCTATACGGTCAATGATCCTGTGCGACAGCAAGAACTCTTCAGTTGGGGGGTCAACGGTGTTTTTACCGACTGTTTGAGGGAGAGGATACGATCATGACTACTTTTTACAAATCCTCTCATATTATAATATTTCAAAAGGAGTTGCCATGAAGATAGCGGTATCAGGATGTCTGCTGGGAGAGGAGATACGCCACAACGGCGGACACAAGCGTGATGATTTTATCACCGATATGCTGGGCAGGTATGCGGAGTTTGTCTCTTTCTGCCCCGAGCATCTTGCCTTCGGAACCCCCAGGGACTCCATTCGGCTGGTCAATACTTCTGACGGTATCATCGTACAGAGGAATAAAAACGCCGAAGATGTGACCGATGCGCTGACGCAAACCTCGAAAGAGGAACTTGAGAAGATCGCACAGCAACCGCTGGGCGGGATCATCCTCAAATCCAAATCACCCAGCTGCGGCCTGGGAAGTACCGTACTCTACAGGGCCAACGGCTATGCGGAGAAAAAAGGAAGCGGGATCTTTGCGCAGATGTGTCAGAAAAAGTTTCCCCTCCTGCCGATAGAGGAGGAGGGACGCCTGCTGGACCCCTGGCTTCGGGAGAACTTTGTCATGCAGCTCTTTGCCTACGAT
>JAQUFB010000025.1:8315-22335 GCA_028684885.1 Sulfurovum sp. | reverse complement strand
TCTCTGCAATTGTTTTGCTTTGGATCCACTGGCAGCTGGCGCTTTTTATCCTTATCACAAATCCTCTGGTAGTATTTTTTACCGCCAAACTCTCAAGAAATATCGGAAAGCTGAAAAAAGAGGAGAATCGAGCGGTTGGTGTTTTTCAGGATGCATTGACCGAGACCCTGGAGTTATTCCATCAGATACGTGCAGCCAACAAAGAAGCGTATTTCTTCGGGAAGGCTGAAATGAAAGCCAAGGAGCTTAAAGAGCATGCCACTGCCTATGGCTACAGGAGTGATGCTGCGATCAAGTTCTCTTATCTTGTATTTTTGGGCGGTTATGAGATCTTCAGGGCGGTGAGTATTCTGGCGGTGGCATACTCCGATCTTTCCGTGGGGTTGATGCTGGCGATCTTCTCGTATCTGTGGGTGATGGTGACGCCAACCCAGGATATTATCAACTTTCAGTATGTGCTCTCTACTGCCAATGCTGCCTGCGAACGTATCAACACTATCTTTGAACTGGGTCAGGAGAGACGCATAGAAGAAATAGAAAACCCGTTTCAAGGATGCAAGACACTGGGGATCAGGGTCAGGAACCTCTCCTTCAGCTATAGGAAAGAGAAAAATATATTAAAAAATATAGATATGGATATTCCGGCCGGTTCCAAGATCGCATTGGTGGGTGCCAGCGGTTCAGGAAAAACAACGTTGGCAAATATTCTGGTCGGTTTTTATCCCTTTGAGGGGGGAGAGATCATCTACGGGGATATTCCGCACACACGATTGCAACTTTCGACAATCCGCGAAAATATCCATCTGATCTTGCAACATCCTAAACTCTTTAATGATACAATGCGCTTCAACTTGACACTTGGCAAACGCTATAGTGAAGAGGCGATCAAAAAAGCACTGCATATTGCACAGCTTGATACAGTATTGGCCGGTCTTGAAAACGGGCTGGAGACACTGGTGGGAAAAGACGGCATCAAACTCTCCGGCGGACAAAGGCAGAGGGTGGCCATTGCACGTATGATATTAAGTGATCCAAGGGTAGTCATCTTCGATGAATCTACGTCGGCACTGGATGTACATACCGAGGAAAAGCTTTTTGAAGCACTGCAGGAGTTCCTGCAGGAGAAGACAGTGATCACTATCGCGCACAGACTGAGCACGATCAAAAGTGCAGAGTACATCTATGTACTCGAAGAGGGCAGCGTGGTTGACAGCGGCACACCCCATGAGCTGCTGGCAAAAGATGAGAGCTATTTCAGCTCGATGATATAAGGAACGGTTTTTGGATATTATTCAGGCGATAATCATAGGAATTATTGAAGGTTTTACGGAGTTTTTGCCCATCTCTTCGACCGGGCATATGATCGTGGCCAGTAAGTTCCTGGGGGTCTCCCAGAATCATCTGATCAAAGCCTATGAAGTGATCATCCAGTTTGCGGCGATCATGGCGGTTCTGCTTCTCTACAGAGAAAAAATCTCTTTCAAAAAAATTTCCCTCTGGCAAAAACTTTTTATCGCTTTCCTCCCCTTGGCTGTCGTAGGCTTTATTTTCAAAGATTTGATAAAAACACTCTTTAGTGTGGAGATTGTGGCATGGATGTTTATTGTCGGCGGCATCATCTTTCTGATCGTAGAAAAATTCTACAAAGAAGAGAGATCTCATACCTCTAATGTTGAACAGGTAAATATGAAACAGGCACTGTGGATCGGGTTTGCACAGATATTTTCCTTGATACCGGGAACAAGCAGGGCCGGCGCGACGATTATCGGCGGGCTTTTGGTGGGATTGGATAGAAAAACTTCGGCAGAGTTTTCATTTTTGTTGGCGATCCCTGTGATGGCTGCGGTGAGCGGATATGATTTGCTCAAACACTACAGCGAGTTTGCCGATGCCAACTGGGGGGCGTTTGTTGTAGGCTTTGTCACCGCATTTGTCGTGGCCTATCTGACGATCAAACTTTTTCTGGTGTTTCTGCAGCGTTTTACATTTGTTGCATTCGGATGGTACAGGATCCTCTTGGGGATACTGCTGTTGGTGATCTAGTTTGGGTTTATTGAAGTCTCTTGAGGGGGATTTTTATAAGTTCAAACGATGTTTTGGACAGATAATAAGGTTAACAATATGACATTTAAAGATTTCAATTTTCACAAAGATCTTTTCAAAGGTGTGAAGATCGCTGGTTTTAAGGAACCGAGCCCGATCCAGCAATCCGCAATACCAATCATCGAGAGTGGTGCTGACCTGGTCGGCCAGGCACATACCGGGACTGGAAAAACCGCTGCTTTCGGTTTGCCTATGATGGATAAGATCGCAAAGGGGGAGTGTGAGCGAGCACTGGTCATCACCCCGACACGCGAATTGGCGACCCAGGTCAGCGATGAGCTTTATCATCTTGGACGTTTCGCGGGTATACGTACCTTAACCGTTTACGGTGGCGTAGGGTATGGCAGGCAGATTGCCTTGATCCACAAAGGGGTGCAGGTCGTTGTGGCTACACCCGGCAGGCTTAAAGACCTTTACCGTAAAGGGAAGATCGAAACATTCAATCCCGAGATTGTTGTACTCGATGAAGCAGATGAGATGCTGGATATGGGCTTTCTTGATGATATCAAGGAGATTTTTGAGTATATTCCTCAAAACAGACAAACGCTCCTCTTCTCTGCAACGATGCCCGAACCGATTAAGGCGTTGGCAGAAGATATCCTCTACCAGCCTGAGTTTATCTCGGTGGTCAACGAAGAAGAGACAGCCAACAATGTGATCGAACAGCGCTATTATGTGATAGAAGAGAGCCAGAGAGACGATGCGATCGTGAAACTGCTTGAAACCGAGAGGACAGACAAATGTATCATCTTTTGTCGTATGAAACGAGAGGTGGACAGGCTGACCGAACACCTTCAGGCACTTGGTTTTAATGCAGGGGGACTGCATGGCGACCTTGAACAGGAAGAGCGGGAAGTGATTGTCAAGGGTTACAGAAGGGGGGAGACGAAGATCATGGTGGCTACGGATGTTGCGGCAAGAGGCCTTGATGTTAAAGGTGTCAGCCATGTTTTCAACTATCACATCCCGTTTGATCCCCAGAGCTATGTCCACCGTATCGGCCGCACAGGCCGTGCGGGTAAAAGCGGACAGGCGATTACATTGGTAACGACCGAAGAGTTCAAGGAGCTTCAGCGTATCCAAAAAGAGGTCGGCGCACAGATGCAGCTGGCTACGATCATAGATGATACCGGGATCGACAGAGCGGATATGGAGTATCTAGCTGAAAAGGTCAGAAAGGCTCCGTTGAACCCTAATGCTTCGAAACTGCTGGCGCATCTTCATGAGATGGATCAGGAGGTACTGCTAGAAAAACTTCTGTCGCAGCTAATCGATAGGGAACACTCCCACATCAGTACACAGATAGGATTTGACCAAGAAAAGGTTGATGACATGATGCAGGAGTATGAAAGTGAACAAAAAGAAACACGCAAAAAGAATCGGAGCCGAAAACGTCGATAAATTAAGCATTTTTACCTGATAAAAAG
Organism: Sulfurovum sp.; assembly: GCA_028684885.1. Lineage (GTDB taxonomy): Bacteria > Campylobacterota > Campylobacteria > Campylobacterales > Sulfurovaceae > Sulfurovum. The sequence continues at coordinate 18,805 of JAQUFB010000025.1, read as the reverse complement.
CTAATTTATTTTAAAATTGCATATTACTTATAAAGTGAGACAATGATGGAAACAGAAGTAAATTTATTGGTTGAAAGTATCAAGTTTATGGTCTTGGGGATGGGAGTTGTTTTCCTCTTCCTTTATATACTTGTACTGGTCGTTAACCTTCAGGCAAAGATTATCTCAAAATACTTCCCTGATGAAGAGCCTTCTGCAGCTCCTGCAGCTCCTTCTTCTTCTAGCAGTGATGAGTCAGCGCGTGTCGCTGCGATTATCGCTGCTGTTACTGAATTTCGAAAAAACAAATAATCAAAGCAAGGTATCGTAAATGGCAAAAAAATATATAGATATTATGGATACAACTTTCAGGGACGGATTTCAGTCCGTCTTTGGAGGTCGTGTACTTATGGATGATTTCTTTCCTGCTGTAGAAGCTGCAAAGCAGGCAGGTATTACGCACTTTGAGTTTGGCGGCGGAGCAAGGTTCCAGTCACTCTTTTTCTATCTTCAGGAAAATGCATTTGATATGATGGACGGATTCAGGGAGATTGTCGGGAAGGATGCAAACCTTCAGGTACTCTCACGCGGTATCAACACAGTGATGCTCGATACGGGCAGTCGTGAGATGATCGATCTTTTTGCGAAAATGTTCGCAAAACACGGCACGACAACGGTAAGAAACTTTGATGCGCTCAACGATGTGAACAATCTGATGTACTCATCCGAATGTATCAAGAAGTACGGAATGAACCATGAAGTGGTGGTAACCATGATGGACCTTCCTCCGGGATGTAAAGGCGCACATGATGTCACATTCTACGAGAAAACACTGAGAAACATCCTTGACAGCGGTATCGATTTTGATTCTGTCTGTTTTAAGGATGCTTCGGGTACTGCCAATCCCCATAAAGTCTATGAGACGATCTATATGGCAAGAAAGCTACTGGGCGAAGAGGTGCACTTGAGACTCCACACGCATGAGACAGCAGGTGTATCGGTAGCTGCATATCTTGCAGCGCTTGAGGCAGGTGCGAACGGTATTGACCTTGCAGCTTCTCCGGTAAGCGGCGGTACATCGCAGCCGGACATCCTTACAATGCTCCATGCAACCAAAGGTACAAACTTTAACCTGGGTGACCTGGAGCTCAGCAAGGTACTTAAGTATGAAGAGAGACTCAAGGAGTGCCTGGCTGACTATATGGTTCCGCCTGAAGCAACCCAGGTTTCACCGCTTATTCCATTCTCTCCGATGCCTGGCGGCGCATTGACTGCAAATACACAGATGATGAGAGACGCAGGGGATCTTGAGAGGTTTGAAGAGGTGATCCTTGCGATGAAAGAAGTGGTTGAGCGTGGCGGTTACGGTACATCCGTAACGCCTGTCAGCCAGTTCTACTGGCAGCAGGCCTATGCCAATGTCATGTTCGGGCCATGGAAGCAGATCGCTCCTGGATACGGGCGTATGGTACTGGGGTACTTTGGTAAAACTCCGGTAGAGGCTGATCCTGAGATCATCAAACTGGCAGGCGAAAAACTCAAGCTCGAGCCTACAACGGAGAACCCGCTTGATATCGCTGACCGCGACGAGCATAAGTCTGTTGCACACTGGACGAAAGTGCTGGAGGATGAAGGGCTTCCTGCAACGGAAGAGAATATCTTTATCGCAGCATCATGCGATCAGAAAGGTATTGCGTTCCTGAAAGGCGAGGGGGCTCTCATGGTCAGAAAAGGTAAAAATAATTGTAGTGGAGATAAAGAAATGGCAGGAAATTATACAGTAGTAGTAGACGGCAAACAGTACAGTGTACAGGTAGCAGAAGGCAATGCGGATATCCAGGTGACACCGGCAGCAGCATCATCTGCACCGGTCACTGCAGTGGCGGAAGCAGCGACACCTTCGGCAGTAACGGCGGGAGAAGGTTCACTCCATATCAACTCGGAAACTCCGGGTAACGTATGGAAGATTCTTCTAAATCCGGGTGACAGCGTGAAAGAGGGAGACAAGATCATGATCCTTGAAGCGATGAAGATGGAGATCGATATCGTTGCGCCGAAAGACGGGAAAATTGCTACGATCAACGTAAAAGTCAATGATGCGGTTGCCGACCAACAACTTCTGGCTACAATGGAGTAATCATGAGAATCAAACAGATCCTACTCTTACTGCTTTTCAGTATCGTAGCTGTGACTTCGGCAGCCCAGGCTTCAACTGCCCATGAAGCCTCCTCAGCAGCGGAAGAGAAGCAGGAAGAGCAGTACAAACCTAAAAGTGTCACAGAACTTGTGGCAAGCTTTTGGAAGACAACAGGTCTAAGTGCTATTATCGATGTAAATGATGGTGAGATGACTGCAGAACCGCATGGTGAGGGAAGATTGATGAGTGCGTTCGAGTCATCTGTCGGGCGTTTGATTATGCTTACGATCGTATTTATCCTTTTCTATCTTGCAATCGCAAAGAATTTCGAACCGTTGCTTCTGATCCCTATTGCATTCGGAGGACTGCTGGCCAACATTCCTCTGGCAAACATGAGCGGTGAACATGGGATGCTCGGTATCATCTACAATATGGGGATTGCCAATGAATTCTTTCCGCTTCTGATCTTTATGGGGGTCGGTGCGATGACGGATTTCGGACCTCTATTGGCTAACCCTAAAACTGCGATCCTCGGCGGTGCGGCACAGTTCGGTATCTTCGGATCGCTGATCGGTGCGGTTGCGATCGGCTTCTCACTGCAGGAAGCTTCGGCGATCTCTATCATCGGCGGTGCAGACGGCCCGACTTCGATCTTTATCGCAAACAGACTGGCTCCTGAGATGCTGGGTGCGATCGCAGTCGCGGCATACTCCTATATGGCACTTGTGCCGGTGATCCAGCCGCCGATAATGAAGGCACTTACCACAAAAGAAGAGCGTCAGATCAAAATGACACTTCAAAGAAAGGTACACAAAAGAGAGAAGTTGATCTTCCCTATAGTGGTCATTATGCTAACGATGTTGATCCTTCCTGAATCAGCACCGCTGATCGGTGCATTTGCATTCGGTAACTTTGCAAAAGAGTCTGGTGTGGTGGACAGATTGAGTGATACGATGCAAAATGCATTGATCAACATTGTAACCATTTTCCTCGGTCTTGGGGTAGGTTCGAAGCTTGCGGCGGACAAATTCCTTGTATTGGAAACGCTGGGTATTATGATTATCGGTCTTTTGGCGTTTTCTGCCGGTACAGCCGCAGGTGTCATTATGGCAAAGATCATGAACAAGTTCAGCAAAGAACCTATCAATCCGCTCATCGGGGCTGCAGGTGTGTCAGCTGTACCTATGTCGGCGAGGGTCGTCAATAAAGTAGGTATGGAGGCAAAACCTGGTAATATTCTACTAATGCATGCCATGGGCCCGAATGTGGCAGGCGTGATCGGTTCTGCAGTTGCAGCAGGTGTATTGCTGTCAATATTTAAATAAAAAAAGAGGCAAAAGAAAGTATTATGGGTAAGAAGATACCAAATGGACTAGAAAAACTAGGACTGAAAAATATTGGAGAAGTCTATTATAATCTCAGTTATGATGAGCTCCAGGCACATGAAGTGAACCGTGGAGAGTGTAAGATATCTACAACAGGTACAGCGATGTGTGATACAGGTATTTTTACCGGCCGTAGTCCAGATGATAAGTATTTTGTAGATCAGGCACCGTCAAACCAGAATATCGCCTGGGGAGATGTGAATAAAAAAATTGATAAAAAAATTTATGATGAGCTTCTAGAGCTTTCGATTTCTCAACTTTCAGGTAAAAATATTTACGTGATGGATGTATATTCGGGTGCCAGTATAGAGAGCAGACGAAAAATAAGATTTATCTCAGAAGTGGCTTGGCAAGCGCATTTTGTAAAAAATATGTTCATCCGTCCTACCGAAGAGGAATTAGAGGATTTTGAACCTGATTTTACTGTATACAATGCATGTAAAGCAGTGAATGAAAAATACAAAGAGCATGGACTCAACTCTGACGTTTTTGTTATCTTTAATATAGAGGAAAATACGTCGATCATCGGTGGTACATGGTACGGTGGAGAGATGAAAAAAGGTATCTTCTCTATGATGAACTACTGGTTGCCGCTTGAGGGGAAACTTTCAATGCATTGTTCGGCAAACGTAGGTAAAGAGGGAGACGTTTGTCTCTTCTTTGGACTTTCCGGTACAGGGAAGACGACACTCTCCACTGACCCTAACAGAGCATTGATCGGTGATGATGAACATGGTTGGGATGACAATGGTGTCTTCAATTTTGAGGGGGGTTGCTATGCCAAGGTGATCAACCTTGATGAGAAGAGTGAGCCGGAGATTTTCGGTGCAATCGTCAAAGATGCGCTACTGGAGAATGTTGTCGCTGATGAAAGCGGCAAGGTTGATTATGAAGATGGCTCGAAGACAGAGAATACACGCGTCTCTTATCCTATCGAACATATCGAGAACCATAAGGCTGACCTGCAGGCGGGTCATCCGAAGAATATCATCTTCCTTACTGCAGATGCCTTTGGCGTACTTCCTCCTGTCTCCAAGCTTAGCAAAGAGCAGGCGATGTACTATTTCCTCAGCGGTTACACGGCGAAAGTTGCGGGTACCGAGAGAGGTATTACTGAACCTCAGGCAACATTCAGTGCATGTTTCGGTGAAGCGTTCCTGCCATTGCATCCGACTGTCTATGCCAAGCTTCTCGGAGAAAAGATCGATGAGCATAATGTAAACGTTTATCTTGTCAATACCGGTTGGACGGGCGGTCCATACGGACAGGGCAAACGTATGAGCATTAAGGATACAAGAGCATGTATTGATGGTATTCTCAACGGTTCTATCAACAATGCCGAGTTTGATACACTGCCGATCTTTAATCTCCGTATACCAAAAACACTTGACGGTGTGGAAAACAATAAAGTATTGAACCCAAGAGAGACCTGGGAGAACAAAGAGGAGTACGATGCAATGCTGAAAAAGCTTGCAGGTATGTTCCAGAAAAACTTCCACCGTTATGATGGAAATGGTGATGAGTTCGACTTCGCTTCTGCAGGTCCGCAGCTCTAAATCTTTCAAGACTCCTCTCTCTCAGGGGTCTTTACACTCTCAATTTATTCTAAGATTACTTCAGTATAGTTACAAAAATAATTATATAAGGATATTTTATATGAATTATAACAAAATCAGAAGATTCTGTCGTAAATTTAGAATTGTTATCGGTGTTGCACTGATCGGTGTAGGTTTCTATACAGGTATAGCATGGTTCTATCTTGGAATTATCCCGTTGATTGCAGGTTTGGTAGATTTCTGTCCGCTCTGTATGATCACAAAAAAGTGTGACCTACCTGAAGAAAAAAAATAGCTATGGCACCCTCCGGGTGTCAAGCCACATTTGACACCATCCCTATTAATCATTCATTTTATTAAACATATCTCTTTTAAAACAGAGTATAATTGCATAATCTAACGCTAAAAGGAGATCTTATGGATAAGTTGACAGAGTATCTTAATGCCCATCGTGAAGATGAACTGCATCCCTCTGAGATCGCCAATCTTCTTAAAGATCTTGATGAAAAGAGTTTCGACGAAGCGGTACATTCGATCCCGAAAGAACTGATCGCCGATGTTGCACTGGAACTGCCTGATAGATATTTTGGTGATATTATCGAGTCATTTACTGCCGAAGAGATCGCTGAGTCGGTGAATGAACTTGAATCAGACGACCAGACGGACTTTATCCAGGAACTTGAAGAGATCGATGAAGAAAAAGCAAAACAGGTCTTTGAAGCGCTTGATGAAGAGTATCAGGCCGATATTCTACAGCTTAAACGTTATACGGATGAAGAAGCCGGCGCTTACATGCAGACGGAGGTTTACACGGCAAAACTTGGGCAGAATGTCCATGACGTGATTCGCGATTTTGCAAGGTTGCGCAGAGAAGACGAGCTGGAAAACGTGACCTACCTTTTTGTTACCGACGAACATGAAAAATTGCATTACGGGGTCGGACTGGATCATCTTCTTATCTTTGACTTCACAAAAACGTTGGCTGATAATATCAATGAAAATCCGGAGCAATACAGGCCCATTTTTGCGACTGACCATGATGATATCGATGATGTTGTACAGAAGTTCCAGAAATACGACCTTGCCTCTATGCCTATCGTCAATGAAAAGGGAAGATTGCTTGGACGTATTACATCTGATGATATTTTGGATATCATCAATGAACAGGCTACCGATCAGATGTACCATCTCGCAGGGGTCAATGATGATGCCGAAGAGGATGAAAATATTTTCAGAGCCGGAAAAATGAGAGCGATATGGTTAAGTGTTAATTTGGTTGCTGCCATTATTGCCGCTAATGTGATAGGGATGTTCGAATCTACACTGCAAAGTATCATTGCCTTGGCGATATTGATGCCGATTGTTGCATCAATGGGAGGAAATGCGGGTACGCAAACCTTGACAGTAGTGGTACGTCAGCTTGCATTGGGTGACATCGCAAAACATGATGCCTTCCGTACGATCAAAAAAGAGGTTCTACTTTCGCTTGGAAATGGACTGATATTTGCAGTGATTATGGGTATTATTGCATCGTTATGGTTTGATACAGGTATGCTGGGCGTGGTGATAGGGCTCTCGCTGATCATCAACCTGCTGAGTGCAGGCTTTATCGGTTCGGCTGTTCCTCTGTTGCTGAAGAGAATGGACGTTGATCCGGCTATCGGAAGCACGGTGATCCTGACCACTGTGACGGATGTTGTAGGTTTCTTCAGCTTTTTAGGTCTGGCAACATTGATTTTATTATAAAGGGTAGATTACACATATGGACTTATTGATTTTATTTTTTCTTCTCGCTGTGGGGATATCGTTCCTCTACTCTGTTTTGGAATCTGTACTGCTTTCGATCAACATGCCCTTTGTTTCGGTCATGGAACGAGAAAGTCCTAAAACAGGCGCTTTGCTCCGAGATCATAAAGAGAATATCAACAAATCGATCGCATCTATTCTGATACTCAATACGATAGCGAACACACTGGGGGCAGCAGCTGTAGGAGCGCAGGCAGAAAAAATTTACGGTTATGAAGCGGTTTTTTATATCTCTGCGATCATGACTTTTGCGATCCTCTTTTTTTCTGAGATCATTCCCAAGACGATCGGTGCGGTCTACTGGAAACAGCTTGCTCCTGTGGCAGCGTATATTATTCGGTTTTTTATCTGGTTGACCTATCCAATCATTCTGCTTACCCTTTTTGTAACAAATCGCATTAAAAAGGATGGAGACAGGACCGGGTTTAGCAGGGAAGAGTTGCTTGAGAGTACCTGGATGAGTGAAGATGAAGGGGTTCTGAAGGAACAGGAGTCCGAAGTGATTGAAAATATTCTGCAACTAGACCGCATCAAGGTCGAGGAGATCCTTACGCCAAGGACCGTTGTCTACGCACTCGACAGCTCCAGGACACTGAGGGATATTATAGAGAATGAAGAGGCGATCTATAAATTTTCACGTATTCCTGTCTATGAGGGAACTATAGAAAATATCACTGGTCTGGTGATGACCAAAAAGATCTTCAAGCATGCACACAAAGATGATACGCAGACATTGAGCGAGATACAGAAGAAGATATTTAAGATCTCTGAGAATATCCCTGTCTCCAAAGCGTTGAATCTTTTTATCAAACGCAAGGACCATATGTTCCTGGTCGTTGACAGCTATGATCAGACAGAGGGGATTTTGACGCTGGAAGATTGTGTAGAGACGATCCTTGGGATTGAGATCGTTGACGAAAGCGACAGTGATGCGGATATGCGTGAAGTGGCCAAGCAGAAGATGCGTCTCAAACGCAGGCTGGAAGAGGCAGAAAATAGAAACGGAACCAAATAGAACAATGACATTTTCTGATCTACATCTTAAACCATCACTGCTGAAAGCGCTCGAGAAGAAAGCGTATACGGATCCAACGCCGATACAAATAGAGCTTATCCCTGCGATATTCAAAGGCGGGGATATACTGGCAGGAGCACAGACCGGTACGGGCAAAACAGCTGCATTTGCTCTCCCTATACTACAGGATCTTTCCGGAAAACACCAGGAGGGACAACACTATCCCAAAGCGATAGTCCTCGTACCGACACGTGAACTTGCCAAGCAGGTGCACCAGAGTTTTGTCGAATATGGAGCGTTTCTTCCTCTCAGAAGTGAGGTGCTCTACGGCGGCGGCAATTTCAAAGCACAGGAAAATAGGCTTAAAAAGGGCGCTGATATTATTGTCACGACGACAGGACGTTTGCTCGAACATATCGGGAAACATCATCTTGATCTCAGTGCCGTGAAGTTTCTTGTGATGGACGAAGCAGATACGATTCTGGATATGGGATTTCTCAAGGAGGTCTCCCAGATACTTCAATATCTTCCTGAAAAAAGACAGAATATTCTGATCTCAGCCACGCTCTCCACACCGTTAAAAAATCTTTCACGCCAGATTCTGCATAAGCCCAAACGTATCGAGGTAGACAGTATGGGGACGGCTGCTTCTTTGGTCAAGCAGATTGTCTATCCTGTTGAAACAGAGAAAAAAGCCGAACTTCTCTCCTATCTTATCGGCTCAAGAAACTACACGATGGTCATGGTTTTTGTGCGCAAAAAAGCCGAAGCGGACATGGTGGCTGAAGAGCTAAAACTCTCCGGACTGAAAACAGCAGTAATCCACGGGGATAAGAGTTCGGGGGAACGAAGCAGGGCACTGAATGATTTCAAAGAGGGGAAAGTCCGTGTACTGGTTGCAACAGATATCGCTGCACGTGGTTTGGATATCCCTGATATGGAAGTGGTCTTCAGTTATGATATTCCTCATGTCACACAGGATTATATCCACCGTATCGGACGTACGGGAAGGGCAGGGAAGAGCGGGCTTGCGATTACGCTGATTTCTCCAGGCGAGATGGTTGCGCTTAGAGAGGTTGAACGTATGCTGGGCAGGCCGCTCCCGCAAGAGAAGCTTGAAGGGTATACTCCCAAGGTTATGGGTATACAAAAGGGAGCAAGAAAGAGTGAAAAGAAAAAAAGCATCGAGGGTGCTTTTGGAAACAAAAAGAAAAAATCAACGACTTTCTCCAAAACCAAAAAACGCAAAACGACAAAACGTGACGGCTTCAAAGTCTATGATTCCGATAAGAGCGGCAAGGATAAGAAAAAAGGAAGAAAATAACGGCTTTTATGCCATCGATCCTATCTTTTTATCAATAATGATTAACATTCTGAAGTAACCTCCGATATTGGCGGTATTTCCAGTATAATAATCCTATGATGGAAGTACATGAATTCTTTTTGACGCTTTTCCTGATCCTGGTTTCTGCACGAATACTGGGGGAACTCTTTGCAAGGATGGGTATCCCGTCTGTGCTGGGAGAACTCAGTGCCGGGATACTGCTGGGAGGATCTTTTCTTGAAATCATCGAAGTGAATGCTGTCTTGAAGATCCTGGCGGAAGTGGGGATCATCCTGCTGCTCTTTGAAGTGGGGCTGCATACCGACTTGCATCGTCTCAAGGCAGCCGGGAAAGAAGCGACGGTGGTCGCGCTCTTCGGTGTCATCGCACCGTTCATTATGGCATTTTTACTCTCCTATTATCTTTTTGACCTCACTGCGGAGATTTCTCTTTTTGTGGGCGGTACACTGACCGCAACAAGTATCGGTATTACGCTGAGAGTACTCAAGGATATTAGACAGGAGAACAGCAGTATGGCACAGGTTGTCATCGGCGCAGCGGTACTTGATGATATTATGGGAGTAATCTTGCTGGTATTTATCTATGATTATGCACTGCATCAGGAGGTCAGCCTCAGGCATACAGTGAGCGTGGCAGGATTTATCGTCACCTTTTTGATCATCGCACCATTTCTGGCACATCTCTTCTCCTTGCTCCTGAGAAAACTGGACAGGTTTTCAACGGTACCGGGATTCATCCCGACATCGATCATTTCCCTGATCGTTTTTTTCTCCTATCTTGCACATCTGGCGGGAGCTCCTGAAATACTGGGTGCATTTTCCGCGGGTATTGCACTCTCACGTAGGTTTATCATCCCGTTTGGTGCAGGATTGAGAAGAGATGAACAGTTTATGGAGCGTATCAGCCAATCGATCACTCCCATTATGCATATGTTCACACCGATCTTTTTTGTCACCGTAGGCCTCTCTGTAAACCTGAAGGTGATCGATTTTTCTTCATCACACTTCTGGATGATGAGTCTTGCGCTTTTGATCGCAGCAATATCCGGAAAATACTTCGGTGCATTGTTGATCAAAAGCCACAGTTTCCGCTATCGATCAATGATCGGTGTATCAATGGTACCGAGGGGAGAAGTGGGGTTAATCTTTGCGGAGGTGGGAAGAGTCAACCAGATCATCGGCAACGAGATCTATGCGGTATTGATCTTTGTGATCGTTTTGACGACTCTAGCTCCTCCCTTTGTCTTGAAGTGGCTGTGCAGGCACGA
>JAQUFB010000025.1:0-8215 GCA_028684885.1 Sulfurovum sp. | reverse complement strand
TAATCTTTGCGGAGGTGGGAAGAGTCAACCAGATCATCGGCAACGAGATCTATGCGGTATTGATCTTTGTGATCGTTTTGACGACTCTAGCTCCTCCCTTTGTCTTGAAGTGGCTGTGCAGGCACGAAAACGGTTAGAGGCCGACCATCATCTCCTGTTTCAGTTTTTCCTGGTTCAGCTTTTTGATCAGTTTGGTCGAGAGTTCCCCATATTTTTCTTCATCCAGATGAAGCTGCACCATAAGGTCTGTATGCGGTGTATTGTCCGCCCATCCCTGAAGGAGTTTTAGCTCTTTTTTGGTCAATCTGGCCTTGAGCACCTCTTTTAGTTCTGTTTCTTCTTTGAGGGGAAGGATAAGCTTGCGAATATGTTTTTCTGTTTCTTCTCTAAGTGTTGTCACGTTGTTGTTCCTATTTTGTAAAATTTAATACCATCAGATAACCCACTCCTGCAAGCAGGATGGTTCCAAAAAGATTGAGTGCCATATTGGCAAAGGCCTGCATATAATGTCCAGCTTCAAGTAAAAAGAAACTTTCTATCGCAAAAGTAGAGTAGGTGGTCAGCGCACCGAGTATCCCTGTAACCAGAAAGCTTTTCAGGTGAGGCGGAAAAGTACTATTTTGGTGAAAGTAGGCGAAGAGCATACCGATTAGAAGACTTCCTATCAGATTGACCGCCAATGTATCAAGCGGAAGTGCGTGAGCAAAATGCTTATTGACCATGCCGTTAATGAGGAGTCTCAATGTGGCACCGATAGCACCTCCGCTAGCGACTGCGATGATGGTGATGGAACTCACGGTCTATCTCCTTTTGCATCTGTTCATGCAGCGCTTCAAACCAGTTTTCCTCTGATCTTCCCACATTGACAGTCGGCAGATAGATATATCTTACCGTACCGCTGTGGCTAGTTCTGTTGTGCTCGTTGAGTACCCATTTGCTTCCCGTGATCACTACGGGTTGAACTTTCAGTTTCATGTTCTCAGCGATAAACTTAGTACCCGATTTGAAGGGAAGCAGCTTTTGGTGTGTGGCACGTGTACCTTCCGGGAAAATCACAACTTTGCGATGCTTGACTTCCAGAGACTCTTTGACATCCCTGATCATCTTTATGAGTCCCTTTTTATTCTCTCTGTCGATAGAGATCATATCCCCGTTTTTAAGCAGATACCCAAACCAGGGAGTATCAAAAAGCTCTTTTTTCGCTACCCACCTCAAGTGTTCTTTCTGAAGTGCTTCCATACCGATGATATCGATAATTCCCTGATGATTCATGACGATCATATCCGCATCGGGATCTACTTCGCCTACCTGCTCCACTTTGGCACCCATAAGAAAGAGAATGACCCTGTTGAGATAGTGCATGATCTCTCCTTTGTGCGAACGAAAGATTGTGATCAAAGGGATCATAAGGAGTGCAACAATAAAGGAGATGACAAAAGCACCCCAGTAAAATCTAATTTTCGCAAAGATCTTCATCTTTTACCCATCCAATGACTCCTTCTTTTGTCTCTACTTTCAGATACTCTTCACGCTCTCCCAATAAAGGTGCCTCCAGTCTCTCATCCAGGTAGGTACTGACGGTACTGCTGTGTGTAGGGAGGATATAGAGCGGCGCACCCTGTTTGATACATATCGTTTTGTGCGGGATATAGAGTGTAAGCAGGGTGATAAATGAGACGACACCGACGACCAGGAAAAAGAAATCTCTTTTAAAGAGAAACATCACAAGCATAAAGAGTGTCAAGGTCCCCAGTGAAAATTTTTTGAGCTGTTCAAAGCTGTCTTCTTTGGGGTTGAGCTCTGCTTGGGTAGAGACTGAAGCATCTTTGACATCTACAGGAATCTGGATCGTAGTGTATTGCTGCTGGATTGTATTGAAGTAGGTAAACTGCAGTGTTTTTTGATTCATAGGCACAATGGCATAGAAATCCCCATAGACTTTGGCAAATTCTCTGCGAATCTCTTCAATTCCGCTCTCTTCCACAATGTTCAGCTTCATATCTTCAAGGTTCGCTTCATTCGCCTCGATATTGAGTGTGACGATATGATTTGTCTCATCATAGTTGGAAACCTGAGAGTTTTTTATCTTCATATCTGCGGCGATCACCCCGCAGAAATCTGTCCGCTGTTCGAGTTCGGCAAGCGGGACAAACCCGGAAGGCAGTACGGTATAGTCAGTTGCTGTTCGGATGCGCAAAGCCGGGATACGGAGGCCGCGATCTTTTGCCTTAAAATAAAAGGTATAAAAGCTGTCGCTGTTGTTGTTGATCACAAGCGGCTGGTTGCTGAGCGGCTGAATACCGCTGCCCGGATCAAAGGTGAACTCGGGTATCTTGTCGCGTGTGCTGTTGATGCCGATCACGGTTACAGGGAAAACCTGGTTTTTATAGATCTTCTTTGGGAAGTAGCTGTATTTATAGACGCTCTCCGCATCAAGATGCAGCGTTAGAGCAATGAACAGGCTTGCAAGAAGCCCAAGAGAGCGCAAAAAATACAGCATTATGCTTCAAACCCCTGAAGCATTCTGATACCGTCTTCCGAACCGAGGATCACTTCCATCGCCCGTTCGGGGTGGGGCATAAGGCCAAAGACATTTTTGGTTTCGTTACATACACCGGCAATAGAGGTTACCGAGCCGTTCACAACCGTACGGTTCCCCTCTGCATCAGAGTAGCGAAGAAGGATCTGGCCATTGGCTTCCATCTGTGCAAGACTCTCCTCGTCGATATAGTAATTCCCGTCAGCATGGGCGATAGGAATATTGAGCACTTCACCCTTTTCGCACTTATTCAAAAATGCGTTGTCATTGTTTACAACGCAGAGGGTCTGGTGTTTTGAGATGAAGTGCAGGTTATTGTTACGCTTCAATGCGCCCGGAAGCATACCCGCTTCGGTGAGGATCTGGAACCCGTTACAGATCCCCAGTACTTTTCCCCCATTTTCTGCAAAGGCTTTGACCGCCTTCATCACCGGGGCAAACCTTGCAATGGAACCGGATCTGAGGTAATCACCATAGCTGAACCCTCCGGGTACAACGACAAGCTCGATACCTTCGGGGAGAGTAGTCTCTTCGTGCCAGATAAGCTCAGTCTCATGACCGAGCTTTTCAAACGCATACTGCGTATCAAACTCACAGTTTGTTCCCGGAAATCTAAGGACTGCTACTTTCATTATGCGATCTCTATAGTGTAGTCTTCAATAACAGTATTTGCAAGCAGTGTCTCTGCCATCTCTTTAACCTTTGCCTCGGCTTCCGCTTTATCCGATGCATCGATATCCAGTACGATCTGCTTGCCGATGCGTACCTCATTAACACCTTCAAAGCCAAGTGAGTGAAGTGCATGGTGTGCAGCTTTACCCTGTGGATCAAGAACTCCCTCTTTTAGAAATACGTTTACGATTACCTTCATTTCAACTATCCTTATCTGTTTTTAATTCTTTCTAGAACTTGTCTGTAAGCCTCTGTAAGACCGCCTAATCCCTGTCTGAATCTGTCTTTGTCAAGCTTCTCCTGTGTTTTTGTATCCCAAAGTCTGAAGTTGTCCGGACTGAGTTCATCGATAAGAATGATATTGCCATCTTTGTCTCTGCCAAACTCCAGTTTAAAGTCTACCAAGGTGATATCAAGCTCTGCATAGAATGCACTGAGGATCTTGTTGATACGTCTTGCCATATAGCGGATATATTCCAGCTCATCCGTACCGTTGACAAGGTTCAGGATAAGGCAATGCTGATCATTGAGTTTCGGATCACCTAGTTCATCGTTTTTATAGTCAAATTCGACGAGGGTAAACGGAAGCACAGTCTTCTCTGCTATGCCAAGGTTGCGGCTCAGGCTTCCTGTAGCGATATTACGTACAATGACTTCGATCTTGATCACTTCCGCCTTTTTATGGAGCATATGGTTCTCATCGATCGTATCGACATAGTGTGTAGGGATGCCTTTCTCATTAAGGTATTTAAAAAGTTCGGTGGATATTTCGTTGTTGAGGGCCCCTTTGCCGGCTTCGCTTGATTTCAGCTCTCCATTAAACGCTGTCAACGAATCTTTGAACTCAGAGATCAAAAGATTGGGATCTTCCGTTAGCCAGATCTTTTTTGCTTTACCTTCGTAGAGCAGTTCAGTTTTTGTCATTACTACTTTCCTTTATTTGTGATGATTAATGCTTTCAGGATATCCACTGCACTTTTGAGCTGTGCATCTTCATAGAGCTGTGTCTCTGTAATGATGGAGTCATCCGCTTCGGTTTCATTGTTCTCTTTGTTTTCAGTAAGCGCTTTTTTTGCCGTTTGCTCTTTTTTCTTGCCGTTGATCTTGTCAAGTTCGTTCGTCAAGTGCTTTTTCAGCTCTTTTTCTTTGAGAAGGACCGGGTCTTCCATATATTCTATTTTTCCTAAATGGACAGTGATATCGGGAGTTACACCCTCTGCCTGTATGGTTCTCCCGCTTGGAAGGTAGTATCTTGCTACGGTCAGTTTGACAGCTTCATCCGTACCTACCGGCATCACCACCTGTACTGAACCTTTGCCGAAGGTTTTTTCACCCACAACGATCGCACGTTTGAAGTCCTGCAGCGCACCGGAAACGATCTCTGAAGCCGATGCCGAACCTCCGTTGACGAGGACGACGATCGGTGTTTGGGTATCACTATTCTTTTTTGTTGCTTTATACTCGATGTTTTCTATCGAAGAACGTCCTTTTTGCGAAACGATCACTCCCTTTTCGACAAAGAGGTCAACAAGGCCCACCGCCTGGTCCAGCAAGCCGCCGGGGTTATTTCTCAAGTCCAGGAGAATACCCTGGGTATTCTTGTGCTCTCTGATCGCTTTTTTGACATCCTCGACCACTTTCTGGTCAAATGAAGCAACATGCAAGTAGAGTAGGTTGTTTTCTACGGTTTTGGCATAAACCGACTGAATTTTGATGATGTCCCGTGTGATCTTGATCTCAAGCGGTTTGATCTCTTTTTTTCTGATGATCATCAGTGTGACATCGGTGCCCGGTTTCCCTCTCATCAGTTTGACCGACTCATCGATATCCATACCGATCGTTGCCTTGTCATCGATCTTGAGGATGATATCCCCGGCCATCAATCCTGCTTTGTGTGCCGGAGTGCCCTCAATTGGGGCAATGACAGTGAGCGCACCGTCCTTCATCCCTATTGATACACCCAGCCCGCCAAATTCTCCTTTGGTCTGGACATTGAGATCCTTGTAAGCTTTGGTATCCATAAATGTCGAGTGGGCATCAAGGTTGTTCAGCATTCCTTTGAGTGCTTTGTCAACAAGTTCGGTCGTATTGACTTCATCTACGTATTGCGTCTCGATGACATTGAGGATCTGGGTGAATTTGAGATAGGCTTCCAGCTTCTCTTTTGCAGAGGATTGTTTCGGGCTGATATCCGCATAGGCGAATCCTCCCACAAAATAACTACCGATCAGGGTAGAAAGAAGTCCGGCTGTAATGACTTTTTTACTTTTTTTTATCATAATAGTAGTCTGTTCCTGCGCAAAGAATTAAGTGTCATATTTTATTCAAAAATCACTTGAATATCGGTTAACCTTTTGTTCCAACACTGAAAAGATCATTTTTAATCAAAAGACTAAATAAACTTGACATAAAGTGACTAAAGTTTGTATAATTAAATCCAATTGCATTAAGAGGAGTATAGCAGATGAGTATTTTAGAAAAACTGACCAATCAAATGCAGAGCACGATAGAGTCCGGAGTCTCTCTGGCTCTGCACAATAAAAATCAGGAAGTGGAGCCTATCCATCTGATATGGGCACTTTTGACAAACACCCAATCGATATTGCACCAGGCACTCAATAAAATGAATGCGGACAAAGCGGCGATCGAGCTTGAAGCAAAGAGCCAGGCCCAGAAACTGCCTGCAGTATCCAGCGTAACGAAGGAGAATATCAGGCTTTCGGCGAACCTGGTACGCTCATTGCAAAGTGCCGAGGGTGCCATGGCAGCGCAGGGTGACCAGTACCTTGCTGTGGATACATGGCTGACGGCCAATGCCAATGAGAGCTTTATGAGAGAGGTGATAGGAAAATACCTTGATATCTCCGAATTCAAAAAGACACTGGAGGCGATCCGCGGAGGCAAAAGCATTGATTCTCAGAGCGGTGATGAGACACTTGAAGCGTTGGCGCAATACGGGATCGATCTGAATCAGAAAGCGCTCGACGGGGCACTTGATCCCGTCATCGGCAGGGACGAAGAGGTGCAGCGTATGATGCAGATCCTGATCCGGAAAACCAAGAACAATCCTATCCTGATCGGTGAGCCGGGGACAGGAAAAACCGCGATCGTCGAAGGACTGGCGCAGCGCATCGTCAACAAAGAGGTGCCACTGAGCCTTCAGAACATGCGTGTCATCAGCCTGGATATGAGCAGACTGATTGCGGGCGCGAAATACCGCGGGGAATTTGAAGACAGGCTCAAGGCGGTGGTGGATGAAGTCAAAAAAGCGGCAAATATCATCCTTTTCATCGACGAGATCCATACCATTGTCGGCGCAGGAGCGAGTGAAGGAAGTATGGATGCGGCCAATATCCTTAAGCCGGCACTTGCACGCGGGGAACTGCATACGATCGGTGCAACCACACTCAAAGAGTATCGAAAGTACTTTGAAAAGGATGCGGCACTCCAGAGACGTTTCCAGCCGGTCAAAGTGGATGAGCCGACGATCAATGAAGCCTTGCAGATCCTCAGGGGGATCAAGGACAAGCTTGAAGCGCACCACAATGTGACGATCACCGATTCGGCGCTGGTCGCTGCAGCAAAACTATCGGACCGCTACATTACCGACAGGTTTCTGCCGGATAAAGCGATCGACCTGATCGATGAAGCCGCAGCCGAGTTGAAGATGCAGATCGAGAGTGAACCCACGGATCTTGCAAAAGCAAAAAGGGATATCTCGACACTGCAGGTAGAGAAAGAAGCGCTCAAGATGGAAGAGAGCGAGAAAAATACAGCACGTATTGCAGAGATCGAAAAAGAGCTGGCTGACCTTGAAGAGCATAAAAGAACGCTTCAGAACCAGTTTGATAACGAGAAGCAGACCTTTAATGATATCGCGGAGGTGAAGAGTCAGATCGATGGACTCAGAACACAGGCAGAAGCGCTGAAACGTGAGGGAGACTTCTCTAAGGTCGCAGAGATAGAGCATGGACAGATCCCCGCACTCAGACAGCAGTTGTCCGCACTGGAAGAGAAGTGGACCATGATGATGAAAGAGGGTACGCTGCTGAAGAACTCCGTAGACGAAGAGATGATCGCCAGCATCGTAAGCCGCTGGACAGGTATCCCGGTCAACAAAATGCTTCAGAGTGAAAAAGAGAAGATCCTTCATATCGAAGAGGTGCTCAAAGAGGAGGTTGTAGGGCAGGAAGAAGCGCTGAAGGCTGTTGCAAGGGCGATCAAGCGCAATAAAGCAGGGCTGAGCGATCTCAACCGTCCGATCGGCAGCTTTATGTTCCTCGGTCCCACAGGGGTCGGTAAAACACAGGTGGCAAAAACGCTGGCGAAATTCCTCTTTGACAGCGAGAAGGCGCTGATCCGTATCGATATGAGTGAGTATATGGAAAAACATGCCGCATCACGCCTGGTCGGTGCACCGCCGGGGTATGTAGGGTATGAAGAGGGCGGACAGCTGACGGAGGCAGTACGCCGCAAGCCATATTCTGTAGTGCTTTTTGACGAGATAGAAAAAGCGCATCCGGATGTATTCAACACACTGCTGCAGGTACTGGATGACGGACGTCTCACGGACAATAAGGGTGTTACGATCGACTTTAAGAATACGATCATCATCATGACGTCAAATATCGCTTCAGACAAGATCATGACGATCAGTGATCCGGTAGAGCGGAGAGAAGCCGTTCTGAGTGAGCTTAAATTGCATTTCAAGCCGGAGTTCCTGAACCGTTTGGATGACCAGGTGATATTCAACCCGCTTGACCTGAATGCGATCACAAGTATCGTTGATATTCTCTTCAGAAGCATTCAGGCGAAGCTTGCAGAACGCGATATAACGATCTCATTGACGCAAAATGCCAAAGCGTACATCGCTGAAGCGGGGTTTGACCCGGTCTACGGCGCAAGGCCGCTCAAGCGCGCACTCTATGAAGTGGTCGAGGATCGATTGGCTGAACTGATTCTTGAAGATAAAGTGGTAGAGGGAAGTTCGGTGGCATTTGATGT
>JAQUFB010000106.1:3300-5336 GCA_028684885.1 Sulfurovum sp. | reverse complement strand
TTGTTGCTGTCTTGCTTGCCGCTGAGCATCATCTGTATCTCAAGCGCCTGTGTATTGGCCTCAAGGTTGGGTGCATCCTCATAGAGCATCTCCAGGGTCTCTTCGTCCCCTTCGGCTTTGGAGAGTTCAAAGTACTCGATCGCATCCTGAAGTGCATCTTTGGCATTGTTGTAGGTAGCCAGTATCCTCTCTGTTCTTGTCTTCTCCTGGGATATTTTGCCTGCATTCTCCGCATCGTTCCAGAAACTCGCATCCTGCTGCATCGACTCGATCTCTTCGAGCCTTGCATTAAGTTTGTCCGGTTTGACGATATTGGTGATATTCCCCATCTTCGTAGAGAGGTTTTTGAGCAGTTCGCCGTATTCGTATGCGTCCATTGTGAAAAAGTTCCTTTTTCAAATTAAGAATTAACAATCATTTTTAATTTTTAATTTTTAACTTTTAATTTCTAATTATTTGGTTAGAATTTTATCGAAATTTTAAGAAATTTGAGGTTAGAGATGATCATTGCACGTACGATCGCCGAGTTAAAAGAAGCAAAGAGCGCCCTGAAGGGAACGATAGGTTTTGTGCCGACGATGGGGGCTCTGCACAAAGGGCATCTCTCGCTGATCCAGCAGGCCAGAGCAGAGAATGATCATCTTATCGTATCGATCTTTGTCAACCCGACACAGTTTCTGGAAGGGGAGGACCTGGATGCCTATCCCCGCAGAGAGGAGGCGGACCGCAAGATCTGCGAACTGGCAAAAGCGGATATCCTCTTTATGCCGACCGTCGATCAGATGTATGAGCATGATGAACTCAGTATCGGAGCGCCTGCCATCCGCGGCTATATCCTGGAGGGGCAGAAACGCCCGGGGCATTTTGACGGGATGCTTCAGATCGTGATGAAGCTGCTGAACCTTACGGGCGCAGACAATGCCTACTTCGGGAAAAAAGATGCGCAGCAGCTCGCGCTGATCATGCAGATGGTCAAAAACTACTATATGGATGTGAAGATCATCCCCTGTGAGATCGTCCGTGACGAGAGAGGGTTGGCGCTCAGCAGCCGCAATGCCTATATGAGCGAAGAGGAGAAGGTCAGGGCGCTATGCCTTTCCCGCTCGCTCAAACGTGCTACCAAGCTCATCATGGGCGGAAAACTCGATACGGTATCGATCAGAGAAGAGATGATGGAGGTGCTCAAAGAGGCGGATGAGGTAGAGTATGTCGCGATCGTCGACCGTGCTTTCAGGCCCTTGGAAAAAGTTGAGCTGGGCAATACGATGATCCTCGTCGCTGCCTGGGTAGGAAAACCGAGGCTGATCGACAATATCTGGATCTAGTGTGATATTCTCTTTTTAAAAGAGTTGCTGATCAAGCTCGTGCAGATTTACCTTCGGTGGCGGTGCGGGTTTTGGCGCAGGTTTCGGTACCGGCTTCGGCGCTGATTTTGGTACCGGTTTTGGAGCCGGCTTGGCTTTGGGCTTCTCTTTGAGCTCAAAGAGTTGCTGGATGGTACGGTTGCTCTTCTTTTCAGGTATTAAAGTGCCGGAGACGGTATTGTCCTGTATTGTAGTCGTATCGCTCTCTTTCACTGCAGGGGTTTCGGGCATAGGCGGTTCGGTCTCTTCTATATGATAGAGCATCTCATTGCTCTTTATCTCTTCGGACTCCTCCAGGTCTGGTTTCAGGTAGTTTTGGTCGACCAGGATCTCTACAATATTCCTGAAGGTCGGTACGGCCGACTGGGAAGCAAAATATTTGAGGTATTTTTTTGCTTTGATCACCAGTACGCCGATGGTATACCTGTTGCCCTCTTTGTCATTGGCAAACCCGTAAAAGCTGCTGTGGTACTCCCGCAGGTAGCGGCCTTTTTTGGCGATGTGTGCCGTACCGGTTTTCCCTCCTATTTCCAGGCCCGGGAACTGTGCTTTTACCCCGGTCCCTTCCTCCACGACGCGAACGAGTATATCATGGATTGTCTGGGCGGTCTTCGGATCGATGGCCTGCAGGTCCGGTACTTTCGGCTCCAGGGTATAGCGGTTGCCTTTGGC
>JAQUFB010000106.1:0-3200 GCA_028684885.1 Sulfurovum sp. | reverse complement strand
TCTGAACTCGCAAGGCTGAGCAGCTCTCCTGTCTCACTTTTCATCACAGCCACAATGATCTCTTCGGCATCAATCTGCGTTTTCATTGCATCGAGCATGATCTCTATGCGGCGCTGCAGCGACAGGGGGATATTGAGATGGAGTGCTAGCCCGTCGATCCGCTTGATTTTCATACTATTCTTGTCATGGATGACGGTACCGATCACATCCCTTTTTCCCTGGAAATATCCGTTTTTTTTGGAGGTGATATGTTCTTCGTACTTTCTCTCTAGCCCTTTTCTGCCTTCGGGGCGGATATACCTCCCCTCCTGTCTGTCACCGACATACCCGAGTGTCGGGCTGAGTACATCTTTGAGGGGGAAACGTCTGCTCTCACCATTTTCAATGACATCCAGGCCGTAGAGTACCTTGACACCGTTACTGTTTTCAACCCATTGAAAGACCTCCAGTTTTCTCAGTTTGTGTGCAAGCTCTTTGAGCTGCATGGCAGCTTTCGCGTTGAGCTCTCTGGAGAGAATGATATTGCCTTGGACCGGCCGGCCTTTTTTATCGGTAAATTTTTCACGTACCTCTTCGATGGGGATACCGCTGTAGATACTGAAAAACCTGATAAAAAGTTCTCTTTTTTCGGGCTTGATGCTGGCACCGCGTACGACAGCCTGATAGGTTTTCTGGGAATAGCTCAGGGTGTAGCCGTCAGCCGAGATAATAGGCCCGCGCAGTGAGCGGTCATGGATGGTTGCGTGTTCGCTCGGGATACGCCGGTCGGAGTGGATCGTATTGAGCACAGAGAGCAAAAAAAGGAGTACGAGTACCGCAAAAAGGATAAAAAGCGCCAGTACCCTGCTGCTTCTTTTGTTGATGGCATGATTGTTGATTTTTTCTTTCATGTATCCCCTGTGTACTCTTTTGTCCGGATAATCTAGTGTGATTTTATCAAATTTATCTGCTAACTCTGATAAAATACCCTTTAGCCTTAGTCCGAAGCCGCCTTCTGATCACTTTTTCACGGGATCTGTTACACTGAATTTTCCGTATTTGCAGGAGTGGGGGACAATGATAGAATTTCTGTGAGAGATGCCGCATATAATGATAGATAAACCGCTTTTAGCCGCAGTCGTAGCACTGCTGACATTTTCACTGATGATGAGTTATTCGCTTTCGACCTATACCGTGATACACTTTCATTATACCGATTTCCATTTCTTTATACGGCAGTCCATTGCGATATTGATCGCCCTGATGACGATGACTCTTATCAGCAAAATGGATCCGGATAGATGGTTTGTGCCTATCAGCATGGTGCTTTTCCTCCTCTTTTTCCTACTGATGATTGCGATGCAGTTTCTGCCGGCAAGCCTGGTGAAAGCGGTCGGAGGGGCAAAGCGCTGGATTCATATGGGGCCGATCTCTATCGCTCCGGTGGAGTTTTTCAAGATCGGTTTTGTCTTTTTCCTCTCCTGGAGCCTTGTTAGAAAGTTTAAAAGCAAAGGCAAGATGAGCTTCGTAGAAGAGGTCAAGGCATTTTCTCCCTATGTTGCGCTCTTTATGCTTATTGTGGTTCTTATCGCGATTTTTCAGAAGGATCTGGGGCAGGTTGTCGTACTCGGGGGGACGCTGGTGGTGCTTTTTTTGCTGGTAGGGAGCAGTTACAAGTTCTTCCTTACGCTCGTTGCGGGGGCATTCGGGGCATTTGTCGCGCTGATCTTCGCTGCACCGCACAGGGTTGCAAGGATCAAGAGCTGGTGGAGTACCGTGCAGGATAACATTCTCGCTTTGCTGCCGTTTGAAAGCGTGGAAAATCTGCGTATAGATGCGGCAAAAGAGCCCTACCAGATCTCAAACTCCCTCAATGCCATCCACAACGGCGGTTTCTTCGGCCAGGGACTTGGCAATGGGCAGTTCAAGCTGGGGTATCTCTCCGAAGTGCATACGGACTTCATCCTGGCAGGGATCAGCGAGGAGTTCGGTTTCCTGGGATTGGCTTTTGTGACTTTTGCGATACTCTTTATCATCTACCGTATCTTTAAGATCGCCGCAAAAGTTTCAGATCCGATCTATTATCTCTTCTGCGTGGGGATCGGGCTGCTGATCGCTTTTGCCTTTGTGCTCAATGCCTATGGAATCTCGGGGATCACTCCGATCAAAGGGATCGCGGTGCCGTTTTTGAGCTACGGGGGTTCCCATATCCTTGCCGCAGGCCTGGCGATCGGCATGGTACTGATGATCTCCAAAAAGGTGCCCAGGGATGCACAGGGGCGCATGCTGTAGCCCCACAGTAAAACAAAGTTAAAAGGAAGTCTATGAGTATTGTGATGACAGGAGGAGGGACCGGCGGCCACTTGGCGATCATCAAAGCGGTCAAAGAACACCTTAAAGGGGAAGAACTGATCTATATCGGTTCCACCAAAGGCCAGGACCAGGCGTGGTTTGCCCAGGACAGTGATTTTGCCAAAACCTATTTTCTGGAGAGCAGGGGGGTGGTCAACCAGGGTCTGCTGGGCAAGATCGGTTCGCTCTGGAAGATCTTCACTTCTGCCCTGAAGGTACGCCGGATACTCAAAGCGCATGACGCCAAAGTGGTATTCTCGGTCGGAGGGTTCTCCGCTGCGCCTGCTGCACTGGCAGCCAAGCTCTCGGGTATTCCTCTGGTGATACATGAGCAGAATGCCGCACTGGGCTCGCTCAATAAGTTGCTCAAGCCCTATGCGGATAGCTTCATCTCCTCCTACCTTGACGAGAGTCCCGTCAAAGCCTACCCGGTCAAGCAGGAGTTCTTTGAGAACGCGCGGATCAGAAAAGAAGTGAAGACGGTCATCTTTCTGGGCGGCTCTCAGGGAGCCAAGGCGATCAACGACCTCGCACTCTCCCTCGCACCGATACTCAAGGAGCACGGTATCAGGATCATCCATCAGGCGGGAGAGAGGCATATCGATGCGGTCAGAACCGCGTATGAAAAGCTGGGGATCGAAGCAGAGGTCTTCGGGTTTACCACGAAACTGGCAGACTACATGAAAGAGGCGGATTTCGCGGTGGCGCGTTCGGGGGCATCCACACTCTGGGAGCTCTCTGCCACGGCGCTGCCGACACTTTTTATCCCCTATCCCTATGCAGCCAGTGATCATCAGTACCACAACGCGAAGTTTTTGGTGGAGAAAGAGCTGGCGTGGCTGATGCGTGAAAACGAGATCGACAAAGAG
>JAQUFB010000024.1:19099-22751 GCA_028684885.1 Sulfurovum sp. | reverse complement strand
TAAAAATTAAAAATTAAAAACTTTAGTATCCACTTTTGTCAAAGTGCTTTTATTTTGCTATAATCCTTTCAAATCATAAAAAGTGGAGCCACCGCCTCGTTCCATATCTCCTGATATGGAATGCGTACAAAACGACATAAAAGTGAATAGACTCCCTTTACTCTGAAATGTTGTATATGCATTCCCACTCAGGAGAGTGGGAACGAGTCTGACGGGTCCGAATTTTTAGTTTTTACCTTTTAATTTTTAATTCAAAAAACGGAGTTTTTATGTCAATGGATCTGAATTCATCGCAACTCTATTTCAACCGTGAGCTCTCATGGCTGCAGTTCAACTCCCGCGTACTCGCACAGGCGCTCGATGAGAACCTGCCGCCGCTGGAGAGGCTGAAGTTCATCGCGATCTACGGAACCAACCTTGACGAGTTCTATATGATACGTGTCGCTGGGCTCAAGTCGCTCTATGATGCACGTATTCAGGAGACAGGGCCGGACAAGCTGACCCCCGGCGAGCAGCTTGAGGAGATACGCAACTATCTCCATCAAGAGCACATGATCCTTGAGTCATGCTACAACTCTATTGTCTCAGAGCTCTATACCCATGGCGTCAATATCAAAAACTACACTACACTCAATGAACAGGAAGAGGAAGAGGTCAAAGCAATCTTTTTCAATGAGATCTACCCGGTGATCATCCCCATCGCCGTGGATGCGACCCACCCCTTCCCCCACCTCAACAACCTGAGCTTCGGCCTGGCGCTCACCCTCAGGGACGACTCCAACCAGATCAAGCACGGCCTGATCCGTATCCCGCGCGTGCTGCCGAGATTTATACAGATCGACCATACCTTCGTGCCGATCGACACGGTGGTGGAGTATTTCGCTTCGGAACTCTTCCCGGGGTTCAAGTGCATCGCCTCCACCCCATTCAGGGTCACAAGAAATGCCGATATCGAGATCGAGGAGGAGGAGGCCGATGATTTCCTCGAGATCCTTCAGGAGGGGCTGCGTTCGAGAAACAAGGGCTCATTCATCCGTCTTGAGCTGCTTGACGGGGCAAACAATGACCTGGTGCAGTTCCTCCTCTCCTATCTGAAGCTGGACCAGGAGGATATCTACTCCTACAAATCCATCCCGCTTGACCTGGGAAGCCTCTGGCAGATCGTAGGGGAGAACTCCCTTTCGCACCTCGTACTTCCGACCTTCAGCCCTAAGATACTTCCGCCGCTTGACAGCGAAGATATCTTTGGGGCGATCGAAAAACAGGATATCCTGCTCTACCACCCCTATGACAGTTTTGATCCCGTCGTCAAATTCATCTCGCAGGCGGCCGCGGACCCAGACACCCTGGCGATCCGCATGACGCTCTACCGCGCAGGCCCGAAGTCACCGATCGTCAAAGCGCTTATCGATGCGGTACGGGACGGCAAACAGGTGATGGTGCTCGTCGAGCTCAAAGCACGCTTTGACGAAGAGAACAATCTCAGGTGGGCAAAACTCCTTGAAGAGGTGGGCGCACATGTCGTCTACGGGATCCCTGGGCTCAAAGTCCATGCGAAGATCGCACAGGTGATCAAGCGCAAAGGCAAAAAACTACAGAGCTACGTACATCTTGCAACAGGGAACTACAATCCGAGTACGGCAAAGATCTATACGGATATCTCCTATTTTTCTGCAAAAGAGGCCTACGTCAAGGATGCAACCAACTTTTTCCATTTCCTTACGGGATTCTCCAACTATACCAAACTCGATACCCTCTATATGGCGCCGACACAGATCAAACCCAAACTGCTCCGTCTGATCGAAAAAGAGAGCCGCCACGGCAAGGAGGGACACATGATCCTCAAAGCCAATTCACTGGTAGACCAGGATATCATCAAAGCACTCTACAAAGCCTCTCAGGAGGGGTGCAAAATCGATCTAATCATCCGGGGGATCTGCTGTCTGAAACCGGGGATCAAAGGGGTGAGCGAGCATATCACGGTACACTCCATCATCGGCAAGTACCTTGAACATCCGCGTATCTACTACTTCAAACATGCCAAGACGAGATGCTACATCGCCAGTGCCGACCTGATGCCGCGTAACCTGATCAGGCGTGTGGAGCTCATGACACCAATCGGCGAAGAGCATCTGACACAAAAGATCATCCAGATACTGATGCTGCAGCTGGCGGACAACAACCTCAACTGGAGGCTTCAGCCAGATGGCAACTATGTGAAGGTACCTGTACTCGGAAAATCGATCAACAACCATAAGATCCTTGAAGAGTACACCAACAAAATTCACAACAAATCCCAAAAAGAGACACCGGACTATGTCCACCGTCTGGCGAACCGGCTGCTCAAAGAGAGCTGACCGAAACGCGTAGGGTGCGTAATCACGCACCTTTTTCACATCCAAAAAATGGTGCAAGACGATGCACTCTACAAAGGAGAAAAAAATGTTAGTAAAGTTTAAAGAGTGGACACCGAAACTGGGCAAGAATGCATGGATCGCCGAAGGGGCGACCGTGGTAGGACGCACAACGATGGGTGAAGACAGCGCGATATGGTTCGGCTGCGTGGTGCGCGGAGATGTTCACTACATCTCCATCGGCGACCGCACCAATATCCAGGATCTCAGCATGATCCATGTCACACACCATAAAAAAGAGGATATGAGCGACGGGCATCCTACGATCATCGGGAACGATGTGACCGTCGGGCACAGGGTGATGCTGCACGGGTGCACCATCGAAGATGCCTGCCTGATCGGTATGAGTGCGACGATACTGGATGGTGCGGTGATCGGCAAAGAGTCGATCGTAGGTGCGGATGCCCTGGTCACCAAGAACAAAAAGTTCCCGCCAAGAAGTCTTATCATGGGAAGCCCGGCAAAAGTGGTACGCGAACTCACCGATGAAGAGGTGGCAGAGCTCTATGCTTCGGCAAAACGCTATGTAGCCTTCAAGAACGAATATCTGTAATGAAACAGATCGCTGCAAAGAGCCTCCAGGATATCCTCAGCCCCTCGGTGTTTTTCTTTGTGGCAAAAATTGCCCTGTTATCGCTGGCAAGTACCCTGATTCTGAGCTGGCTGTTATGGGATCTTCTCTTTGAAATGATCACCCTCTATGCCGGCTGGATACCGTGGGAGTGGCTCAGTGCGCTTGTCACCTCACTGGCCTCCCTGCTCATAGCCTATACCCTTTTTATCCTCATGGTATCGCTCTTTACCGCACTCATGAGCGAAAAACTGCTGATCACACTGGCAAAAAAACATTACTCTGATACCCCGATCACAGGAAGTGCCGATATCATGACTTCCCTCTTTGTTACGGTAAAGTCCAGCGCCGTTTTCCTGGTGCTCTTTATCCTGCTGCTGCCGCTGATTTTCATCCCGTTCATCGGACAAATCGTGATGCTCTATCTCTGGTCGATTCTGCTCAAAGACCCGACGGTCTACGATGTCGGTGCTCTATTTATCACAGATAAGAACAAACTCAGAGTAGTGAGTAAAAAAGCGACCCTCATCGCGATGACCGGATCGCTCTTCAACTATATCCCGATCCTCAATCTCTTTGCCCCGGTATTTGCACAGATACTCTTTTTGCACCACCTTTTAAAAAGTAAAAAGTAAAAAGTAAAAAGTAAAAAGTAAAAAGTAAAAAG
>JAQUFB010000024.1:0-18999 GCA_028684885.1 Sulfurovum sp. | reverse complement strand
TAAAAAGTAAAAAGTAAAAAGTAAAAAGTAAAAAGTAAAAAGTAAAAAGGAAGTAGGAAGTAGGAAGTAGGAAGTAGGAAGTAGGAAGTTTGCATGGTTGGGTTTTAGTCAACCTTAATTGGAACCTAAAATTTATAACTTCTAATTTCTAACTCTTCGCCTTCTCTTTCTGTTGCGTTCTCTCTTTCCTGCTCGAAGTCGAAAAAACGATCAGGTCATCCGCACTTCTTACATACTCAGGTATCGTCTCAAAACTCTTTCTCATTACCTGATACGCGCAGTAGGCATCACTGTAGGCCCTGTGGTGGGTTGCCCTATCTATCCCCAGAAAGTCTATCAGATACCTCAGACCGTAGCGTTCGCACTCGAAAGTACGTCTGGCAAGATCGATCGTACAGAGTTTCGGATTGCCGATATTGCCAAGTCCGAAACGTTCAAAAGAGGCGCCAAGAAAATTGTAATCAAAGTCGGCATTGTGTGCGACAAAGACCGCATCTCCCATAAAGCGGCGCAAATCGGTCAGTGCCTCTTTCCTGCTGGGAGCACCGATCAGATCCTGGGGTTCTATCCCCGTGATCTTCGTGATATACTCCGGCAGAAAAGCACACTCCACAAAAGTTTCAAAACGGTCGATGATCTTACCGTTTTGAACCAGCACCGCACCGATCTCAATCACCTGGGAATCCCCGGGTTTGCTCCCGTTGGTCTCGATATCTACGACACAGTAGCGCTGTTCATAATAGGATGTAAAATAGGTATCCAGCTGATAAAGGTTCTCTTCTCTTTGGGAGATGGGATAGCCTGATGCCTGAAGAAGGATAAAGATCGTATCGGCATCCTCCAGCAGCGTCGTATGCCTGATGGCGATATGTTCATACTGTTCTTGCGTCAATACCCCCTTATGCTTGCGAAATGCATGGGTCAGTTCATCAAAAACCTTTTGCATTGGCGATAAACTGCTCTACTTTCTTAGGATCTTTTTTTCCCTTGATCGACTCTACCCCGGAGCTGACGTCAACACCGTAAAAACCATATGCCCTTGCTTCATGAACATTTTCCGGTGTAAGCCCCCCTGCCAGGATAATCCTGGAGCAGTCAATCCCTTTGAACCACTCAAGGTCAAGACGTTCTCCTGTTCCGCCGTATGCGTCGCTGTGTATATCTACCAGGCGGTATCTGTGGTCGAATTTTTGGATATCCTCAGGAACTTTTACCCGCACAACCGGCAGCACCTGTTCGTGCAACTGCTCGAGCGACTCTTCGTCCACTTCAAAGTGTATCTGTGCACGGGAGATATCGGTATATTTGCAGATCGTGTCGATCGTCTCCACCCCTTCATTGACAAAGAGGCCTACAGTCTCCACAAAAGGCGGCAGTTTGTCGATGATCTTCTTTGCCACTTCAGGGCTGATATATCTCGGGGATCTGTTGTAAAAGACAAACCCCAGTGCATCTGCACCGCACTCTATTGCATGCAGCGCATCCCTTAGATTGGTAATCCCGCAGATCTTAACTCTCAGTTTTCTATTTTGCATTTGCACAACTCTACTCTCAACAATTTATTTTAATGAAGCGATCGCTTTTGCCACACCCTCCGGATGCTTATAGACATAGGATCCTGCCACAACGACATCCACACCTGCTGCTTCAAGTTCTTTGACATTGAGATCGTTGACCCCGCCGTCCACTTCGATCATGCATGAAGGATTTCTTTTTTCAATCAGTGCTTTCAGGCGCTTTGCTTTTTCTATCACCGAAGGGATAAATTTCTGTCCGCCAAATCCGGGATTGACACTCATCAAAAGCACCATGTCGACATCTTCTAGCAAAAACTCGATCGCTTCAGGCGGAGTATGCGGGTTGAGTACGATCGCCGGACATATCCCCAAATCCCTTATCTTCTGGATCAGCCGGTGGGGGTGTTTCTCCTCTTCTATATGGAAAGAGATGAACCCCGGCTTCAAGGGTGCAAAAAGGTCGACAAAAAAGGTATTGTTCTCTACCATGAGATGGATATCAAGCGGTTTGGTGGCAGCTTTTGCCACAGACTCTACAACAACAGGGCCAATCGTGAGGTTGGGAACAAAGTGCCCGTCCATGACATCCACATGCACAAGATCGCACCCCCCTTCGCAGATTGCCTCCACATCCTTTGCTAACGCTCCAAAATTTGCCGATAAGATACTCGGTGCTACTAACATACTATCCCTATATGATATAATTTGTAGTTATTATAACAAAATATAGATGATAAGATGCCAAATATCGGCTGCAGCAGAAAGAAGAATAATGAAAAAATGCTTCTCCTCTGATCTGAAAAAGAGTGCAGATTGGTATTAAGCAAAAATTATGGTCATTTACTCTATAATCGCACAAAATATTCGCCTTTTACTAAGACAGGTTGAATTTATCTATTATTTTACAAAGGAAATATCATGGCAAGAAGATGTTCAGTATCCGGAAAAGGTCCACTTGTTGGAAATAACGTATCACACGCGAACAACAAGACAAAAAGAAGACAACTCCCAAACCTAAGATCAGTAAAGATCACACTTGAGGACGGTACAACAAAGAGAATCAAAGTGGCTGCTTCTACACTCAGAACAATGAGAAAGAAAGCTGCACAAGCTGCAGCTAACTAGTATCCCACACTGCGGGATACACTCCTTTGGGTCCTATCCAAAGATTCAAAAAGTTTCTCGGCTGGAGAAGCGCCCCCAAACCGCATATCACTCTAAATGACGAGTTCTATGGTCATTTAGCACCTTTTAGACTCCCCCTTATTCTTACTGTATTGATGATGCTTATCGGTACAATGGGCTACATGATCATTGATGACTTCCCTCTGATGGAAGCGATTTTTCAAACGGGGATTACCTTTACTACGGTAGGATTCGGTGAGATCGCACCCCTTTCGGATGCAGGACGTATCTTTACGATCACACTGATTATCTTTGGATTTATCCTCTTTTCCATCTCTATAGGGGTTATCGTAGAGATGGTCAAGAGGGGTGAGTTTCAAAAAACCGCCAAGGAGCGTAAAATGCTTTATGAGATTGCACGGCTAAAACAGCATTTCGTTGTCTGTTACCACAATGAATACACCATTCAGGTGACAAAACACCTCAGAGCGAACCATATCCCTTTTGTGGTAGTGGATCCAAGAGAGGATCTGGAAGCAATTGCCAAAAAATATCACTATCCCTATTTTATTGCGGCTGAGCCTCATACACAGGAGGGGATACTCAAGTCACACCTCTCTTCAGCCAAAGGGGTCATCGCCCTGGCTGACAACATTGCTGACAATATTGCTACGATCGCTTCTGCAAGACTCTATGAGAGGGAGATCCACAGAGGACAGCCCTACCTGATCATTGCCAATGCCAAAAACAGCGAGGATGACCAGAAGCTCCTGAAACTGGGGGCCAACAAAGTTGTAACGGCGACCAAACTGCTGGCACAGCGCATCAACGCAATGGCGGCACGTCCCGATATGGAAAACCTGCTTCAGGAGTTTCTCTATAAACAGGATACACCCCTGGATATGGAAGAGGCGAAGGTTTCAAAAACCTCGTGGCTGGCACTCAAGAAGATCAAAACAGCAAGGCTTCGCGATGTCGCCAACGTGACGATCATCGGTATCCGTCAGAGCGATAACAAATTTATCCCGATGCCCAATGGAGAGACGATCATCATGCCGAAGTCAAAACTTCTGCTGATCGGCACCAGTGAAGGGATCGCAAAAGCAAAAAGCCTGATCAGGCGCAAAGAGAAGCCCGAAGAGCTGAAGTACGTCTAATGGCCTTTGACTCTCGCTATCAACTATTCAAACCTATCAATCAAATGGAGAATCAACTATGTATACAATCATACCTTTAGAGAAAGGGCTGGAGAATGTGAAGGGGTTTTACTGCGGTGCAACCAATGTGGGGATGCGTACCAACTCCGAAAATGGGGATGTCGCGTTTATCCGTTCGGAAGTTCCCTGCGATGTGAGTGCAGTCTTTACACAAAACAAGTTTCAGGCAGCACCGATCAAACACTTTCAAAAATATCCGAAAAACTTCCAGACCGATTTCGTGTTGATCAATGCAAAAAATGCCAATGCGATGACCGGAGAGAAAGGCGTCGAGGATATCGATATCCTGATGTCAAAACTCTCGGGAAAGATCAATGTCCTCAACCCCGTGATGGCCTCGACCGGTGTGATCGGCTACCGTCTGCCTCTTGATAAGATCACCTCCGCTTTCGACACGCTTGAATTCAATGGCAAGAACTCCGATCAAGCTGCCCGTGCGATCATGACAACTGACAGTTTCAAAAAAGAACTTGCTTATAGAGTCGAGTTAGAAAACGGAGAGAGCTTCCATATCGCTGCGATCTGTAAAGGTGCGGGAATGATCAATCCCGCAATGGCGACAATGCTCTGTTTTATCACCACGGATGCTGCTATCCCCAAAGCAGATATGGATACGTTGCTTGCAGGGAGCACCGAGCGATCATTCAACCGTATCTCTGTCGACGGGGATACCTCCACCAACGATACCGTCCTGCTGCTTGCGAACAAAGCTTCAGGCAGCTACCGCAAAGAGGCGTTCAGAGAAGCACTGGAGAAGATCATGTTCGAGCTTGCGATGATGATCCTCAAGGATGGTGAAGGAGCCAACAAACTGGTCACCTTCGAGGTCACAGGGGCAAGAACGGAGGAGGAAGCACGCACTGCAAGTGTCGCCCTTTCAAACTCGCTGCTGGTAAAGACCGCGCTCTTCGGAGAGGACCCGAACTGGGGGCGTATCGCTTCTACGATCGGTGCCTCAGGTATCGCATGCGATGATGAAAAACTCGTCATCCACTATGATGATCTTCTTATCTATGATGCTGCCCACAGAGAGCTTGACAAAGAGAGAGAGAAGAGAGCATATGAGATCATGAAACAGGCCAGCTTCAAAGTCACCTGCGATATCGGCATGGGGGATGGTGCCTATACCTCTTACGGGTGCGATTTGAGCTATGAGTATGTTAAAATTAATGCAGAGTATAGAACATAATAGCTATAATTACAAAAAATAAGCAGGAGTAGACGATGCTACACGAATACAGAGATGAGATCAGTGTCCTCAAGCAAGAGAATGCACACTTTGCAAAAATCTTTGAAAAGCACAATGAGCTTGACCAACAGACAACAGACGCAGATGAGGGAAGACTTCATCTGACTGATGCAGAGCTTGAAAAGATGAAAAAAGAGAAGCTTCTTTTGAAAGATGAAGCACTCATGATGATCCTCAAGTACAGAAAAGAACAGCAGGAAAACGCATAACTCTTTTACACCAAGCGGGCTCTTTGGCCCGCCTCAGACACTCTCTCACTATAAACTTAAACTTATTAAACTCCCTTTACAAAGAAAACTATGGCACACTTTAATACCATCACCCAAATACCGCTTTCACTCTTAAAGATACTTGACACGCTTCACTTTACACAGATGACCAAAATACAAGAAGAGAGTATCCCTGCGATACTGGAAGGCAGAGATATTCTGGCACAATCCAAAACAGGTTCAGGCAAGACAGTCGCATTTGGCCTGCCTGCGGTTATCCGCACTGATACTGCGTATAACAGGCCGCAAACACTGATCATCACACCTACCCGCGAACTCGCCGAGCAGGTCGCATCTGAGCTTCGAAAGCTGGCTGCATTCAAACCAAATCTGAAGATCCTCACGCTTTACGGTGGCGTACCTCTGCGGGCACAGGCTGACTCACTGGCAAAAGGGGCGCACATACTCATAGGTACACCGGGCAGACTGAAGGACCACCTGGGTAAAAATACACTCCAACTCAATAGCATCAAGTGCCTGATACTTGATGAGGCCGATAAAATGCTTGATATGGGGTTTTATGATGAAATCGTGAATATCGCTTCCAATATCCATGCACCCAGACAAACACTGCTTTTCTCCGCAACCTTTCCGTCCAAGATAGAAGATCTGAGTAAAAAACTGCTCACTGACCCGCTATCCATCAAAGTGGATACACTGCAAGAGGTAGGCAAAATCGATGAAGTTGCTTATGAAACCTCCGATAAGTTTCAGACACTCATCACGATTATCAATACTTTCAAACCGGCTTCCCTGCTCATTTTTTGCAACACAAAAGCAGATACTGTTGCGCTTGCCGACAGACTCCATTCCCTTGGCCACTCTGTTATCGATCTGCAGGGGGACCTTGATCAAAGGGCGCGCAATGAATCTCTTATAGCTTTTTCGAACGGCTCCAAGCGCATACTTGTAGCAACAGATGTCGCCTCAAGAGGTCTCGATATCAAAGAGATAGAACTGGTGATCAACTATGACCTCCCGTTTGACAAAGAGGTTTACACACATCGTATCGGACGTACAGGACGTGCGGATGCTTCGGGTATGGCACTCTCACTCTATACACCGCAAGAGCGTACAAAGTGCGATTATATCACCTCAAGCACACGTAAGGGAAAACTGGAGGAGTTACGAAATAGTCATAACTACAAAATGGTATCAGAGTTCGATACGCTCTGTCTCAACGGAGGGAAAAAAACCAAGCTGAGAAAAGGCGATATACTGGGAACACTCTGCAAAGAGATAGGTATCGATGCAGAAGAGATCGGCATGATCGATATCACCGATAACAATGCCTATATCGCGCTGCACCGTAATGTGATAGAAAAGGTACAAAAAGCACTGAAAAACGTAAAGATCAAAAAGAAAAAATATCTCTCCTGGAGACTCCACTAATCCTCATCAAGGATTTTGTGGCGTCTTCTGTGACGTACGATATAAAAGAGCGTGATCAGCGCCACACAAAGCAGTGCAATCAGTGTCGCAGCACGAAGATACTCGGAGATAAGCTCCTCCTGGGAACCAAGCAGATAGCCCAGTGCCACCAGCACGATCACCCAGATACCTGCGCCTAGCGCAGTGTATAGGGCGAACTTTCCTACATGCATGCGCGCCAATCCTGCCGGCAGGGAGATCAGCTGACGAATTCCGGGGACCAGCCTGCCGTTAAAGGTAGAGAGCTCCCCGTGTGTCTTGAAAAATACTTCCAGCTTATCCATCGTTTTCTCTTTAATAAAAAAGTATTTTCCGTAACGCAGGATAAATGCACGCCCCACATAGATCGCCAGATAATAGTTAAAAAGAGCACCTGCTACAGAACCGAAGATACCTATCAGGATCACACCGTAGAGATTCATTTCGCCCCTGTAGGCAAGATAGCCGGCAGGGATCATCACAATTTCGCTGGGGAAAGGGAAGAAGGTACTCTCCAGAAACATCAGCAAAAAAATACCTGTATAACCAAGAGTACCGATATAGGAGACGATCGTTTGTGCTATTTCATGTATCATTGTTACTCTATTATTTTTTAAAAGATTATAGCAGTCAATATTTTGGACTTCTGCCGACCGGCAGATCTTATTCACTGAAGCAAAACAGAAAGTGTCTGTTTTGCTTATGATTCAGCAAAAGCGCCTACAGAGGTCAGTTTTTGATAGCGACGTTCCAAGAGCTCATCCACAGTGAGCTCTCTCAGCGCTTTAACGTTTTCCAGGAAGTAGGTTTTTATCACCGACGCAGCAGTATCCTTATCACGGTGTGCTCCGATCAGCGGCTCTTCAAGCACATCATCCACAAGCCTGTGTTCGAACAGGTCACTCGGAGTAATCTTCAGTGCTTTTGTTGCAGTCTCTACCTTGCTCGGGTCATTCCACAAAATTGCGGAACACCCTTCCGGAGAGATCACAGAGAAAACAGAATAACGCATCATGGCAAGCTTGTCAGCCACACCGATTGCCAAAGCGCCTCCCGAACCGCCTTCGCCGATCACAATGGAAACCGTCGGTACTTTGACCGCCGCAAATTCAAAAAGGTTCTTTGCGATCGCTTCACTCTGTCCGCGCTCTTCAGCACCCAGTCCTGGATATGCACCCGGAGTGTCTATCAGCATCAGTACAGGGATATTAAACTTCTCTGCCAGCCTTACTGCACGCAAGGCTTTTCTGTAGCCTTCGGGGTTTGGCATACCAAAGTTTCTTTTAATCTTGTTTTTCTGCCCCCGCCCTTTCTGCTCACCGATCACCATCGCCTTCTGATCGCCGATCCAACCGATATAGCACAGGATAGCAGGATCATCACGGAAGGCACGATCTCCGTGGATCTCATAGGCATCATGCATGATCGCTTTGATGTAGTCAAGCGCATACGGTCGATCCGGATGGCGTGCGAGTTGCAGTTTTTGGAAGTCTGAGAGGGAGCCGAATGTCTTATTCACCTCTTT
Organism: Sulfurovum sp.; assembly: GCA_028684885.1. Classification (GTDB taxonomy): domain Bacteria; phylum Campylobacterota; class Campylobacteria; order Campylobacterales; family Sulfurovaceae; genus Sulfurovum. Next base: position 10,687 of record JAQUFB010000024.1, on the reverse strand, counting down.
CTGCAGGTCTTGTTGCAGTCTTGCTACCGCGTCCATATTAGCGATGGCATGGGCAGAGACGATATCTTCCTGTATCTGCTCGATCTTCTTCTCAAACTCTAAGTATACTGCCATCCTCTTCCCTTACACTTTTTTAAAGATCACTACGCCGTTTGTCCCGCCAAAACCGAATGAGTTACTCATTACGATGTTCAGGTCTGCTTTTCTCGCCTTATTGGCTACATAGTCAAGGTCACAGTTCTCATCCTGAGTCGTATAGTTTATCGTCGGTGGTAGAACACCGTCTCTCATCGCCATAAGGCAGGTGACCGCTTCGATTGCACCTGCAGCACCAAGACAGTGTCCGATCTGTCCCTTGATGGAACTTACCGGAGGACACTTCTCTTTGCTTCCAAAGAGCACTTTGAGCGCAGCAGTTTCGTTCTTATCGTTCGCCGGTGTAGACGTACCGTGTGCATTCACATAATCAATCTTTGGCTCTCCGGCCATCTTGTATGCCATTTTCATTGCTCTGAGCGGGCCATCCATCGAAGGTGCCGTGATATGGCTCGCATCTCCGCTCTCTCCGAATCCGATCAGCTCTCCATAGATCGTCGCGCCTCGTGCTACCGCATCCTCATAGCTTTCAAGCACCAACGCACCTGCACCCTCACCCATAATAAACCCGTCTCGCTCCGCATCAAACGGCCTGGAGGCGCTCTCTGGGTCATCATTGCGCGTAGAAAGTGCCTTCATTGCAGCAAAACCGCCGATCCCTACCGGGCAGATCGCCGCTTCCGCACCGACGACCAGCATTTTGTCCGCTGTCCCCACCATAATACATTTTGCAGCATCACTGATCGCATGGGTTCCTGCCGCACATGCGGTCACTGCTGAGAGGTTGGGGCCTTTCAAGCCTTGGTAGATAGAGATAAACCCGCCAAGCATATTCACCAATGAAGAGGGAATAAAGAACGGAGAGATTCTTCTTGGTCCTCTTGTTTCACAGATCACAGAGTTCTTTTCGATATTCGGCAAACCGCCGATACCCGAAGCCGATACGATACCGAACCTTTCCATGTCAGTTCCTTCAGAGAGCTTGGCATCCTCCATCGCTTCCTGTGCGGCTTTCATCCCGAGCTGGATAAATCTGTCAGCCTTTTTTTGCTCTTTGGCATCAAGAACTGTGGAGGGGTCAAAATCCGTAATCTCTCCTGCAATTTTTACTGAGTGCTGCTCCGTATCAAATGATGTGATCTTTTTGATACCACACTTACCCTCGACCATTGCAGCAAATGCGCTCTCTTTTTCAAGTCCCAGAGAGTTGATCATCCCCAAACCTGTCACTACTACTCTTCTCACTATCTCTCCTGTACAAATAAGATATATATCAACATTTCACCAAATGCTGAGATCTATCCTGATGCACCCTCTGCAGGGGTGCAAAAAGGGCTACTTACTGAGCACTTTCGATGAACTTGATTGCATCGCCAACTGTAGCGATCGCTTCAGCCTGATCATCTGGGATTTCAATATCAAATTTCTCTTCAAGCGCCATAACAAGCTCTACCACATCCAGGCTGTCAGCACCAAGATCTTCCACGAATTTGGAATCTTCTTTTACCTCGTCCGGACTTACATTCAGTTGCTCAACAACCACTTCTTTTACGTCATCAAATAGTGCCATTTGATTGCTCCTTATAAGTTTAAAATACCTCAAAGTATAGCTAAAAAATGATAAAAAGGAGTTAGGGGAAGAAGCAAACGGGGAAATTGTCTCCCCCATCTCTTCCGAAATCCACACGATGTTATCAAAAAGTTACACCGTTATTGTCCCAACAGTGACTTCTTGACGAACGGGTCATGGAGATGTTTTCCCTGCAGCATCAGGAGTTTCATCTCTTCATAGGGGATCAGCCCCTCCTTCTTGTGCTCATAGGCTGCAAACCCGTATCCCATGGGAGAAGAGGCTGTACGGGTATACCAGGCTTTATCCACATCGACCCAGTTGCCGGTATCGAGTGTTCTGGTGATGACCTTTTTGGTTTCTATCTTGCGCCCCTCCAGCCAATCCACGACACACCCGATATCATCAAAGAAGTAGGTATCCCCTTCGGGTGTGATGATCTGTGCGCTGTACTCCATTGCCTCGATATCCATACTGCACTCTGAACACTGGTACTCTTTGGGCTGTATCACCACAGGTTCATAGGCAGTGTTCCCCTTGTAGACATAGCGCGCGCCCTGATCCGTCCCCAAAGAGAGCAGCAGGATGACAATAATCGCGATCACGATCCCGAAAGTCAGAAGATTGATCAAAAACTTTTTCATAGAAGCACTCCATTCTTGAGATAATACAAGCCGACATAACTGCTGCACAACAGCACAAACAACGTCAGCAATCCTATCGAAATTTTCTTGAGCTTCAAGGCATTTCTGCCAAAAATTCCTTCCATCACGGCGCTCTCTATCGCCAGGAAGGTACCCGAAAAGAGCACTCCCCAGAGCAGATATCCTACATAATGATACTCCGCCTGCAGCATACAGAAGGGGCACCTGTGGGTAGGAAGCTCATAGATATAGGTACCGAAAAAGTAGACCACGCTGTAGTAGGCGATCATCGCAAAGAAGAGGCTTACTGCGATACGTACCAGATAATGCCCTGTGAACAGCATCAGCACCAGAAGCGCGTAGAGCAGATAGAAAAGGATCAAAAGCTTGGGGATATCCAGCCCGAAAGGGAGGCTGTTTCCGCCGATCTCTCCGAAAATCACCGAACAGCAGCTGACGGGATTGGTGGTTTCGATATGGCTGAAGTAGAGGATATCCAGAACCATCTCTACGCTCAGAAGCACAAAGAGCAGAAGATAAAACCAGGACTTCAGCTTCATATAGGGGTAGTGCTTCTCCTCCAGGTCCAAACGGTTGATCCCCAGCCAGAGGCCGCTTAGAAAAAGGATGACGATCTTCAAAAGCAGCAGCGGTGAACCGTAGTCGTTCGCATCGATCACACCCGCGGCACACATCGCCCCGGGGACCAGAAGGGAGAGTGCATCGATCGTATAGGCGAAATAGGGGAGCAGAAGCATCTTGAGCCCCAGCACAAAGAAGATGATGCTCATCACCAGGTAGGAGCGGTTCTCCAGGTCAAACTGCCTTTTTGTGAAGCGGTCAAAGTCCCACCCTTTCAATATCCCCAAGGTAGCGATCGCTGCGATGAAGAGCAGCAGGTAAAGCAGTGCTTCAGAGAGGAGATAGACGATCACCTCGCTGCTTAGAAGGATCTCATTCACCGCTCTTTCCTATCACCCCGTCCGCCATATGGATCACACGGCTATCAAACGGCAAGTGTTCAAAGAGCGGATCGTGTGTCGCCACGACAACGGTTTTGCCTGCTTCATGCAGTTTTTGAATGGTTTCGATAAACCTGAGCGAATTCTCCCGGTCAAGATTGGCGGTAGGCTCATCGCAGAGGATCACTTTGGGATCATGGACCAGAGCCCTTGCGATCGCGCACCGCTGTTTCTCCCCGCCTGAGAGCGAAGCAACATCCTGGGAGGCCTTGTGCAGGATCGAAGCGCGCTGCATACTCGCCTCCGCCATCTTGCGGATAGCCGGCATATCCAGGCCGCTGTTGATCAGCGGAACGATCACATTCTCCTCCACACTCAACGACTCAAGCAGGTTAAAGTGCTGAAAGATCACCCCGATCGTCTTTGCACGGTAGGCGGAAGCATGCAGGTCAGGAAGCTTGGAGACCAGCTCACCCTCCACCACGATCTTCCCGCTGCTCGGACGGTCGAGTGCGGCGATCAGGGAGAGCAGCGTGGATTTTCCGCTTCCGCTGATACCGCTGAGTATCACGCACTCACCCTCCTCTATCTGAAGAGTGATAGACTTCAGTGCTTCAAAGAGATTTTCCCCCTCTCCGAATCTTTTGCCGACATCTTCGATCCCGATCATCGCATCGCCTCCTTAGGTGGTATCACGGCGACCCGCCACGAAGGGATCAGCACCGCTGCAAAAAACGGTACGGCATAGAGAAAAAAGAGCGACCCCAGCGTCCCGAACGAGACCTCGGGGATCAGCTGCACCTGGTTTTCCAGGTTGGCGCCGCCCAGGAATATCTCTATGAGGACCGGTGCCCCGAGAACAAAGACATACCCGTATGCTGCTACTGTACCGATAACGAAACTGCCTATCACCAGGATAAGGGTCTCATAGAATTTCAGCTTCAGGATATCCCTGATACTCCAGCCGACTGCCCTCAGGATCCCTATCTCTTTTCGCTCGTGGGAGTGGACCATGGCATATCTCTGGTACAAGATCAGCATCAGGGTAAGCAAAGCGATAATGTAGAGGATCAGAAAAATACCCCCCTTGTAGTTATAGAGATTCTCATAGGCCTTCTCAACCTCTCTTTTCTCCGCCACCCTTATCTCATAATCGACAAGGTGCAGCTTCCCGATGACATTATCCCACTCCGCATCATTGGGGACATTGAAGGTGATATCGGTCACCTCATCCTCTTTCAGCCCGAAAATCTCCCGTGCAAGTCCGATAGGCATAATGATCATATCGTTGGTAAGCAGGTTCAGCGATCCGGGCAGCACCTCATAGATTTTCACCTTTTTAAACTGACCCCGGGGCGTCTTGAACGAAAAAGTGTCGTTATAATAGTGCTTCCGGAGAAAAGCTTTGACCCCCTCTCCCACGATCATGCTCTCCCCGGCAAAGAACTGCTTCAGATCAATACCCTTCACCAGCGACTGCAAAGCCTTGGAGCCCTGCTCATCAAAAAAGTCGATCCCTACCACCAGAAACGACTCTTCTCCCGGCGCATAAAAGTAACGGCCGTGGATCCGCGGTGCCACCTGGGATACCCCCTCGATCTCCAGGATACTGTCAGCCCAGGCAAGCGGTGTGCTCACCGGTCTGCCCGCTTCTGTCCTCGTAACAGTAAAGTCCGCCTGCTCATCCAGTGTATCCTGCAGCGTCTGCTGCAGGGATGAGGAGATAAAGAGCACCGCACTTACCAGGGCGATCATAACAACCGATATCGACATAATGCCCAGATGTTTGCTCTTCTGCTTGAAAAGCAGCAGGGTAAGAAAATGCAAAAACGGATACCTATTCAGCATAGACAAACTCCATTCTGCTGAGTGACTGCATCTGCGGAGAGGCGGGATGCTCTACCTTCTCCCACAGAAATGCCGGTTCGTAAAATGCCGTACTGAGCGAAGGAGAAACAATGCCTGTCACCGCCACCACGTCAGAAAAAGCCTCCTTGTGCGATCTTTTCTCCGCAGAGAGATAATGGCCGACCGCCATACCCGTCACTACCATCAAAAGCGCTGCCAATCCGATAAACTGCTTAATCATTCCGAAATTTCCTTATCACAGTCCGTCCAGTGCCATCACCATCGTATCGGTGATCTCATCAAAACGCAGGATCTTCTTCCCCTGGTGATCCGCATTGAATGTCTCCGCACTCTCAAGCGTTTTGAAAGGGATCAGTTCGCGCCCCATCGGCCCGTAGACATTGGCATCATAGACATAAAATGCTTCTCTGGCATCGATCGCTTCTAGCGTATAATAGTCTGTCACTTTCATCTCCGTGATACTCTTCCGGTCAAAAGGAAAATTCCCGTCAAAGATATAATACTTCATCATATCCTTCACCCCGTCGAAGTAGTAGGTTTTTTCTTCATAGGTGATCGAAGCGGCCCATTTGGGATACTTGGCAACGAACATCCCGCATACCGGGCATTTGGCGTTTTCCGGTACATGCAGGTGCCCTTTGACATCCTTCATGCTTCCGTTGCTGAGATAGTAGGCGACCGCTTCGAGTTTATCTTTCGAAAGAGGCGGGCATGCCTGAGACTTTTTGACCTTTTCGATCAGCTGGTCGATCGTCCCTGTAGCATCGGGCAGCTTATCGGTATCGCAAAGGCTTTTGGCGATCTTCTCCCCCTTCTGTGTGAGGTTGATCACTTTGGCCTGGCTCGGCTCACTTGCAATGAGAGGGTATAAAAATATAGAGAGGATCAGAATGGTTTTTTTCATAGGAAACCTTTTGGAAGCGGGGAGAGAAACCCGCTTTTTTTTGGGATGCAGTGTAGCATCTATCTGCTTTGCAGATAGAGCCCGACAGCCTGAAGCTGTTTTGGATTGAGTCCTTCACAGAGTTTATCGGCAAGGATAGAAGCCTTCGCTTCGGCAACCGAACTGAACTTTTTGTCTGTCTTCTGGCACTTGCTGTGATAGAGTTCTTTCCCCATCTTGCGCATTTTGTCACGTTTCTGCTCAACCATATTGACGTCATTTTGAAAATCCTGCAGCGCTTTTTGGAGCGCTCCGTCAAAATCGGTCACCTCTCCCCCATAAAGACTGACAAAGGCTTCCGCCTCTGCTTTCTGGGCAAAGGCATATTTGCTCGTCATACTCATCGTACCTCTTTGACTGCTTCCAACAACATAATATGCCTTCTTGGCATCAATGAATTTCAGGCTGTTGACATCCACAACCTTGATCTCTGTTGGCTTGAGCCCTCTTTCGATATCCTCGGCCAGGCAGTGGATCGAACAGTACTGTTTGACCTTTCCGTCGATAGTGGCCGCATGGTTGGTCTTGTAGTACATCGGCAGATTCATGCCGCAGTTGGGGCAGAACCCTTTTGCATCGCCTTTTTGCAGCAGTGTGGCTTCAGAGGGGGAAACGCTCTGAAACATCTTCATCATTTTCTTTGGCTTGGCCTCCTGCATCTTCTCTCCGCATTTACCCGCGCCGCACTTCATCTCCGCATGGGAGAAGCTTGAGAGTGCCAGCAGTGCCCCCGCGATCAGTAAAATCTTCTTCATATCCACTCCTAAAATTTGTAGCTTAGATTTGTATAGAAATAACGTCCGGGCTCATTAAGCAGCATCACATCCCCGCCCCCGAAGATCAATGTCAGGTCTCTGTAGGTATTGGATACCGCATAGGTAGAGTCAAACACATTATCCACACCCACGGTCAGCTCAAAGTTCTCTCCGAATGTTTTCGTTCCTTTCAGGTTCAACACACCGTACGCATCAAGCTTCTGCTCTCCGTTTTCCGCGTCAAAGCTCGTCCACGCATCTGCCGCAACGACTTCCGCTTTGAGCAACAGGCTTGGATCCACGGCATAATTCACAGCCAGGTTTGCCTTGAACGGCGGGATCTCAGGAAGGTCTTTGTCGCTCTGTCCTGCCGGTGTGTCGAGTTTCTTTCCGTTTTGATAGGAGAGGCCGAGGTCAAAAGAGAGCGACTCTGTCGCAAAGTAGCTTCCGCTGAGATCAACTCCCCATATCCTTGCATCGATGTTGTCAAAACTGTTGTGAAGCGAGTTATAGGCGATAAAGTTATCCAGATGGCTGTAGAAGAGCTTCCCTTTTACAATACCGTTTTCGTATTTCTTCTCCAGACCGATATCGACCTCGCTGTTGGTCACCATATCCAGATCAAAGTTACCGGTTCTTGTGCCATCTTTGCCATACAGGTAGAGTTCTCTTCCGTCCGGTACCCTGTGGGCAACCCCCGCACCGACAAAATATTTCGTCGTAAAGTCTGCATGATAGGTCGCCAGCATATTCCCGCTTAATGCGTTGTAGCTTCTTGTCGGCACACTGCTGTTTATATCGGCTGTGGTAATTTCCGTATCGTCATATCTCAGACCGAGATCGATCTCGAACTTGCCCACCTTCACCTTGTCTTTGACAAACAGGGCAATATTTTCCGTATCGACATCCCAGATACTGTGTTTTGATGCACCGTTGGGCATAATATAATTCCCGTCCCAGTTTCTCAGGCTGTAGTCCAGGCCGGCTGTAAGGGCATGGTTCTCTACCTCAAACTCGTTTTTGAGTTTCGCCCCCTGCATTTTGGTGGTCAGATGGTGTGTCATGACCCCTTTTGCGGATGACTTTCTATATTCATTTGACATGGGATGGTCTACCTCTGTCTGATAGAGGTTCACAGTAAGTTTTTTCGAGTACTCCCCCAGATCTTTGGCGATATACTCCATGGTATAGATGTCGCTGTCGTCATAGATCGCATCCATCGGCGTATTCGGGTAAAGTACATTGTCGGTCCTGTTTGCCGTATACCCCAGTCTCAGCTCCTGGGTATCGGTGATATCCCAGAAGAGTTTTGCCATCAGCGTCTTTTTCTCAAAAGCATCCATATCCCGCTTCTCCGGGAGGTATGCCATACCTCCTGCAGTAGGATTATCAGCGATATAGGCATCCTGCTGTTCTGCGAAGGTGTTGCCGTCACCGTCCTCGTACTGTCCGCCCTTCTCTGTGGATGCACTGAGAAGGAATCTTACCTCATCCGTTCCCCCGCTTGCGTTGAAGTACCCTTTTTTATAGTTCCAGCTTCCGACATTTACCCCTACTTCACCGGTGAACTCTTTGGAAGGCTTCAGCGTATTGACCTGCACGTTCGCGCTCAGGCTTCCAAAATCCTCCACATTGAACGGCCCCTCATTGATCTCAATATAATCGACATTATTGGTCGCCACATGAGAGATGGGAGGGTCCATCCTGTTGGGGCAGGCACCGCACACCTTTGCCCCGTCGATCGTGACATTGATATTGTCTTTTTTCTGTCCCCTGATGATGATATCGTTTGATATCCCGCTACGGCGTACCAGTGCCGCGCTCGGAGACTGCTTGAATATCGCATCTGCCAAATCCGCGGACTTGATCTCCTCCCCGCTGACATCGCTGATCACCTCAGTATCGATCTTCTCCTCTACCTCGATCTCCTCCAGCACTGTCGGTGCAGCGTGTAGTGCCATAGCTGCCAACAGTGAAAGTCCTATTATCTTCCTCATTTCTTATGCTCCTTATTTCAAATACTTATAAGTAAAACATAGTAGTGTTAAATCTTTGTTAATTTTTGATTGCATTTTGAAGATTGCAGAGAGTCTGTTGCACTTTGGACTATCTGCTGAGGGTATAGTGGAGCGTGATGGAAACTTTTTGGGGCAGGGAGAGGGGCACGTCTTTTATCGAAACAGGGAAAGCCTTCTGCACCGCCTCTTTGGCCGAAGTATGAAACGCCTTGGGCCCGCTTACCGTAATGCCGGAGACATTCCCGTTTGCCAGAATCGTAAAATCGACCTTGACGCTCCCTTCCATGCCGCGGCGTTTTGCCATACGCGGATAGCTCTTGTGCCGGTTTATGCGGTCCCGTACCTTTGAGAGGAAAAGATTTTTCTCCGCTGCCGTGCTCTGCTGCTTTCTGGTACTCTTGAGCGCACTTTTTTTCTGCACAGGCTGCGGTTTTTTCTCGGTTTTTTTCACCACCTTTTTAGGCTTCTCTTTTTTTACCTTTTTGACTTCCGGTTTTTTTATCTCCGGTTTTTTTACCACAGGTTCAGGCTTGGGTTTTTCTATCTTTGGCTCAGGAGGAGGCTCTTCTACAGGCGGAGGCGTTTCCTCTTCTACGGGTTCGGGTTTCTCCTCCAGCACCTCAGGCTGAAAGGCATAAACGCTCATGGCGATTGTTTTTACAGGAGATTTCTGTTCCGAAACGCTGGTCGTCTCTGTAAGATAATAGAGCCAATATCCCACCATCCCATAAAGGATACTTGTTGCGAGAAAGGAGAGTAAAAACCGATTTTTAGACACATAACCTCTTTTTTTGGGACGCATTATAACAAAAATTTTCTGTACCCCATCATTTTAATTTTGCAAATCCTTATCACAATATACGATCCGTCTTTTTCTAATCACGGATTATATTAGAGCAGTGTTAATTTAGTGTGAACTGATCCTTCTGAGATTGAGAAACACCGTGGTACCCACATTTTTTTCTGATTTGATCTGTATATCGATCCCTTCACTGTCACAGTAGGACTTTACCAGCGCAAGGCCTATGCCCTCCCCCTCTTTGGAGCTGTCTGCCTGATAGTAGCGCTCGTAAATCTTCAACAGCTCCGTCTCGCTCATCCCGACTCCCTGGTCAGCGATACTCAGGATGTTCCGGGAGAGATGCAGCGTGACCAAGGTATCCTTGGAGGAATATTTCATCGCATTCATCAAAATATTGTCTATCATCTTCTCAAACCCTATCTTATCGGCTGTGATCCTGTAGCTCTCCACTTCCAGCACAAAGTCATTCCGGTCAAAAGCTTCAAATACCTCCACCCGCTCCGCCAGTACTTTCTGAAGATCAAAAGACTCCTTTTCGATAGGCTGGAACTCTTTTTTGATACTGTAGACCAGTTCCCTGTAAAGCCTATCAAGCCTTTTGGAAGATGCTTCGATGCGCGCAATGCGCTCCAGACTCTTCTGGTCCTCCAGCTTTCTGGCGATCATTTTGGTATTGGCCTGGATCGTCGCAAGCGGAATATTGAGTTCGTGGAGTATCTCCCTGGAAAGCTGGGAGAGGTTCTCATCGATCCTTTTCTGCTGTGCCAGAAGCGTGGAGATAAAGATATATCCGAACATCGCGGCAAAAAGCAGCAGGATCAGGAATACCCAAAGATAGATCCGAGTAAAATCCTCCCATGTCGTGAGCATATGATAGATAGACCCCAGGAAAAACCCTATGCTGATCACATAGATCACCGTCCCCCACATTACCCTCTTATGCATCAAGATCCCTGAATTTATATCCAACCCCGCGGATGTTGATGATATGTTCGGGGAAAAGTTTTTTCAGCTGTGTGACATAGACA
>JAQUFB010000023.1 GCA_028684885.1 Sulfurovum sp. | reverse complement strand
GATTGCGGTATGTTCCAGGGCCTGGTGGAGGAACACAACCAAAAACCTTTCGGATTTGATCCCGAAGAGGTGGACTTTCTTCTGATCACCCATGGCCATCTTGACCATGTCGGGCGCCTCCCGAAACTTGTTAAAGAGGGATTCCACGGTACGATCGTCACACACAAGGCCACGATGGATCTGGCCGAAGTGGTGCTGATGGACAGTGCGAAGCTTCAGGAGGAGAGCTATAAAACCGCTTACAGGAAAGCCCAGCGTGTCGGAGAGGAGCAAAGCATCCCCAAACCGCTTTATGAGAAAGACGATGTGCGCCTGATCTACCAACTGCCCGTCATGGAGGCAGGCTATGGTGAAACGATCTCTTTGGGCGAGGGGGTTAAAGTGACCTTCAAAAATGCCGGGCATATCCTCGGCTCTGCCATCATAGAGGTTAGCTTCGAGGAGGACGGAGTACGCAAGCGTATTGTCTTCAGCGGGGACCTGGGGAACGACAACACCCTGGTGATGCCCGCACCCGACACCCTCGAAGAGGCCGATGCCCTCTTTATCGAATCCACCTACGGCGACAGGAACCACCGGGGTGCAGAAGAGAGTGATGCGGAACTCGAAGCGATCATCAAAGAGACGATCAACAATGAAGGCAACGTTCTGATCCCCTCTTTTGCGATCGAACGTACCCAGGAGATCCTCTGTATCCTCAAACAGATGTATGACCGCGGCGACCTCCCTGTATGCCAGATCTTCCTCGACTCACCCATGGCGATACGCGCGACGGAGATCTACAAAAAATACCATGAAGAGCTCACCGAGTGCTGCAACAGGTTCCTGGAACGCGACGGTACGATCTTCGGTTTTCCCTATCTGAACTATACGCTGCATGTGCATGAATCGATGAAGATCAATGAGGAGGAGTCACGGTGCATCATCATCGCCGGTGCGGGGATGTGCAACGGCGGACGTATCCTTCAACACTTCAAGCACCGCCTGTGGAACGAAAAAAATGCCCTGGTCTTTGTAGGGTACCAGGTCGAAGGTACGCTGGGGCGCCAGATCGTGGACGGGGAGAAGAAGATCAAGGTCTACAATGAAGATATCATCGTCAAGGCCAGGGTCCACACGATCAACGGCTTTTCCGCCCATGCCGACCAGAATGACCTGATCAGATGGATGCAGGGCTTCAAACGGCTGGGGCAGATATATTTGGTACACGGCGAAAGAGACAAACAGGAGATTTTCCAACAGGCGATCAAAGCGCGTATGGATAAACCCTCCCACATTGTAAGATATGCCGAGACGATAGAACTGTGAAGGAAAGGGGTAGTGATGAATATTGCATTTTTTGAGATCAAAGAGGAAGAGAAGGCATTTTTTCAATCCCGCCTGGGGGGACATACACTCTTCTTTTTTGAAGGGACGATCCAGGAAGAACTCACCAAAGAAGAACCGTTTGATATCGTCTCTCTTTTCATCTACTCCCAGATAGAGGATCACCTGCTCTCGCTCCTTCCAAACCTCAAATACCTTCAGACCCGTTCATCCGGCTATGAGCATGTGAAGTGCAGGTCGCTCTATTCCAGAGAGATGAAGGTGAGCAATGTCTCCGGTTATGCGGGTCCGGCAGTCGCCGAGTTTGCTTTCTCCCTGCTGCTCAATATCTCCCGCCATACGCATACCGCCCTGAAACGATCTGAAAGAGGCAACGGGAACTACCTTGACCTCAAAGGGTTTGAACTGCAGGGAAAAACAGTCGGCATCATAGGGCTGGGAACGATCGGTACCCAGATGGCGAAGATCGCCAGGGGCTTCGGCATGAAGATCATGGGATATACCCGTACCTACAGGCCGGTCTATGATGAAATCGGCATCGAGCTGACCGGGCTGCATGAACTGCTCGGAAAAGCAGATGTGCTGATGCTGGCACTTCCCCTCACTCCTTCGACGACACATATCATCAACATGCACAACAGCGCACTCATCAAACCCCAAGCGGTCATCATCAATATCGCACGCTGCGAAGTGATGGAGCCCCTGCTCTATATCACACTTCCAAACACCATCGCTTCGGATGTCTGCAACGATATTACCCTGGCAAGAAAAGAGAACTTCTTTTATACCCCCCATATGGCATACTATACACAGGAGGCGCTGCAAAGGATACTGGAAATCTCGCTGAAAAACATGCAGCAGTTCCTTGCAGGCAAAACACCTCAGAACTGCCTCAAACTCACGTGCGAAAAGGAGTACGGCCATGCATGATTCCAAAGTCAACCAAACCAGTTCCAATTTTTTATACCATAATGAAGCCAGAGGAGTCAGGCTGCAGCTGGACTACCTCAAGGCTGAAGTCAAGATGCGTGAACACCATATCAAGCACACCATCGTCGTATTTGGAAGTGCACGTATCATCGAGCCTGAACGCGCAGCAAAGATTCAGCAAGAGGCGAAGAAAGCACTTAAAGAGAATCCCCACTCCACAGAGCTTCAGTCCACACTGAAAAAAGCCGATAAAATCGTGGCGAAGAGTATTTACTATACAGAAGCCAGGGCATTTGGCAAACTGGTCGGAGAGAGCGGGAAAGGACCTGATGATGCCAGGGTCACCCTGATGACCGGCGGAGGGCCCGGTATTATGGAGGCAGCCAATCGCGGAGCAGAAGATGCCGGTGCCCTCTCTATCGGACTCAATATCGAACTCCCTTTTGAACAGGAACCCAACCCCTATATCACCCCTGATCTGGATTTCTATTTCCACTACTTTGCCATCCGTAAGCTTCATTTTGTGCACCGCGCCAAAGCACTGGTGATCTTCCCCGGAGGATTCGGTACCCTTGATGAGCTCTTTGAGATATTGACACTGATCCAGACCCATAAGAGTAAGCCAATACCGGTGGTCCTCATATATAAAGCGTATTGGGAGAGGCTTATCAACTTTGAGATGCTGACAGAAGAGGAGATGATCTCTCCAAAGGACCTGGAACTGATAGAGTTTGCCGATACTGCCTCAGATGCATGGAACAGGATACTCCAGTGGTATATCGAACAGGGTGACCCGCTTTTTTAGTCACATCCCATGTACAAAATAGATAACTGCAAACGTATCGTTCTCTCTATCCTGAACCCTGTTTCAAAATGATGATCAATCTATACGGTCACAGTAACCCCAATGCTACTATGTTATAATTCCACCAATTTTAATAAAGGGTTAATCTCGTGGACGTATCAGCAAACAAAACACAGAAATTCATTCTCAAACTTTTTCCGGAGATCATGGTCAAGGGCGACTCTGCGAAAAAACAGATGGTAGGACAGCTCTACAACAACCTCCAGGCGCTGCTCAGCCCTCTCAGCGAAGCGATACATATCAAGAAGTTCAGTGATAAGATCGAAGTGGTCACCCCTGTCGCACTGGTGGAACAGGTCAGACAGATACTTCTGGATACCCCGGGTATCGACCAGGTACTGGAGGCACTGCAGTTTGATGCGATGCAGAGCCTGGAGCAGATCAAGGCCAAGGTCTGCGAGGTGATGGCTGAGGAGCTCAAGGGGAAAAGCTTTGTGGTGCGCGCAAAACGTACGGGGACACATGCGTTCAACTCGTTCGAGATGGAGCGTACGATCGGCGGCTATATCCTGGCACACTCTAATGCCAAAAAAGTCGATCTTCACCACCCCGAGATCACCGTTCGTATCGAACTGATCAACAACCAGCTCAATATCATCACCGACAAGCACCAGGGGCTGGGCGGCTATCCTATCGGTACACAGGGGGATATCCTCTCTTTGATGTCGGGAGGGTTTGACTCTACGGTTGCCAGCTATCTGACGATGAAACGCGGGATCAAAACCCACTTTATCTTCTTCAATCTCGGAGGTGCTGCACATGAGATCGGGGTCAAACAGGTCGCACTCTATCTCTGGAACAAGTTCGGGGCCTCCCACCGTGTGAAGTTCGTCTCTGTCCCTTTTGATGCGGTAGTGGAGGAGATCTTCCGCTCTACGGCTGAAACCTATATGGGGGTGACGCTCAAACGCCTGATGCTGATGGCAGCTGAGAAGATCGCCGATACGATGGAGATCGATGCCCTGCTGACAGGTGAGAGTGTCGCGCAGGTGAGCAGCCAGACCCTGCGCAACCTTGCGCTGATCAACCAGGTCACCAACAAACTCATCCTCCGTCCACTTGCCACAATGAACAAACCCGAGATCATCGATATCGCTACTAGGATAGGCACACGCTACTTTGCCGAAAATATGCCTGAATACTGCGGTGTCATCTCCAAAAACCCGATCACCCACGGATCGTTCAAACGGATGGAAAAAGAGGCAAAACGTTTTGACTACAGCGTACTTGACAAAGCGGTGGAAGAGGCAAAAACGATATGGGTGGATGAGATTATCGACGATGTGACACAGAGTGCCCCTGTAGAGATCGTTACCAAACTTGATCCTGAAAAAAATGTCATCATCGATATCCGTGCGGACGAAGCGTGCATCTCTGCACCATGTGAGACGCTCAAGATACCGTTCCACAAGCTCAAAACCGAATTCAAAAAACTGCCAAAAGGCAAAGAGTACCTGCTCTACTGCGAAAAAGGCATCATGAGCCAGTTGCACGCACAGTACCTCAGAGACAAGGACAAAGAGGAGAACGTGAAGGTCTACCGCCCTAGCTGAGTTTTGGCCTTGTCTCTTCGGCCGACATCGGTTTCCTCAGATAGTACCCCTGGGGATAGGTACAGCGGTGTTCTCTGGAACTCCAGCGCCTCTCTGCTCCCGGCACCTTCGATCATGGTATCTATATTCTGTCATATTTTCCTATCTTATAACAGATACCCCTATCTTTCTCTGAAAAAACATGCTATAATTCCAAACTTTTATGCAAGAGTGTACTGAACTCTATTGACGAGATAACATCTTATCTCCTTATCCTCGCTACTGACGCGACACAGTTTGGTATCAACTGCAAAAAACAGGTTTTTACACCTCTTGATACTATTTCAGATAAATACCAAGATACAGCAATCACCGACAATTTAACATAAAGTGACATAATGACATTTACAGATTTTAATCTCAAAGAGAGTATCCAACAAGCTGTGGCCGAAGCCGGTTTTACAGAGCCAAGCCCCGTACAAAAAGAGGCGATCCCTTTGGTCCTTGAAGGACACGATATGATCGCCCAAGCACAGACAGGTACAGGAAAAACCGCTGCTTTCGGTCTGCCAATCATGAGCATGATGGAAGCGGATGGGAGTATCGAAGGCTTGGTGATCGTCCCTACCCGTGAACTTGCAATGCAGGTAAGTGACGAGCTTTACCGTTTTGGCCAAAAAGCAGGACTCAAAACAGCGACCGTTTATGGCGGTACAGCGTACGGTAAACAGATCGACCGTATCAAACAGGCTTCTATCATCATCGCAACTCCCGGACGTCTGCAGGATCTGCTGAAAAGCAATATGATCAAGATCTCACCAAAATTTGTCGTACTGGATGAAGCCGATGAGATGCTGGATATGGGATTTCTCGATGAGATCAAGAACATCTTTACCTTCCTCCCGAAAGAGCGCCAGACACTGATGTTCTCGGCAACGATGCCAAAAGCGATCCGCAAACTGGCTGAGGAGATCCTTGAAAACCCAAAAACCGTCTCTATCACAAAATCGGAGACGACCAATACCAAGATCACGCAGCAGTACTATGTGGTCCAGGAGCATGAGAGGGATGATGCGCTGGTCAGGTTGATCGATTTCAAAAACCCCAATAAATGTATCATCTTCTGCCGTATGAAAAAAGAGGTGGACAGACTTGTGGCCCATTTGACAGCACAGGGCTTCAAGGTCAGCGGCCTGCACGGTGATATGGAGCAGAAACAGAGAGAGGTCACGATCCGTGCCTTCAAACAGGGTGGGATCGATATCTTCGTAGCGACCGATGTCGCTGCACGTGGTCTGGATGTCAATGACGTCACCCATGTATTCAACTACCATATCCCGTTTGATTCAGAGTCTTACGTACACCGTATCGGACGTACGGGACGCGGCGGGAAATCCGGTGAGGCGATCACACTGGTAAGCCCGAACGAACTCCGTACCATCAAACGTATCGAAAAAGATGTCGGTACCCAGATGAGTACAGAGATCATTCCAACACGCATCGAAGTGCAAAATGCCAAGGCAAACGAACTGATCGCAAAGATCGCTGAGACAGAAGTGACTGAAGCCGCCATCAATCTGGTCAAGACGCTTCAGCATGACCTTGATATCGTGACGATTGCACACCTCCTTGCATCGATGATCCAGGAGGAGAATGCGGTCAAAGGAAAAGACAAGATCGGCCTGGACCATGCAGAGATCGCCAAAGCGCTCGAGCGTTCAAGAGATGATAGAAGTAGTAAAAACAGAGGCAGAGGACGTTCTCCAAGAAGACGCAACGACCGTGACCGCAATGACAGAGGTGGCGACAGACGATCAAAAACCCGTCATCAGAGCGGAGGTGGACGTGAGAGCCGCAACGGCGGACGCGGAAGCAACAGAGGGTAAACCACCCTCCTCCCTTAACATTCTCGGGCTTCGCTCCGGGGCTCTATACCCAATACTCCATCCATATAATACCCTTTCCCTTCACCTACATCAAAATCCATTCTTAACTCGTTTGAATAATCAAACCACCATTCAAAAGTGAAGGACGATAAAACTGTTAGGGTCGGTTGATGGAAATTGATCATCTTGTTGAAGCTACTGTAAAATAGTGAGCCTGTATACGAGCTATAATTGTTTGTATTTCATTGTATATTCCTGTTTATGTAATAAAAAAAGGATATCGAATCTTCAATTACTCCCTCTTTCACGCTTCTTTCTCAGAAATTGCACTTATTGTTTGAATGAGTGTCAGTTGTCCGAATTCATCTTCCATCAGGCCGCAGAGGAGCAGAAGCTCTACTGTTTCATAGTATTCCTCCTTAGCCTTCTGCACAACATTTTTCACATCGCTTTTTGTATAGCCGTGTTCATCGCTGATTAGGGTTATCTGCTCTTTTACTGAGTCAGAGGAGACTGTACTCTTTGAGTGCAGGCGGTATTTGGGGGAGGAGGCATCATTGAGCTGCAGTTCGATCGAGAAAATAGGCCGACAGTTAATATCGTTCTCCTTCGCGCCGGCCATTTTCTCTGTGAACTCTTGAGCTGCGGAAATCGTTGCAGTTTTTTGGGAAGCAGTCGCCCTCTCTGCTTCTGTTTCTGATTTTTCTTCCTCTGATACAGTGGCTGATTCCAGAGGCGCTTCTTCAGCTATTCTGTCCGGTGCGCTCCACTGCTTCTCCTCTATGTAAAATGCATCATCGGTTATACTGCTCTTCTCTGCTTGCGTATCTTTCCGGAAAAAGTGAGGATCTTCCTGAGAGAGAATATCCTTCTCTCTCTTGCTAGACTCTTTGTCTATCTCAAGCAGTCTGTCCAGATCAGGTCCTGATGGTTTTTTACAGGAAGCAGCAGTCCTTTTCAGGTACTGGTGGATATCGATGATTTGATCCTCTTTATCCTGATTGTCATCGATGACAAAAAGATCAAATTGATCGATAAGAGCCTGTTCTCTTGCTGTGTAGGTGCATTTTTTGTTTTCTTCCGGGACGTGCTGATGCCCTTCTTCTATCGGATTGTCAATATACTCCTGTATCAAAGCTTGAGACAAGGTATAACTTTCAGCTTCCAAGGCATCGATGATCTTCTGGATTTGAGGATAAGCTCTTAGCAGTCTCAATTTCGAGATTTGCAGCTGAATCGTTTCAATATCCTTGATAGATATAGCCAGTTTGATGATACTTAGTCTTTGGGGGGTTTGATTCATTTTGTTACCAGCTTTACAGTTTGTCAAGGTAAGCTAGAGTATAGCAGAAATAAATTTATTATCGGAAATTCTGCTCTCTAAAGAGTCTATAAATTTTTATAGATCAATCAGTATAGACTTGACTTGTTTGTTGTTCGAGGCACAGGGCAAGGTGATGCCAATGCTACACCAATCTTTTCTCCCCTCGTCACCAAGCTCAATTAACCGTGAAATTACACACACATCTCAGCCAAAATTTACCATATGCATTCCCACTGAAACCGTGGGAAGAAAAAAATTCCCAAATCTTTTCTGTCATCCAAAGGCTACAGTCTTTGGATGACTTTATGAGCCAAAGACTTTTCTATCTCAATATGTTTTTGCTCATCAGCATTTCCAAATCCGAGCCCCACATCTATACCAAATAAAACCCCTTTATTTTTTACCAATACATGAAGTCCGGCACCGGCTTTCAAGCCGCTTCCACCGTAATATGCCCCGTCACCTATACCGGATATTGATTTTGGATTTTCTATAAATTGTCTATTATTCTCAAACTGTTTGTCGACCGACATCACTTTACTCTCTGCATCCGATGAGATGGTAAGTTGGACAAATTTCATTTCATCCGTACTTGCATCCCAAAAACATCTTCTCATCCCAAGCGGATTTGCAGGTGCAGTGTCATGCGTCGTGATTTTTACATTAGCGCCGGGAAATATCTCCTCTATCTCTTTGATCTCCAGCATTTGACAGGGGTCATATACTTTGGCGGAGGCTTCTTTTACATTCACATTGCTATCGTTTGGATTTATGGCATTATCTTTCGACTCTGCAGCATCATTGGAACATGCAGCGAGCGATATAGCGATACCCAGCATCATTAAAAATCTTGTACTTCTTCTGGTCATTTTCTACTCCTCTTTTTTCTATATTTTCATGGCTTTCATCAACTATTATATACTCATCTTCATTGTGAACTATTGATGAAGGCAAAGTTACCTATGCGATCCAAGGCAGGGAGAGTGTGAAAAAACCTGTCTGATAGACTTATCAGTCCAGCATTAATATTGGTGTTGGCAATTTGCCAAATTCTAATATTCACATTGGTGATAAAGTCATAAAAGGCGAAGAGCCAATAGTCTATGAGATGAAGACAACTACAAGTTATAGGCTTCCATTTAAAGCATCATGGGCTGCCTTTGCGGGCTTGATTGGTTTTATTGGAAGTATAGCTAGTATTTATAGTTTTTTTTCAAATGGTATTGTTTCAGGTACTCAACAGAGTAATTGGTTCTTTCCGCTAATACCAATATCAATGTTATTACTATTATTTGGTATTTTTCTCTTGAAGAGTAAATTTATTTGGCTTCAATTTTTTGGATTTAGCTTGGATGCAGAAGGGTATATAAGGTTTATCCGTTTGAAAGGAAAATGCCCTTTATGCACAGGAGATCTACATGTTCGATATTCTGGTCCTGAAGGAGCAAGACATATAGGTGCTCTATGTTCTAGAAACCCTGAACAACATCGCTTTACATTTGATCAGACATGGTTAGACAATTTGTAGCTAACAAAGCACTCGCTCGAATGCGAACTACGCTACCCTTCGTTTTCCCTCGCTCCCAAGCTCGATAAACTGTAAAAGAACACACTCGTCTCAGCCAAAATTTACCATATGCGTTCTCACGGAAACCGTGGGAACGAAAAAAATGCCTCTAATATTTCAAAATATAGAGCTTGTGGTCGTTGCTTGGCGTGACACTTTATATGCTATAATGGCGAAAGCAGACCGGGTTGATCTTGAGCTATACACGCGTACTTCTTTCTTGGATATCGACTCCTCTTTTTTTTATTTATGATATAACACAAAGGTTTTATATGACGTCTCAGCCATCCAAAGTATCTTTTATCGAATTTGTTTCTCTGATGGCTCTTCTAACCGCTATGACAGCCCTCTCTACTGATGCCGTCCTCCCTGCACTGGGTGACATCGGCCATGACATCAATATCATCGAGAGCAACAACAACCAGCTTATCATCTCCCTGCTCTTTGCCGGTATGGCTCTTGGACAGATCATCTACGGTCCGCTCTCCGACACTATCGGGCGAAAAAGCAGTATCTATATCGGTATCTCCATCTTCATCATTGGCTGCATTTTCTCCATCTTCAGCAGTGATCTTACCACTATGCTGATCGGGCGATTTCTGCAGGGGCTCGGTGCCGCAAGTACGCGTATTGTTACCATGGCACTTATCCGCGACCGGTATGAGGGTCGGGAGATGGCCAGGGTGATGTCCTTTATCATGACCGTCTTTATCTTCGTACCTGCTGTTGCCCCTGCCTTTGGAGAGGGAATGCTTTTTCTATGGGAGTGGCAAGCGATCTTTGTCAGCTTTCTCGTCATTGCCACACTCGCCTTCCTCTGGTTCGGCCTGCGCCAGGAGGAGACGCTTCCCCGCAGTGCGCGCGTTCCCTTCTCCCTGCGCCATATCTACAGAGGGGTCAAAGAGACCTGCCTCAACCGTACCGCCTTCAGCTACACCATCGTCACGGGGATCGTCTTTGGCGCTTTCCTGGGCTACCTGAGTTCGGCACAACAGATCTTCCAGGATGCTTACAGAACCGGGGAGGCTTTTGCGCTCTACTTCGGCCTGCTCTCCATTGCTATCGGGTTTGCCTCTCTTCTCAACGCACGGCTGGTGATGCATTACGGTATGCGTAGGATCAGCGGCCATGCGCTCATCGCCATCACTGTTGTTTCGATACTTTTTTTTATCTTTGCCTGGATGCATCACGGACTGCCGCCCTTTTACAGCTTTATGCTCTACGGCTTCGTAACCTTTTTCTGTATGGGACTGCTCTTCGGTAATCTCAATACCATGGCGATGGAACCTCTGGGCCATATTGCCGGCATTGGTGCAGCCGTGGTGGGATCGCTCTCGACCTTTATCTCTATCCCACTCGGGGTTCTTATCGGCCGCTTTTACGAAGGTACTATTCTGCCCCTTGTTGCAGGATTTGCTCTCCTTGGGCTCTTTGCAAGTTTTATCTTTCGCTACGCCAGTCTCTCCGATATGCGGTCGGTCCATGTTGAAGAGAGTGCCTAAGGAGCAAGAAAATATAGGTAACAATAACTATCTCCCGAGATTGTGACGAGGGAGTTTCTGGTTCTATGGTTAACATGTTATAATCTAACCATGAACAAATGGATGCAGATAGCCTATGACGAAGCGATAAGAGGGATGAATGCCAACGAAGGCGGGCCGTTTGGTGCCGTCATTGTCAAAGATGGCGAGATCCTTGCCAAGGCCCACAACCGTGTGCTGGCGACAAACGACCCGACAGCCCATGCCGAACTGACCGCCATCAAGGAAGCCTCGCAGGTGCTCGGCACTTACGATCTCTCCGGATGTACTCTGTACACCACCACGCAGCCCTGCCCGATGTGCCTCGGAGCTATCTTCTGGGCACGCATAGAGACGGTCTATTACGGTACAACCAAACTGGATGCGGCCAAAGGCGGCTTCGACGATGCGCGTTTTTACGAGATGCTAAAGGGACGAAACAGTGATGTGGTGCTCAAGCAGATCGACTACGAAGCGTGCGCGGAGATCTTTGAACAATGGGATACGAAAGAGGATAAACAGATCTACTGAATCCAACTTGGGCCATATCCGATAGAGTATGCAAGATGATGCTAATGCTATGATAATCTTTTAAATGGGAAATTTATCAGGCAAAAATACCTTGACCCGGGGACTAAAGCCTCCTCTTCCGTAAGTTCTTTCGCTGCCTCAAACGAGAAACGATACACTATCCTCTGAAAATAATCTTCATTATGTCATAATATAAGTGATATGTTTCTAAAGGGGAAGATGGAAGCACAAAATGATAGATATCTATGTAATGACTTCTATTATCTCCTATGCAAAAATTTATTTTAATACCAAATCAATAAAACATGCTCTCCAATAGTTGGGAGATAAAGGAGTATGCAATGTCAGGAATTACACAACCGTTTTATCCAATCATTTATGTGCGTGGTTACGCTATGACCGAAAGTGAGATAGAAGCTACGGTATCTACCCCGTATATGGGGTTCAATCTCGGTGCGACAAAAATACGTCAGGATTGGAGAGGAAACGTTATCAAACATATTTTTGAATCCCCTTTGGTACGATTGATGAAGGATTTCGGCTACCGGGACATTTATCTCGATGGTAAAGAGAGAACCGATAAAATTTCTTCTCGCAGCGTAGTGATCCATCGCTATTATGACCAGGGAGATGCCGACCTGGGGACAGGCAAAACACCATCAATTCCTGAAGCGGCAGAGGAATTAGGAGAGCTCATTGTCAAACTGCGTGAGCAAATCTGCGGTGATGATGAAGAAGCAAAAAAAGCTTTTAAGGTGTATCTTGTAGCGCACTCGATGGGAGGACTTGTGTGCCGAAGTTTTCTACAGAATCCTGATATATCTAATCAAGAAGTAAAAAATATGGTAGATAAAGTCTTTACCTATGCCACACCGCATAACGGCATTGAAATGGGAGGCATACATGTACCTAAATTTCTAAGCATTTGGGATATCAACAATTTCAATCGCGAGAATATGGCTAAATATCTCGGGCTTCCCAAAAATTCCAAACGGGTAGATGATTTAAATAATACTTTTGACCCAAAACGTTTTTTCTGTCTCGTCGGGACTAACCACAAAGACTATGACGTTGCAGCAGGACTTTCCAGAACCCTTGCCGGTGAAATGAGCGATGGCTTGGTAAAGATTGAAAATGCTACGGTTCGCAAAGCACCGCGTGCTTTTGTCTATCGTAGCCATAGCGGTCCGTATGGTATTGTAAATTCTGAGGAAGGTTACCAGAATTTGATCGGATTTCTATTTGGAAACATTCAGGTAGACGGTATGCTTGAAGTCGAAAATCTTCCATTGCCCCCATCTGTTAATAAAGCCTACAAAAAGGGTAAAAAAATCAGGGCTTCTTACTATTTTGAATCTACGGTTTCACCCCAGGGCTCCATGATGTATCATCTCACCGAACGACGCAAAGAGACTTATTCGGCTGTATTGCGTAAATTTGATGAACTGCTAAATGTTGATAATATAGAAGGACTGACCGATCCGCGCAGTCCTGTACTTTTTTCAGTTTTTCTGGATACCACCAGAATTACATTTGGAAGAACACTGGTTTTTAGCGTGGATATAAGCGTATCGAGTACAGAGTATGAAATTGATGAATTTTTATTCTTTGATCGTAAAATACCGGGAGAGTACCTGTTCAGAAATACGGTAGTTATCCGTGCAACACCCAATGCAGATGGCTGGAAAATACGGTACAACCTGGCAGATGACGCATGGGGTGAATCCAGGGGAAGAGAAGCAGACTATGATAACAAAGGCTTTTTCATTCCACTAAAATCGGCAAAAGGATTTAGAAGTAAACTAAGGTTGTCAGTTGATACGTTGCAGTAGGGTTCCCTCGTCCCCAAGCTCCAGAAGGCATGGAAGAAAACACTCTTCTCAGCCTCAATTCACCATATTCCATATCGGGAGATAAGGATGAGGAAAAGCACCGGAATACCATTACGATCGATGGCAGCATAAACGATCATGTTCTTATTGGTATGATTGATAAATCTTATGATCTTGTTGTTTCAAAACTTACAAAAAAGAAAAAGAAGCACTTCATGGGATAACAAATCAATGGAGCCAATAAGTTACCTTCTGTGCAATTTATTGGCTCATTTTAACCGTTAGATAACAAAAAGGAGAAACATATGCAACCGATTCAAAAAGCAATCACAGGCAAAGAAAGCCTCGGAGATTTATCTTCTCCGTATCAGGCACTTATTCAATTTTATTGCGCCTTTAATTCGAGCAATATGCAAATGATGTCGGAGAACTGGGCACAATCTGACGATATTTCAATGGACAATCCGCTTGGAGGTATCAAACGCGGTTGGAATGAAATTCAACAGATCTATGCGCGCATATTTGACGGATCCGCCGAAGTGTATGTCGAGTATTTCGACTATACCATCCACGAAACGTCGGAAATGTTTTACGCTGTAGGAAGAGAGCGGGGATATTTTCGTTTGGGTGGGGAGGAAATAACGCTTGCTATTCGTACGAGCCGGATTTTCCGAAAAATTGATGATCACTGGAAGCAAGTTCACCATCATGGTTCAATCGAAGACCCGAAAATATTGGCAAAATACCAATCCGCTGTTATGGGGAAAAACAAGTGCTGCTAAGTGTTCCCGAATAAATAGTGACTTACAACCGGAGAACAGGCAAAAGTAAGAGGTATCAAAGAAGGGTTACCATGAAAGTATTGATCGTTTACTATTCGATGTATGGGCATGTGCATAAGCTGGCAGCTGCAGCTGCTGAAGGAGCAAGGTCGGTAGGAGATGTGGATGTTACACTCCGCAGGGTTCCGGAGACGTTGTCCGAAGAGGTATTAGCAAAGATGGGGGCGACGGAAACCCAGAAAGAGCAGGCAGATGTGCCCATCTGCACCATTGATGAGCTGGGCGAAGCCGATGCCATCATTTTTGGAACACCGACCCGTTTTGGCAATATGTGCGGCCAGATGCGACAATTCCTTGACGCTACGGGAAAGCTGTGGACGGAAGGAGCATTGGTTGGAAAAGTGGGAAGCGTTATCACTAGCTCAAGCACCCAACACGGCGGGCAGGAATCTACGATTCTCAGTTTCCACACCACTCTGCTGCATCAAGGCATGATCATTGTTGGCCTGCCATATACGTTCAAAGGACAGATGACCATGGATGAGATCAGCGGTTGTTCTCCCTATGGCGCATCTACAATAGCCGGTGGTGACGGAAGTCGTTTTCCCAGCGAGAACGAGCTTGCCGGAGCACGTTTCCAGGGAGAACATGTTGCAAGGATCGCCAAAAAACTTACGGTGTAAGCACTGGCAAGATACCCTACCGGAGGCAATTGTGCTGCCTCATATGTGCTTGGTCGCTAGTCATAGAGAAAAGGTAAAGATATTTAACTCCACCGTTCGGTTATAAGGTTTATAATATTTGGATATGTATTACCACGTACAACGTGATAACGTAGAAACCCGTTTATCAGGAACTTGAGCAAAATATTAAGCCCGAAAAAAAGAATGGATTAAAAAGTGTAAGTGATGGTGCGGTCGAGAGGACTCGAACCTCCACGGCATTGCTGCCACTAGAACCTGAATCTAGCGTGTCTACCAATTTCACCACGACCGCTTGTTTTGTGGTTTGTTAAAGAGACCAAAATTATACTCCACAAACCTTAATGATAAGCATCGTTACCGCTGTCAAGAAATTACTCAAATCAATACCTGGTCTATGGAAATCAAAAAAACCGTTTGATATCGAGCATCTCAAATGCTCTAGCATTTCCCATCGCATATGGAAGAGCTATTTAGCAGTACGATCTCCTACAGTATTTTAAACCGATACTTTTTGAGAAACTGCGTAGGCAATACGATCCCGATGGTTATGGCACCAAACACAAGCCAGGTCCTTAAACCGTAATGCAGAGACTGGATAATAAGCTCCTGGTTGTTGATCTGATGTGTTGATATCTGGATAAAACCCATCATCGCTTTATAGGCATTGACCGTAGGGACCAAAACGATTGAGCTGCTGATCGCATATACCAAGATCGGTATGTTTTGCTTATGGGAGAAATAGATACTGACAAGACCGATAAAAAACGCCGCGATAAAGGTTGAAAACTCCAAACTGAAGTTGTAGAGCAACATATACTTTTTAATCAAAACAGCTCCGATCCCAAGGATAATAATAGGGATCAAAGAGCGCTTTGGAGCATTGAAAAGGATCGCAAAAGATAAAGAAACGAAAAAACCGATGCTTATGTCAAGGATCATACAAACTTCTCCACACCCAAAAGATGCAACGCCAAAGATATTCCTATCGCTATAGCAAATGAGATGATCACTCCCCGCACTCCGCGAACAAGACCCGTGGTGTAGTGCCGTTTGGTAAGATCGTTGACGGAATTGATAAACGCAACACTTGGAACCAAAAAGAGGATAGATGAAGCGATCGCTATATGTGCCATCTCGTTATGAAGCGTTAACAGCCCCGAGCTTATGGTTGTAACAAAAGAGACAAGAATAATAGAGATAAAAGGATTGAAATAGTGCTTAAGTAAAAAACTGTTGAGATAAAACCCCAGAGTAGAAGCGATAAAAGCTGCTGCAAATATGTAGAAATCTCCACCAAAAAGCAGACTAAATGCCCCGCATCCCAGGCCTGCCATAAGATTGCGCAGATAATAGGGATACATAGGACTCAAACTCTTTTCATCTTTAAGCGCTTCAAGAAGCTTTGCTCTGTCAGATGTCTCGTCTATTTGCTCAATGACCCCTATCACTTTGTCAAGCGCAGTGAAATTGACATCCTGCCTCTCTGCTTTATAAAGTTGGGTATTGTAAACTTTGTCGCCTGAGGGCAGACTCAGCAAAATCGCATTGGGAAAGATCAGGATCGCCAGCTCTTGACAGCCCAGTTTCATCGCAGCGTTTTTGATGCTTGTCTCCACAAGCTCTGTCTCCGCTCCGTGTTGTAAAAGCAGTTTGCCTATTTGTGAGAGCATATCTATAGTTTGCTTTTCTTTGTTCACTTGTTTTTTTACCTTATTTTGAAGGTGAAATTATACTTGAAGTTTTCTATTTTACAGCGCTAAAAATGCAGTTCTTTTTTTAACTAAAATTTGATTTTAGTATATTTTTATTGGCTTATACAACGTGCTGATGAAGAGAAAGCTCTCTATGATCCAGAAATTTGATATAATGGTATATATTTTCAATACTGGAGTTTATTATGTCAGCTTTAAAACAAGATGAACTTTTTGACGAGATAGATATTTTACCAATAGATTTAAAAACTAAACTTGTTGATAAAATATTAGCTAGTATCACACCTACAAACAGTGAGATAGATAAACTATGGATAAAAGAAGCTAACAAGAGAAAACAAGAAATTGAGTCAAATTCAGTTACATTAGTTGACGGAGATGCTGTTTTCAAAAAAATATCTCAAAGACTCAACTCCTAAATGACCTACTCTTTCCATCCAGATGCAGAACTTGAATTAAATGCTTCAGTTGATTATTATCAAGAGTGTAAAGATGGGCTTGGTTCAGAGTTTGCATATGAAGTCCAAAAAACAATCCAAAGAATTTTAGAGTATCCAACTGCCTGGCAAAAGCTGGATGGAGATATAAGAAGATGTTTAATAAATAGGTTTCCATTTGGCATTATCTATTTTCAAAGAGATGATGAAATTATTATTTTAGCTGTTATGCAACTTCACAGAAAACCAAACTATTGGAAAAGTAGGAAGTAACAATTAAGATTCTGGTCAGCCGTCTTGATGGGCATTAAAGTCATAAGGGGCGAGGTGATGCTAACCCTATCCCCTTATTTTGCTTTTTCCCGCTTCTCCCGCGTCATATCCTTCACCCCCTCAGCATCGATCGGGATAGACCACTTCGCGTTAAACACCGTCTCCATCGACGCCACCTCATCCCTGATCTCGGCTACCCGCTGTTTCAGCTGCTCATGCAGCTCCAGATAGCGCTTGTCGCCGGCGAGCATCGTCTCTTCTTTCTGTTTTTCCCACCGGTGCCGGCTCAGATCTTCCACGACTTCGGGAGCGACGGATTTGAGGATGGCTGATTCCAGGAGTTCGGCTTTGTTCTCCACAACGTTGAGCTCGACGCCGAGGGTCTGTCCTTTCTCGATCCACGCCTGATTCAGCTTGTTTTGCCTGTTGGCACTGAGGGTATAGGTGGGATAGCGGGAGACGATATCCCTATATCCCCTGCCAAAAAGCACGGGAATGGCGGTGAACTCGATATCGGGATTGATGAGCTGCAGGTCAGTCCTGACCTTTTCGGCAAGGGAGTGGAAGATAGACTCTCCGGAAGGATCGAAATCGGTAATGGCGATAAGGTAGGCTTTGTTGTGTCTGGCGGTACGGTTGAGATACTGGGCGACATTGACCGACTCAAAAGAGGGGATCTGCCCCGCGCTGCTGTAGATGCCGCATAGCAGCGCCTCCGACAAGAGATCCGTGCTTCGGGTCGGTTTCTCAGAAAAAAGCACGATGGGCGTGTTGTAAGTATGGGTATCGTTGCTGAGTCCCTTGGTGATGATGTTGAGCCGGCTGTAGATCGTCACATCGCCGTCCAGAAAGAGTTCATAGAGGTACTCGCCGATCAGACGGTTGACATAGATATCCCACTTGTCGTCAGGCATCTTTTTGAGAGATTCTATATCCCCCTTGAACTTATACCAGATATCCCTGATATTTTCGACCGTCTCCCCTGTGGACAGGAACCGGTCGATATATGCGGTAAGTTTTTTGCGGATGCCTCTGTAATGTTTCATAGCTTAGTCTTTTCCCCTATATGGTAAAGAAATATTATACCGATTTTTATCCCCTCCCCAGACTGACACCATCCACCCTACTTCTTTTCTTGCAATGTACACCCGTTTTTTGTATACTAACAGTACTTCAACAAGGGGATTGTGGAAATTGGCTTACACTGCATGCACACATAAGGTTCCTCAACCAAAAGGAAATGGATAATGCTGGTAACAACAACAGAAAACCTGCCCGAACACCTGAAAATAAAATCGATGTTTTCCATGATCGAGATCACACACAAGATCCAGATATCCCCAAAAGGCCTGATCAAAGGTTTTCTGGAGCGAAAACGCAATGAACACCAGGAAGCCTATGACAAGCTGGTTGAAAGTGCTCCAAGTGAAGCCCATGCCATTATCGGCGTAAAACACTGCACTACAACACATACATTCCCCGAAGGGACTTTCCTCTTTATTACCTATATAGGGACACCCGTTATTCTCGAAGAGAGAAATGTGCAGCAATAAATAAACCCCCATACCTAGTTGGAGATATCCTCAACCTTGACTTCAGTCACCAGCGCAGGCAGATCCCAGGCACCCCCTGGGAATCCCATACAGAGTCCTGTAGTCGTATAGTGGGCATCGACAAAATCCCTACCGTCCCATACCCATTCCTCCCTGTCCCAACAGTCGCCCAGACCCCGGCCTTTGTAGGAGGTGAATAGACGCAACGTACCGTCTTCGGCGATAAACAGTCCGCTGGCCTGCGTGATCATTTTAGGTTCAAACGGCGGTTTCACATTGATCAGCCAAAAGGCGTCGGCATAGTTGTATGCTGCCCTCCAGCACTCCTGCGATGCGACTGCCAGTTGATCCGTCACTTTGTAGACCCTTAACGTCTCTTTTGCCTCTTCCGCGCTCATCCAGCATTCACTCTGCTCACCATCTTCTGCATAATATTTTCCCAGCAGGTATTGCAACAATTGTTTATCTTTCTCAGTAAAGGCCACTTCGGGAGGAGTACTGCCGGCTTTGAAGTCAGCATAGATCCTGGGAGCACGAATCACCGGTTTCGATTTTGGCCGAAGAACACTTCCCTCATCTCGCTCTCCTTTTTTATAGAGAGCACCGACAGTCCCTACACGTTTTTGATAATCATCCATCTTCAACATGGATGCAAAAGAACCTTTTTGGGAAAAGTCCCATCGATAAGTATCCCCATAGATAAACCCGATCTGCTCCCCATTCCTAAAGGCATTGATGATAATATCCGTCTGTGCCTGGGGCAGTTTTTGGGAGATATCTATGAGATAGGTCTGCTTCCCAACAGACATTTTCAACGTACGGTTTTTCAAGGTATTGAGATCACTCTCCTCCTCACTCTCTGCGATCTGTATATATCCGTCTATTTGACTCTGTGCACCGGCTTTTCTCTCAAACAACATAGAGAGCGGAAAATACCTGTTGTCCAGAGTATATTCCGTATAGCCTGCCATTCTGCATGTATGGGTATTGTCACATACGACCTGCCAATCTTTGTGGCTGAAGCTCTCGCTTGCATCAACCGTCAAACTTCCTATCATCAGAAGTACCAAAGCGCTTTTCATTCCCTCTTCCCCCCTCTTTTTTCTCTATCCCCATTCTCCCTGACCTCAGAGAACTCGAAATGCCTTTTGCTTCCTCATTATAAAAAGAGTTATCTGAGTGGCCGCTGTAAGGTTTTGCCCGCTGCTGCAGAACCTTTCACACATGATGACTCTTCTCATCGCGACAAAACCGGCAATCCGTAGCAAAAGATTGATATCCTCATAAAGTTTTGATACAATTAAAGAGTGGTGTGAAGTAAAAGATATCGCTTTATAAAAGAGGGGTATTGTCTGTGCGGTCAAAGACTCAAAGATCATTTTTCAAAATGGACACTCGTAAAGAGAGAAATTTTTATTAAATGATAATTTTTATTACTAAATTATAAGTGTTATTCGAATATAATTACTTATCAATTTTATAAGGAGAACATATGAAAATGAACAAAATCATCGCTGCATCACTTGTAGCATCATCTGTGTTATTTGCCAACCCATTAATAGAAAAAGCAAAAACAATGGGGCTTCAGGCGATACCTGAAAATCAGAGTGAACTTTTAAAGATCACCGATCCAAACGGTACGATCACACCCGAGAGAGTGGAGCTTGGAAAAAAACTCTACTTTGAACCCAGACTTTCAAAAAGTGGGATCATCTCCTGTAATACCTGTCACAACCTTGGACTGGGAGGAGCAGACGGTGTGCCGACGGCTGTAGGTCACATGTGGGTCGCAAACCCTCACCACCTGAACTCACCGACTGTTTATAATGCCGTATTCTTCAAGTCTCAGTTCTGGGACGGTAGAAGCCCGCACCTTGAAGATCAGGCAGGGGGGCCTATGCAGGCGGCACCTGAGATGGCTTCACCGCCAGCACTGATTGTAGACAGAGTCAACTCTATCCCTGAGTATGTAGAAGAGTTTAAAAAGGCGTACGGCAAAGAGGTAAAAGTGGATTTCGCAACGATCACTTCAACGATCGGTATCTTTGAAAGAACACTGGTAACGCCTTCAAGATACGATGAATTCCTCAACGGTAAAGAGGATGCATTGACGAAAGAAGAGCAGGAAGGTCTTCAGGTATTTATAGATCAGGGTTGTACAACATGCCACAACGGGATAGCGCTTGGCGGGTCAATGATGCCTTTCCCAATGGTAAAACCATACAAATTTGCCAATGTAGGTGACTTCAAAGGTGACAAGAACGGTATGGTAAAAGTATCTACACTGAGAAACATTACTGAGACTGCACCATACTTCCACAACGGACAGATCTGGAGCCTGAAAGAAGCAGTTCAGGAGATGGGAACTACGCAGCTTGGAAAAGATATCTCTGATGCCGATGCAGAAAAGATCGTGACATTCCTCAAAGCGCTCAAAGGTAAAAAACCTGAGATCGTTTACCCGCAACTCCCGGAAAGCACAGCTTCTACTCCTAAACCTGACTTTAAATAATCAATAAAGAGTCCTTCGGGGCTCTTTTAGCGCTCATTTTTAAAGACCGTTAGAGATTTGGTGTCCATCCAATAGAATAAAATATTTTAAAGGATTCAGGACATCAACAAACTGTTGGATCTAAAGGAAGTTCCTTGAAGCAATCAAGGCAGATAGAAAAGAGCTGCGATGGCACCTTTTTAAGATGCCATACAAGAGTAGTCTAGTAAAGATGTTCACGCTTGAAGTATTCTTGAGGAACCTTGCAAAGAGGACATGCTTTCGGTGGTTTTTTACCACGGTGGATATGCCCACACACTTCACAGACCCAGATTTCTTCATCTTCGCTCTGGAAAAAACCATCATCTAGCAATGCTTGTTTAAGCGCTGCATATTCACGTTCGTGTTCCACTTCTACTTTGGCAATGGCATTAAAAAGACGTGCAAGTTCTTTGTGTCCTTCCGCTTCAGCTATGGCAGCAAAGTCAGGATACATTTCCGTATGCTCGTAATGTTCACCTTCCATACCGGTTTCCAGGTTATGAACTGTTGTTGAAAGTTCCTCTCCATCGACAAGTTTATGGTAGGCTTTGTATTCAGCTCTTGCGTGCCATTTTTCATTTTCCGCAGCTTCTCTAAAATGACTAGCGACAGCATGCCATCCTTCTTCTTGGGCGATATCGGCAAAAAGGTCGTATTTGTTTCTTGCCATACTCTCACCTGCAAAAGCTTTCATGAGGTTCACTGCAGTAAGATTCTCCGTAATACACTCCATCTTCTCTCCACAGCAGACCAATTTACCACCGCCTACGTGCTGAACTTCTATCTCATTACCACAAACACTACATTTATACGATTCATATTGTCTCATGATTGTTTTCCATTTTTATTTCAACATAGAGTCTAGCATCCAAAGTTCTTTTTCCAGAACCGCAACGTTGTCATCTGCAAATGCAGCAGTGACCTTATCATTCGCATCATCTGCAGCGTCACTCAACTCCTGAAATAACTTATGTAGATATTCAAAGTCAGTGATAATATTTTTTACGATCTCTTTTGATTTGAACGAGTCACCTTTCTCTTCTTTGATCTTGGTCGCTTTTGCGAGTTCACCCATCGTCAGGTGTGGTTTGTCACCCAATTGGATCACCCTTTCTGCCGCATCATCATAAAGTGCAGCCATATTGTTATAGATGGCTTCCGTTTTTGCATGTACCGGTGAAAAATCCATACCCTTCACATTCCAATGATAGTTATGAATCTTGATAAATAACGCATGTGCATCTGCCTGAAGTTGTTTCAAGTGTTTTGTTACTTTACTCATCTTATGCTCCTTTTGTAATTTAGGTATTTACATTGTAGTACAATAACACTTAACCATAATAAATTATCCTTAAAAAACAAGATATTAATACTTTATATAATTGACCATGTACTCAATAATATGACTGAAAAATATAGATAATTTTTTATCGGATGACACAGAACATTAGACAATCTCCATTTTCCACCAAATCATTAACTCCTTTAAGCTATGATAACCCTATGGCTTATTATCTGATACTGATGCAATTTTTCTTAGCACTGATCGCGCTCTTTCTTTTCTGGAAGAGTATCGAATACTTTGTGGGCATGTGGCGGTACAAAAAGTTCAAAACCATGCCTTTGCCGCAAAACTACAGAGAGACACTCCTCTCTCTTCCCCACTATCTCGACCTGCCCGGTGATCTCAGAGAGAAGATCCGTACCCGTATCCTTCTCTTCATCGATCAGAAAGAGTTTGTGAGTGCGCAGATGGAGATCAC
>JAQUFB010000105.1 GCA_028684885.1 Sulfurovum sp. | reverse complement strand
GCCCTCTTCGCGGA
Organism: Sulfurovum sp.; assembly: GCA_028684885.1. Taxonomy (GTDB): domain Bacteria; phylum Campylobacterota; class Campylobacteria; order Campylobacterales; family Sulfurovaceae; genus Sulfurovum. Next base: position 5,672 of record JAQUFB010000105.1, on the reverse strand, counting down.
GGGGTAGAGAAGCGTGGAGATATCCTCTCTGATCTTTGCTGCCTCTTCCTCCTTCAGCATCCCGTTCTCATCAAAGAACCTCTTCATGACCTCATCGTTTGCCCTGAATTCATCTCCTGCATGGTTGAGTTCAAGATAGAGCCGGTATTCTCCCCTGCCATCCCGGGTAAGCGGTTCCGGGATCCCCTTGAGTCCCTTGGGATCCTGGCTCCAGTGGTACCAGCCGTTTTCTTCCAACTTTCTTTGAAATACAAAAGTGCTGTCGACGATCGCACCGATACCGCTGTGGCAGCCGATACAGAACTGTGTCTCTTCATAGTTCTGAGGTCTGAGGCTTCCTGTCTCATCTTCGATAAAGCCCTGGTAGACCCAGCCAAGCCCGGTCCCCAGCCCCTCTTCGCTGTTTCCGATGATCGTCCTGAGCCTTTCAGGGAACTGATCCTTCTCTTTGATCTCGGAAGCTGCGGAGTTTTGCATCTGGGCATAGCTGTTCCAGTGTGTCTTCCTGCCGTAGCGCAGCTCCTTCATCCTGGGCGCCATCTTGATGGTAGAGTTCGTTTCATCGATATCGATATATCTCACACTATGGAGGAACTCCGTCCCTTTGGGATAGAGTCCCGGGGCGATCAGGGACTCATTGCTTTGCAGCAGTGCATTGGCCCTGCCGACATACTGCATCGAAAAATCCTTGATCCTGTTGGTCGCGGGGTCATAGGTCGGCTTGCTCCAGTTGAACTTCACGACGTTTGCCCTGCCGAGTGTGCCGTCCTGATCCAGATCAACCTCCAACGGGACCTCATCCACCTCATCGATTATGATATCCTTTTCCTTGATCAGGGACTCCACGATCGCGAGGTTCACCTTGTAGACCGTCAGGTTCTCCTCACCGTTACGATCCTGTCTGAACTCCTTCGGAAGCCGTATCAGTACATCATCCGTGCTTCCGTTGGTCGGCCAGAATGTTCCCAGGAAAGGATAGTAGGCAAAGGCTCTCCATCCCGTATAATTTCCCTGAGGATCCCTGTCAAACCCCTCCGCATCAAAAGAGAAGTAACAGTCCGGAAGATATCCGTCCCACTTGCCGTTTTCATTGACATCCCATGCTTTGGGCAGACTTTTCAGCTTTTCAGCCAGGTGAAGATCCCCTGTTTTACCTTTGTAGTTGTCTTCCCTGACATACGCCAGTATCCCGCTGTCCGGGATCTTTGCTACGGCTTCAGTACGGTCCTTGAAAAGATTGGTAAAACGGTTGATCCTCGTATATTCGCTGAAGTCATAACTCTCCTGAAGATCGGCATCATTGATGTAGTTTGGCGCTTTGGAGTTGATATGGCAGGTAAAACAGGGGTTGTGCACCCCGCCTTCACTCTCTTCGGTCTTGGTGTAGCATTGGCTGGTCACATAGGCTGCGTTGTTATTCAGTGAGTCCGTAGATCTGAAATCGACCTTCAACGGCATGTTCCCCTGCTCTTTGGGTTCATTGCTGCTCGTACATCCCCCAAGCCAGATCATCCCTGCAGCGATCCCCAATACACTTATCGCACTTTTATACATCCTCGCAAACCTTTAAAGCAAAATCGGAAGATCCCCGGATCTCCTGAGTTTACCCTAATAAAAAGAAGGGAAATTCCCTTCTTTTATCTTCTTATTTCAGCCCTCGGAATGCACCGATCACTCCGGCACTTGACTCTCCGAGCTCTTCAGATGATTCGCTCGGGTGCTGCGTGACCACTGTCAGGTAACCGTATCCGTTGACATCATTGTACCAGAACGGTGATGTAGTCTCTGCACCAAGCGGTGTCGTAAGTACTCTCTGAAGTTCTTTACTCTCTACATCATAGGCCCAGACCACATTGTTGACGTGAGAACTTGTATCCTCACCGATCACCAGGATGTTTGAGTTTGGAAGGAATGTCACGTTATCCGGGTTCGAGATACCGTCAAGGTGGCATCTGTTCCCCTCTGCATCCTCTTCAATCGGTGTACCGCTGACCACTCCGTACATATTCGTAGCCCTGTAGTTGCTGTCTACATCCAGCGCATAGACCGTCCCGCAAGGGTTGTAAGGAAGTTTGATATGGTTTTCTCCGCCTTCGTCGTATGTCGTCTTGGCTGTACCTTTCTTTGCAAAATCCTCCATCCCGTATGCCACTTCGCTCATCGCGACATAGAGCCTGTTATTTGCAGCGTCAAAAGTGATCCCCTCTTCTTTTCTGAACTCGGTCGTCGCACCTAGCATTGCTGCATATCTTCTGGTTTCAAAGAACGCCGCGGCTTTCTCCATACCCGGTTTCACCCTGATACATTCGTGGTATGCGGAGGTATTGATCGAACTGTAGCCTGCAGGACAGCTCCCGTTCTCGTTTGCAGTTGCAATCTCCATGATATCATTGAACGTGATACCGTCATTTGTCCCTACATTCTTATCCGGGTCAAGCATCGCTCTGATCTCGGCATCTGTTGCATGTCCAAGCTCGATCCATGAGATATCTGCGCTACCCCCGTTTGCTGTACCTGTTTGCATCCATTTGGCTGCATAGATCGTACCTGCACTCAGGTCTTCAGCCTTGTCCGCGACAAACATAAAGAGCCCCACGTTGGTACCGTCATCACTCATATAGACCGTTTTCCTGTCCGGCATCACATAGGAGAGTTCGTGTGACAGACGGCCAAGCACATAGTGTTTTGTATAGTGCGGGTTGCCGTTGCTGTCGATCGATACCTCAGGCGTCCATCCGTAGTAGTAAGGATTGGAGAGCTTCAGGTCTCCCCAGTACTCCTCTACAAAACCGTAATACGGATCAAGCGTGCCGTCCTCTTTAAGGAGCTTCGCATCAGAGGGGTACTCCTCGGATCCCAGGTGCGTCTCCCATGGAGTTTTCATCCCCGCACAGTGGACAAAGCCGCCGAATTCCTCTTTTTCAGAGATAAACCTCATCGTATTTGGTTTCACGCGTAATGCACCTGTTTTGGCATCCTGCTCAAGTTCGCTCATGTAATATGCACCGATCTGGCACTCAAACTGTGAAACCATATAAAGCTTGCCGTTTTTCTGAAGGATAGAAAAGTAGTCAAGCCCGGATCCTGATCCGTCAGGGTTTGAAGTCCCGTTACAGATATACGGGCTTCCGTCCTCCATGGTAAGAGGTATATCATTTTTGTCTTTTAAAAGGCCGTAGATCTCGCCGTTGTTTTCTTCCCCCGTTGCCATCAGCTTTGTATAGCCGATATTCTGTGCTCCCCCATTGACAATGACTTCATCCGTGACCTGCAATGCATTTTTTTCACCCATGGTTGCCGGGGCTTTTATCGATGCAAAACGTACATCAAGTGCCTGAGCTGAAGCCTCCGTGTCATTATCACTGTTGCAACCGCTCAAGGTACCGACCAATACTGCAGATGCAGCGAAACTTATCCATTTGTTCACAATGTTCTCCTGTGTTGTAATTTTAAGGCAGGCGAATAGTAAAACACACCGGTAACAAAGCGGTCACTTTTGGGTAACAATGCTGTATCTTTTTTTCATTATAAAAACTTTATTCAACCTATAGATTAAGCTTATAACTTTTATCTCTGTCAAAGAAATATTGTCCTATCATCAAAACAGGTAAATACCTCAAATCAATCAAAAGGACGGAAGATGTTGGACAAGAAAAAAGCGAAAAAATATATCAAAAAGCAAGTACAGAAGCAGATGGACAGTATGCTGAGAAAAGAGCTCAAACAAGAGATCAAAAAGAACATGAAACACTACAAAGAAGAAGAGAAAGTCTCAAAAGGGAAAAAAACGAAGAAAGCGGAAAGCAAAGCGGAGCAATAAACCGCAGAGGTTATTCCCTCTGCTGCATCTCCAGCTTACCTACATGCTGGATCGTCTGAAGCACCGTGTCTGGGTTGAGGCTGATGGAGTCTATCCCCATCTTCACCAGTGCTTCGGCGACCTCAGGATAGTCTGAAGGTGCCTGTCCGCAGATACCGCTGTGTTTGCCGTTGCGCTTGGCCCCCTCGATCGCCATCTCGATCAGTTGCATCACCCCGCTGTCACGTTCGTCATAATCAAACGCCACGATATCGCTGTCCCGGTCCACCCCCAGAGTCAACTGCGTCAGGTCATTGCTCCCGATACTGAAGCCGTCAAAATAGGCACTGAAGGCATCAATGCTGATCACATTGCTTGGCAGCTCACACATCATATAGACCTTCAGCCCCTTCTCACCCCGCTTGAGGCCATACTTCTCCATCGTCTCTATTACCTGCTTGGCTTCTGCCACCCTTCGGCAAAACGGGATCATCAGGATCACATTCTCAAACCCCATCTCTTCGCGTACCCGTTTCATCGCGGCACACTCCATCGCAAACCCCTCTTCATAGTCAGGGTGGCTGTATCGGGAAGCTCCGCGAAATCCGATCATCGGGTTCTCTTCGTTCGGCTCAAAGAACTCCCCTCCTATGAGCGAAGCATACTCGTTGGACTTGAAGTCGCTCATACGCACGATGCAGGGTTTGGGATAGACCGAGGAAGCGATGGTCGCCACCCCTTCGGAGAGGGCTTTGACAAAGAACGTCCGGTTATCCTCACTATCTATTGTCAACGCCGCAAGTTCACGCTGCGTCTTCTCATCGGTCTTTTCAGGATAGAGCAGTGCCATCGGGTGGGCTTTGATCGCGGTATTGATGATAAATTCCATTCTGGCAAGCCCTATCCCCTCTACCGGGAGGGAAGCCAGGCTGAATGCCATATCGGGATTGCCGAGGTTCATCATGATCTCTGTTCTGGTTTTTGGCAGTTCTCTGAGGTCTGTCTGGATCACCTCATAGTTGAGAAGACCCTCATAGACCTTCCCCCTCTCCCCTTCCACGCAGCTGACGGTCACATCCTCACCGTCAGCTAAACGTTCAAAAGCCTCCTGTGCACCTACAACTGCAGGGATACCCAGCTCACGCGAAACGATAGCCGCATGACAGGTACGTCCCCCTGATTCTGTAATGATCGCAGCGGCGATCTTCATCACAGGTTCCCAGTCGGGGCTGGTGGTTTTCGCCACAAGGACATCCCCTTCCCTGAAGCTTTCCAGTGCGCTCAGATCATCCATTTTACGCACTCGTCCGCTTCCGATCTTCTTGCCGACCGCCTGTCCTTCCAGCAGTACTTTTGAAGACTCTTCCAGCCTGTAGGTCTCGAGGATATGCCCCTGGTCTTTTGAGTGTACTGTCTCGGGACGCGCCTGCACCATATAGAGTTTCCCGTCGATCCCGTCTTTCGCCCACTCCATATCCATCGGCCGTCTGACGCCTGCTTGTCTGGTATAGTGTTTTTCTACCTTGATCGCATACTCGGCCAGCTGCAGCACCTCCTCATCCGTGAGACAAAAACGTTGCTGTTCTTCAGGGCTTGTCACTTCGTTGCGGACCATCTCTTTGGAGCTGGCTTCATCAAAGACCATGCGAAGCGCTTTCGTTCCTTTCTGTCGTCTGAGTACGGCCCGATGACCTTTCTCAAATGTCGGCTTGTGTACATAGAAACTGTCTGGTTCGATACTTCCCTGGACGATATTTTCCCCCAGGCCGTACCCGGCATTGATGAAGACCACATCCTCAAAGCCGCCTACAGGGTCGATAGAGAACATTACGCCGCTCTCGCCGATGTCGCTTCGTACCATCTTCATCACCAC
>JAQUFB010000104.1 GCA_028684885.1 Sulfurovum sp. | reverse complement strand
ACTACAACAACCCTTCCTTTGGATACGGCGGATACTGTCTGCCTAAAGATACCAAGCAGCTGCTTGCAAACTACCGGGATGTGCCGAACAATATTATTCAGGCGATCGTAGATGCCAATGCAACACGTAAAGACTTTATCGCCAATTCGATCATCGCGAAGCTAAAAGAACGTACCGGTGTAACAGACGGCGTGGTAGGTATCTACAGGCTGGTGATGAAATCAGGCAGCGATAACTTCCGTGCTTCGGCGATCCAGGGGATCATGAAGCGTATCAAAGCCAAAGGCATTACGGTGGTTATCTATGAACCGGTCTTGGAAGAGGATGAGTTCTTCCACTCCAAAGTCTGTAAGGATCTTGAAAGCTTTAAAGAAGAGGCGGATGTGATCGTTGCCAACAGACTCTCCGATGCATTGCTGGATGTACAAGAGAAAGTATTTACACGTGATATATTCAGAGAAAACTGAGGAGTTGAAGCCATGAAGATCTTAGTTACCGGGACAGCCGGCTTTATCGGCGCTGCTTTGGCGGAGAAACTGGCAAAGAGGGGAGACGAGGTTGTCGGACTGGACACGATCAACGACTACTACGACCAGAGAGTCAAATACGGCAGGCTGAAAAAAGCAGGTTTTATCCATACGTTGGAAGAGGGGGAAAATATCTCCTACGGAGAGTTTCTGACCTCTTCAACCTATCCACACCACAGATTTATCAGACTCAATCTGGAAGATAAAACAGCGATCATGAAGCTTTTTGAAGAAGAGGTATTCGATGCGGTCTGCAACCTCGCGGCACAGGCAGGGGTACGTTACTCTTTGACCAATCCCGATGCCTATGTAGAGAGCAATATCGTAGGTTTTATGAACCTGCTTGAAGCCTGCCGTCACTATGATGTCAAAAATCTCTCCTATGCTTCAAGCTCCTCGGTCTATGGTCTCAATGAAAAGATCCCATTCAGCACGGATGACAATGTGGACCACCCGATCTCACTCTATGCTGCGAGCAAAAAATCCAATGAGCTGATGGCACACACCTACAGCCACCTCTTCGGTATACAGACGACCGGACTGCGTTTCTTTACTGTCTATGGGCCATGGGGCAGACCGGATATGGCGCTCTTTCTGTTTGTCAAGGCGGCACTGGAAGACAAAAGCATCGATGTTTTCAACTATGGTGAGATGCTGAGAGATTTTACCTATATCGATGATATCGTGGAGGGAGTGATCCGTGTGATCGATAACCCGGCAAAACCGGATGTGTCATGGAATGGTAAAACCGGCCGTGCCTCTACCTCTTCGGCACCCTACAAGATCTACAATATTGGTAACCAGAATCCGGTAAAACTGATGGATTTTATCACCGCGATCGAAAAGAAGCTGGGCAAAACGATAGAGAAGAATATGTTGCCGATACAGCCGGGTGATGTGCCTGCGACTTTTGCCAATGTGGATGACCTGGTGGAGGATCTCGGGTACAAGCCGGAGACACCGATACAAGAGGGGATTGACAGGTTTGTAGAGTGGTATCTTGAGTTTTTTGAGCTTAAGGCAAAGTAAGTTCATCTAAATAGTATTTATTTTTTGATATTATTTGAGATAAATTAAACAAAAGGAGAAGTATAAAATGAAAAAGTTGTTATTGCCTTTGGCGTTAGTTGCTACGAGTGGTCTATTGATGGCCGGCGGAGATTTAGTTGAGGTTGAACCGGTTGTGGAGGTTCCGGTAGTAAAGGAAGTAAGCGAGAACAACTTCTATGCAGGACTTGGAATTGCAGCTGTCAGTGCAAGGGATACGCATGCAAGTCTAGACTTCTTTGGTGAAGAATACGGACAGGACAGACTCGGTAATCTTGATTTTATTGTTGGTTATGAATTCCATCGCCATTTCGCTGTAGAAGCACGATATACAACATCAATTGCCTATGAAGATATAGTAGAGATGGATGGATGGAGTATCTTTGCCAAGCCTAAATATCCTGTAACTGAAAATGTTACGATCTACGGATTGCTGGGATATGGAAATGTGCAGATGGATGGTGTTGACGGTGTCATCACGGATATGGATGAGAGCGGTTTCCAGTGGGGACTGGGTCTGTCGTATATGATCAATGAAAACTTTGATCTCTTTGCAGACTATAAATTCCTGGCGAATGACTTTGACGGTATCTATGCAGGTAGTGTAACGGAAATCAATGTAGATTCTGTGACTGTCGGTATAATGTATAATTTTTAAAATAAAAGAGGTTTACCCTCTTTTATTTAGTGTATCGTGTTTGTGTATAGATCTAAAACATAGTTTTATACAGAGATACTTGAAAACATAGTATAAACGACCATATAACTATCAGGGGGAATAATGAGCAGTAATTTACATCGCGTAGAAGAGGATGAGATCGATATCAGGGAGATATTTTCCACGATCTACCGCTATAAAGTGATGATCATCCTGTTTGTAGTTCTGGCCGGGATCGTAAGCAGTTATATCGCCTATTTTAAACCCAATGTCTATCAGGCATCAGCAACCGTTGAGACAGGGATAGATAGATATGGATTTATGGCAAGTGCAAGACAGGATGTACTGAGTATGGCGATGTCCGGTGATGCGGCCAATGCAGAGACCGAGATCGAGATCATCAAATCGAGATTCCTCTCCCAAAAGGCTGCAGAGGAGGTGGATATCACCCACCGATATTACACGACACGAAAATTTAAAGAGGTAGAGCTTTACAAAGATAGCCCCTTCAAGGTCGGGATGCTGCGAGGCTATGAGATCTCATTTGAATTTTACCCCCTGGATGAGAAGTCTTACCGGTTGGTGGTAAAAAATGCTGTTGATGAAAACAAGGCAGAGTGGAGTTACGATGAGGTACATGAGTACGGTAAAGAGGTAAGCAGCGAGTATTTCCATCTCAATATTGTGCGTGTGAAAGAAGCTGCTGACAGCAAATACCGTTTTGTTGTATTTGACCCCAGGGAGAGCGGACTGATAGCGCATGAGAATGTCAGTGTGCAGCAGCTCTCCAAGTACTCAAAATTACTAGAGATCTCCTATGAAGACAATGTAGCGTTGCGTGCCCAGGAGTTTACAGATGCTTTGGCAAGCGCATATATCCGTCAAAATATTGAGAATAAAACGCAGGAAGCAGAGAGAAAACTGGAATTTATCGAGGAGCAGCTGAAGTATATTACTGAAAACCTGAAGAGTTCGGCGTTGAAAGTTGAAGAGTTCAAACGAAGTTCCCAGACTGTCGAACTAAGTGCCAAGGCACAAAAAACCATTGAACAGATCAGCGACTATGAAAGCCAACTTTCTGTGATCGGGATACAGGAAAAGTTGCTGAACACCCTGTATGAACAGATCAAATCAGGTGAAGGACTGGAGAACATTTCCGTTGCCAACCTGAGCTTGAGCGATCCGAGTCTCTCTGCTATGATCAAAAAACTGCAGGATGCGATCATCGAAAAGAAACAGTTGCGCGAAGACTATACGGAGATGTATCCCGGAGTGGTTAAACTTACGATGATGATCTCCGAACTGAAAAAAGGGATCGCCTCTACGGTAAAAAACCTCAGACAAAGTACCAAAGAGAAAAAAGAACTGCTTGAACACTCTATCTCAAAGTACAGGGCGACACTTGAAAAGCTTCCGGCAGATGAAAGAATGTTCGGACAGTTGCAGCGTAAGTTTGTTGTCAATGAGAAGATATACTCCTATCTTTTGGAGAAGCGCTCGGAAACTGCGATGGTTAAAGCGGCAACAGTGAGCAACAACAGGGTCATAGACCATGCACTCTATCCGGAAGAGCCGATCAAACCCAAAAGAAAACTGATCGTACTGGTTGGACTGATACTCGGTCTGATCCTTGGTGTGGCTGTCGCATTTATGAGAGAGTTCCTGGATGACCGTATCAAAGAGGAAGAGGATATCACCAGAAAAACATCCCTGCCGTTACTGGGAAACATCCCTCATATCAAGGAGGGCAAAGCGGGAGAGATCAAAGTATTCAGCTCTCCGAAGTCGGGTGTTTCCGAAGCCTTTCGGAACCTCAGAACCAATCTGCAGTTTATGGCCTATGAAAAAGAGAGCCTGATGATCGCCACCACCTCTACGATCAGCGGTGAGGGGAAAACCACTGTAAGTATCAACCTGGGAGCCATTATGAGTATGGCAGGCAAGAAGACGATTATCATGAACCTGGATATGAGAAAGCCTACGCTGCATGAGCGATTCGGTATCGATCTGGGCAAAGGGCTGAGCTCGCTTCTGGCAGGAAGGGCAATGCTGAAGGATGTGATCCAGCATACTCAGTATGAAAACCTGGATGTTATCACCTCGGGCCCGATACCGCCCAACCCAAGTGAACTGATCCAGGGGCAGATGATGGGAAAAGTCCTCGAGAAGCTCAAAGAGGTCTATGATGTCATCATCCTTGATACACCGCCAATCGGGCTGGTAACCGATGCAAGAACGTTGATGAATTATGCGGATATCAGCCTCTATATCTTCAGAGCCAATGTATCCAGGAAAGGGTTTATCAAACATCTTGAGACGATCACAGAACTGCATGAGGTCCCGGGCCTTGGGGTTGTTTTCAACGATATGCAAAGCGGTGCCGGTTATGGTTATGGTTATGGTTATGGTTATGGCTACTACGAGGAAGAGCAAAAGTGATCTTCTCTTTTTTTAGAAAAAAAAAGAAATTTCAAAGAGAGGTGATCCCCCGACTCCATACGGATATCCATTCCCACCTTATTCCGGGGATCGATGACGGGGCAAGGGATATGGAGGAGAGTCTCCTTCTCCTTAGGATGATGAAAACGCTGGGATATAAAAAAGTCATTACCACCCCGCATATTATGTTTGATGGATACAAAAATACGCCGAAGGTCATACGGGAGGGCCTGGAGGCATTGCGAGACACTGCAAAAAGAGAAAAGATCGATATCGAGATCGATGCAGCCGCAGAGTATTATCTCGATGACGGGTTCTATAGACAGCTGAGAGACCGGGATATCCTCACGATAGGGGAGTATCTGCTTATCGAAACTTCGTATATCTCCAAGCCTATAGAGTTTGATACAATGATCTTCGAGATCCAGGCTGCCGGGTTTAAACCGATGCTTGCGCACCCTGAGAGATACCGTTATATCAAAGCGTTGGAGAAAGAGTATGCGGCGATGAAATCAAAAGGGATCTTTTTTCAGGTCAACTTGAACTCATTCAGTGGACACTACGGGAAAGAGGCGAAGAGAAAAGCCGAATTTTTGAGCAGCTCGGGGATGATAGATTTTCTGGGTTCGGATATCCACCGCATGAAGCAGGCAGAGACACTCGGCGAGGTACTTAACGGTGATATTATGAATGAGATTTACAGAAACAACACGATCCTCAATGAAAGTTTATAGTCAACGATAAGCTTTTATAAAGAGAGATAGGTGTACTATTTAGTTATTTAGAATAAGGAAAAAGAGGGAAATCATGTCAAAAAAAGTACTATTTACCATTGTGGGTTTACTGTTATTTATCACGGGCTGTTCGGAAAGATCCGATTATAAGTTGATGCAGACGGAAAATATTGAGAGCAAAAGACCGGCAAAAGTGACAAGCCAGAGCATCGAATACCGTATCCTCCCCCAGGACCGTTTGAATATTATTCTCTATAAAAATCCTGAACAGACTTCAGCTGTGGCACTGCAGGATCTTGG
>JAQUFB010000103.1 GCA_028684885.1 Sulfurovum sp. | reverse complement strand
ATCGGTAGACTCAAAGAGCAGATAAAAACGCTCAAAGAGGAGCTTCAGGCAGCACTTAACTCAACAAAAAAAGAGCTAAGCGTGACAGAGATCAACGGTGTGAACGTCATCGTGGATGAGGTGGAAGCCGGAGATATCAAAGAGATGATCGACGAGGCGAAGAACAAATATCCGAACATCGCAGTGATGCTTTTCCAGAAGAAGGGCGACAAAGTGCTTATTGCCTGCGGAAGCAAAGAGACTGCGATCAAAGCCGGTGACTGGATCAAAGCGATCGCACCTGTCCTGGGCGGCGGTGGCGGCGGCCGTCCGGACTTTGCACAGGCCGGCGGGAAAGACCCGTCCAGGATCGACGAAGCGAAAGCGAAAGCTTTGGCATACCTTGAAGAGAATTTGTAAAGATCATGACTGAACTCTATACGGACTATGCCCATGCGATCGTCTTTGTGCATGTGCTCTCTGCCTTTATCTGGGTAGGCGGTATGATCGCCATACGTTTTGCCGTACACCCTGCGATGCAGAGCATCGATGATGCCAGGATCAAGCTTGGCAAGACACTGATGCTGGTAGGAAAGTTCTTTCATATCGTGATCCCGTTTATCGTAGTGATCTTTATCAGCGGGCTGATCATGGCGGTAGCGCAGCAGGGTCACCATGGCGGACAAAAGATGACCTTTCTGCTCAAGGAGTTGATCTGGGTGATCATGGCGGTGAACTTCAGCTGGATGTACCTCAAGCGGAGAAAAGCGCAGCAGCTTTTCGACCGTGGCGATCTGCCTGCCGCAAAAGCATCGATCGCACTGATACCGAAACTGCTGCTGCCGATCAATATCGTTCTGGGTATTGTTGCGCTCTGGCTGGGTGTTACCCTGAGAGGGCTCTGATGATCACGTTGTGTTCCGCTTCAGAGTCAAGGGCACTGCTTTTGCGTAATTTCGGTATAGAATTTATTCAGAAGGTGCCCGAGTATGATGAAGAGCAGATCACCACACTGATCGCGAAAGATTTTGTCTACACGGCAAGCAAAGGGAAGCTCGAGGCGGCCGTACGAGAGTTCGGCCTCGATACCCCGCTTCTGTGTGCGGATACAGTGATCGCTGCAGCAGACGGTTCGATCCTTCGCAAGCCTAAAGATATCGAAGATGCCAGACGCATCCTTGAGATCCAGAGCGGTTCAGAGATCTCGATCATCTCTTCGCTGCACTACCGCTCCAAAAGACTGCTTTTCTCGGATACTTCCGCGACACACTACCGCTTTGCACGTTTTGAAAAAGAGGCGATGGAAGCCTATCTGCAGAGCGGTCAGTGGGAAGGGAAAGCAGGCGGCTGCATGGTAGAGGGGTTTTGCAAAAAATATATCCTTGAAGTCAGAGGTTTCGAGAGTACCGCAATGGGTCTACAGGTCGAGACACTGCTGCCATGGCTGGGAAAATAGGTTAGGAAAACAGTATGATATATGAGAATGAAATCAAAGCGCTGAAGAGAGCAGGGCGTTTCAGGGAGCGCAAACTCTATGACGATAGCCTACAGGACCTTGCCTCCAATGACTATCTTGGTCTCTCGACCAAAAAGAAGCATCTGAAAAAAGCGATGAAGCTTCTGGAGGATTACCAAACGATCTCTCCCAAAGCCAGTATGTTGGTCAACGGCTATCACCCGGTCCACCGTATTTTTGAAATGGAGCTGGCTGAGGCGAATGGTTTTGAGGAGGGGATGATCGTCGGGTCCGGTTTTTTGGCAAACATGGCACTGATCGAATCGCTGGTGCGCAAAGGTGACAGGCTCTTTATGGACGAGGAGTATCATGCTTCGGGAGTCCTGGCTTCACAGCTTCTGGGTGATCGTGTCGTAAAGTTCAGACACAATGATGCCGAAGATTTGAAAGAGAAGCTTGAAGCCTATCCCGGCAAACGGCAGATCATTGCGATCGAGGGGGTCTACTCAATGAGCGGGGAGCTTGCCAAAAAAGAGATTTTCGACCTGGCCGAGGAGAAGCAGGCTCTGCTGATCGTCGATGAGGCGCACAGTGCGGGCGTACTGGGGTGGAAACTCCAGGGGATCTTTGAGCACTACGGTATCCCTATCACCGAGCACCATATCAAAATGGGTACGCTTGGCAAGGCTTACGGATCATACGGGGCGTATATCCTGGCAAGCAAAGAGGTGATCACTTTTCTGGAGAACCGCGCAAAATCGGTCATCTACTCTACGGCTCCCTCGGTGATCGATACGGCGTTGGCACTGGTGAACTTTCGCTATATCCTCAAAAAAGCGGACAAGATTAGGGTGGAGATCAAAGATCGTCAGGCGATGGTTGCCAAAGAGTACGGTATCCACCTCCAGAGCCTTATCCTGCCTATAAGGGTGCAGAGCAACGATCAGGCGCTTTTTTTGCAGAAGGGGCTGATGGCACAGGGGTACCTCGTCGGCGCCATCAGACAGCCTACGGTCTCTCATCCGATCATGCGTGTGATCCTCTCTCTCTCCGTGCCGTTGCGCGAAACCAGACATGCGCTGGCGCTGATCCATCACAATCTGGACTAAAAGGAGATCTCCTTTGCCTAACTTAGCTAAATACGATAAAATAGTAAGATTTTAACGAAAGGTATTCAGTGTTTCACAGTCTTATCAAGGGTTCCATTATCCTGGCGATTATTTTTACCGCTGCACTCGTGGCAGCATTTGTCTATGCCTATGAAGAGGTAAAACTCGATGCGGATAAACTGATCAACTACAAGCCGGAGATCTCATCGGTAATCCTGGACAAAGACGGCAACAGGCTGGCGTATGTCTTTAAAAAACAGCACCGCCTCTACGCAACCTATGATGAACTCCCGAGTTTTATTGTAGAAGCCCTGGTAGCAATGGAAGATACGAAGTTCTTCGAGCACAGCGGTGTCAATCCCGATGCGATCTTCCGTGCGATTATCAAAGATATCCAGGCAGGAGCGTTCGTGGAGGGTGGAAGTACGCTCACGCAGCAGCTGATCAAAAACAAACTGCTCAGCAATGAAAAAAAACTGGCCAGAAAGATCAAAGAGGCGATCCTGGCACTGAAGATCGAGAATGAGTTGAGCAAAGAGCAGATCATTGAGCGATACCTCAATGAGATCTCTTACGGGAACAACTACTTCGGGATCAAAACGGCGGCAAACGGCTACTTCCACAAAGAGTTGCATGAACTGACGATGAAAGAGGCTGCGATCCTTGTCGGACTGCCGAATGCACCGAGCTACTATAACCCTATCAAACATTACCAGAGGGCACTGGACCGTGCCAATAACGTGCTTTACCGTATGAAAAATATAGGCTGGATCTCCCAGGAGGACTACCTCAAAGCAGTCAAAGAGTCTCCGACTGTCCATCAAACGTCCCTGACCCGGAATATTGCACCCTATATTGTCGATGAGGTAGTCAGACGTTTTAACGGAAAATTCGGAGATATTCGTACGGGCGGATACAAGATCTATACAACTGTGGATATGAAACAGCAGGAGATCGCCAAAAAAGCAGTTACCTTCGCGTATGAGAAAGCACTGAAGCAGTATAAAGAAAAAGTCGGTAAAAGCACACTGAACGCGGCACTGGTTGCCGTAGAAAGCAAGACGGGAAATATCCTGGCGATAGTGGGAGGAGAGAGTTATGAGCGAAGTGCTTTCAACAGGGTGACACAGACCGAGCGCCAGCCCGGTTCAGCCTTCAAGCCTTTTATCTACCAGACCGCGCTGGATATGGGATACAACCCGGCTACACCGCTGACTGATCTTGCCAGAACTTTCCAGTACTACTATAAGGGGAAACGTAAGATCTGGGCACCAAGAAATTATGAACGTGATTTCAAGGGGTTTGTATCGCTTAGGGAGGCACTGGTGCACTCGCGCAACCTTGCTACGATCAATCTGGTGGCTGACTTGGGTGTGAGTACGATCCGCAAAAGGCTGGCATTCCTGGATGTTCCCCATATCCCGAGAGATATGTCTATCGCTTTGGGCAACCTCGGGCTCAGTCCCCTGAAGATGGCACAGATATTCTCGGTATTTGCCAATAACGGACATATGATCGAACCGAGACTGGTGAGTAAAATCGTCTCTAAGGAGGGAGCGGTGATCTACGAAACACGCCCCAAGGAGATCGCCGACTTTACGACACCGGAGCAGGCTTACCTGATGACCGATGTGCTCAAAGATGTTGTTGAAAGAGGAACCGGACGCAATGCCAGAGTCGCCGGTATCGAGCTTGCGGGCAAGACCGGTACGACAAACAACAGTATCGATGCCTGGTTCTGCGGCTATTCGCCGGAGATCGAAGTGATCGTATGGTTCGGACGGGATGACAATAGACGTATTGCAGCGAGAGGGGCGACAGGCGGCGGGCTTGCCGCACCGGCATTCTCCTACTACTTCAGAGAGCTGCTCAAAACCTATCCCGACACCAAGCGTACGTTCGATATTCCCCAGGGGGTCTATCGGGGAACCTATGAAGGGAAGAGTGAGATCTATACCAAACACTCCCCTCTGCCGAGGGTCAAACCAAAAGAGGAGTATGGTTTTGATGAGATGGACACTTCCGGGGATGAAACTTACAGTGATGTTGCACCTTTGGAAGAGACGGATATGGTTGAGGTGATCAACTATGATGAAGCAGAACCGGATGATATGGGGTTTGCAGAGACGATCGAGATTGATGGTGAGGAGAAGAGGGAGGAAGATGATCCGCTGCATCCGAAAAGAAAAGTACCAAAAACCCCGGTATCAGAGGATAGCGGGACACTCTTCTAGCAGATAAAGGATTCACGATGCATAGTTTTGCTCCGGAGATACTGCTCATCACGATACTGAGCCTGGTGATTCTCGCCGATGGCCTCTCGGAAAGACTGAAAATACCTTCCGTCTTTCTGCTTTTGATCGGTTCCTATCTTATCTATACTTATGCCAAAATGGCAGTTCCTATTGACCTAAAACTCTATTTTGATGCGGTGGTACTCTTCTGTATCCCCGTGATCTTTATGGGCGATGCTCTGCATCTACACTTTTCGGACATTATGAGACATGCCTGGAGTATCTTTTATCTGGCTGTATTCGCCGTGGCACTCTCTATCACCGCAGGTGCAAGCCTCTACTACTCCCATCTCTTTGAAGGATTGACACTTGGAGCCTACGTCTCGTTGTTCGCGATCAACATGGCAACTGATGCGGTCAGCGTACAGTCAGTACTCTCCCGCTTCCAGGGGGTCAGTCATGATATCAAAGTCCTGATCGAAGGGGAGTCACTGGGTAACGATGCGACTGCTGTCATCGCGTTTTTCTTTATCGGTCTTCCCTGGATGATGAGCGGTACGATCGATACGGGTGATGCAACCATAGATGCATTGCGTGTATTTGCAGTGAGTATGGGTATGGGGATCGCTTTCGGATATCTCTTCTATATGCTGATGAAACTGATCAATGATAAAAGGGGAGAGCTCTTTGTCTTTATTGTTGAAGCATATTCGGCATATGTTGTTGCAGAGCATTTTCATGTGAGCGGTATCCTGACATTGATCACGGCGATCATCGCTACGAAAGCATGGATCGATATCGATATGAGAAAAGTTGAAGGTGAAGATGCGAAAAAAAGCAAAACCTTTTTGCAGAAACTCCGTTTGCATGGTATAGATCCGACGACCTCCGAGAGAATGGAGTATATCTATGAGATGGCAAAAGAGTTTG
>JAQUFB010000022.1:20210-24152 GCA_028684885.1 Sulfurovum sp. | reverse complement strand
TGTGATATTTGATGAAAAGGACTGAATGTAACGAGATGAAAACGGCTTGTGAGGTAGGTTAGGCTATCATTTCGTAATATTGACCAAAAAGAGTATCATGAAATTGCTATATCCACTGAATATCCAGAATGAATTTGTCTTCAACTCATCCCCCAGAGACTTTACCGTCGAAGAGATACCGCTCTATGAGTTTACGGGCGAGGGAGAGCACCTTGTCCTCAAAGTACGCAAAAAGGAGCTGACTACCTGGGAGATGATCGATATCTTTTCCGGTTTTTTGGGCATTAAGCGCAAGGAGATCGGATATGCGGGACTCAAAGACAAACATGCGATGACGATTCAGTCGATCTCGCTGCCCGCCAAGTTCGAAGAGAAGATCGCCGTGTTTGAACATCCCCAGATCAAGATCCTTGAGATGATCAGGCACAACAACAAGATCAGGGTAGGGCACCTCAAAGGCAACCGTTTTCAGATACGTCTCAAAAAGGTCCTGGGGCTGCAGAAGGACAAGCTGGACTCCGGACTGAAGTGGATCAAAACCAACGGCGTGCCAAATTACTTCGGAAACCAGCGTTTCGGCACGGATGGCACCAACTGGATAGACGGCAAAAAGATCCTGGAGGGACAACTGAAGATCCGGGACAGGAAAACGCGTGAGTTTCTGATCGGTTCCTACCAATCCTATCTTTTTAACCGGTGGCTCTCCAAACGTATGGAACTGAACCTTCTGCTGGAAAAATTCAGTGAAGAGGAGACAGAAACGTTGATGCAGCTTCCCGGAGGATCACTGAAGGGGACCAAGCAGCAACCCCAGTTCTATAAACTGCTGCAGGGGGATGTGATGATGCACTATCCCTACGGACGGTTGTTTGAAGCGGAGAATCTGCAGGAAGAGGCTGAACGTTTTGTCAGCAAAGATATCGCTCCGACAGGTTTGGTACCCGGAAACAAGACAAAAAGGGCTTCAGGCGTAGCCAGAGTGATCGAGTCTCAGTTCGATGAAGAGATGAACCTTTACGGTGCGAGAAGGTATGCATGGATACAGGTCACGGATATCAAAGGAAAATATGTCGAAGAGAAAGCGCACTATGAGTTGAGCTTTACGCTGCCGAAAGGCTCCTATGCGACAAATGTGCTTGATGTGCTGCGAGGCGGACCTTTGGAAAACTAAAGGGGGGGGAAGAGAGGATAAGAGTGATTTAAATTCTTTCTCTGAGATCGCTACGATCCTTATCTTCATCCGGTTGATTTACAGCCCATCATTGAAGCGGTATGGTCTTTTGCCATATTTAAAAAGGGAATATAGCGACAAGAATAGTCGCTATACGGTAGTGCTGAAACGTGAACTATTTCTCCGCTTTTTTTCTTGTGATCTCTGCACCTAAAGCGGAAAGTTTTCCTTCCAGGTCATCATATCCCCTGTCAAGGTGATAGATCCGGTGTATGTTTGTCGTACCCTCTGCCACCAGGGCCGCAAGTACAAGCGCGGAACTTGCCCTGAGGTCTGTTGCCATCACCTCCGCACCGTTCAGGCGTTCGACTCCTCTGACTGCTGCGATGTTGCCTTTGAGCCAGATATCGGCACCCAGACGGTTCAACTCACTTACATGCATGAAGCGGTTCTCGAAGAGACGCTCTTCAATAATGCTTTCACCTTTGGCAAACACGGTAAGCGCCATGAACTGTGCCTGCATATCCGTAGGGAAGCCGGGATACTCCAGGGTTGTCAGATTTACAGGTTTTAACTCTTCGGCGGGATGGATCGTAATACGGTCTTCGTTGATATCGAAACTGCACCCCATAGATTCGAGTTTATCAATGCAGGCTGTCAGATGCTCAGGATTGACCTTATTGAGTGTGATAGAGGAGCGGGTGATCGCAGCGGCACAGAGGTAGGTTCCCGCCTCGATACGGTCAGAGATCACCTCGGTCTCTTCAAACTCCAGAAGTTTTCCTCCTGTCCCTTCGATCGTCAGTTCATCGCTTCCGATCCCTTCTATTTTTACTCCGGCTTTCGCGATCATTTCACAGAGCTGTTCAACCTCAGGTTCTCTTGCGGCATTGATGATCTTCGTAGTGCCGTGTGCCAGGGCCGCAGCCATGAGGATATTTTCCGTCCCTCCGACCGTGACCTTGTCGAAAATGATCTTTGCACCCTTCAGCCCGTTTGGCGCTTCTGCATGGACATATCCGCCTCTGATCTCTATCTTCGCCCCCATCGCTTCCAGGGCCTTCAGGTGAAGATCTATCGGACGCTGTCCGATCGCACATCCACCAGGCAAAGAGACTTCACACTCGCCAAAGCGTGCCAGAAGCGGGCCGAGCACCAAAATAGAAGCTCTCATTTTTGAGACGATTTCGTAGACTGCTTTTGTTGAGGAGATCGTACGGTTGTTGATCCTGGCGATGTTGCCGTGATGCTCTACAGTACCGCCAAGCATCGTCAAGAGCTTGAGCAAGGTTCTGATGTCTACCACATTGGGCAGATTGGTCAGGGTCACTTCTTCTTCGCTGAGAATTGTAGCTGCGATAATCGGCAGGGCCGCATTTTTGGCTCCGCTGATCGTTACTTCTCCGGAGAGCGGTCTCCCCCCTTTGATTTCCAAATAATCCATACGTTTTCTTCCATGTAAATTTGCGGAATTATAGCCAAAACTTGGTTAAACCCTTTCCCAATTTCTTTTTATGGTTTTAGATGGCATCTTGTCCGTTTGTAAATATCAAAAAAATTTATATTTATAACTATCATTTAATCTCTTTATTAAGTAATATGAGTAAAATATTAGTTAATATATGGTATAAAGAAACTGTGAACTAAAATATATCCTATGGGAGGGAATATATGTCGAATAGTCTGGATAGGCTCAAAGCACTGAGCAGCAAGCTGGAGGAGAAAAAGCGGGAAAAAAACGCCGCTAAAGAGGTGAAGAGGGATACCGCTTCAGATCAACAACCCCCTGAACTAAGGCAGGATACTCCTGCAGAGACGGAGATGACGGAGAGTGTACGCACTGAAAATATCAAACGTCTCAAAGCACTCTACATGATCCTCGGTATCTATGAAAAATCACCGGATTTTGACAAAATCTTTATCTACAAGGCAATGAACCTAAGCGGGATCGGACTCAAAGAGGAGGATTTCGGAGAGGTACGCGAAGGGAAATATATCCAGATCATTGCCATTACCTACGAGCCGGATAAAAATGGCAAGAAAAAAGCAAAAAACATCTCCCTGGGATATTTCGGCAAAGCGGAAGCCCTGCAGCCTGAACGCAAGAACAATATCATAGAGTTTGTCCTGAGATGGCGCTATGAAAAGGCTTTTCAGAACGTTGAACATTATAAAGAACTGATTGCCAAGCTCAAGTCTCCGGATAGACTATTCTAGTCCTGAAAAAGGCGTTGTTGTAATCTAATTTTTGTTACAATGCGTTTCTTAAATTTTGAAAGGAACAATAGAAAAATGCATTTAGAATTGACGCCTGAAGCACTGCTTGGACAACTGGGGTACTCCCAAAACGAACATACTATAGAACAGATCAGAAGGATTATTGCCAATACGGGTGATTTTGAACATATCTCGAAACACCTGGTTACTTTTAGCGATGCCCTGGCGGTAGCGAAGGGGTATATTGCGATGTCCAACTCAAAAGACTATTTTAAGATCAAGTGTGACGAAGATCCAAGTGCAGATAATCTTGCTGCATTTACGGAGATGGTAGAACACTGGGCGGACAAACACAGCATTGCTCTGGAAAAAGTAGAAGGTAAACCTACATACTATATCCTCGGCCACAAGTAACACTCGATGCCGCTTAGTACACTCAATGATGAGCAGCTCAGTGCTGCAACTGCACCGCTGGGACACAATCTCATCATTGCCTCTGCGGGGACAGGCAAAACCTCCACGATCGTAGGACGGATCGGGCACCTTCTCAGATC
>JAQUFB010000022.1:0-20110 GCA_028684885.1 Sulfurovum sp. | reverse complement strand
ATAGAGCGCAATGAGAGGATCTATCCCAAGAAGCTGGAAGTAGGGCGCCAGGGGAAAACCCATCCGCCCAGACTTCTGATCTACAACGATCTTTTTGAACAGTACCAGTCGATTGCACACTCCATCAAGACGACACATGTCCCCAATGACCAGATCGCAGTGATCTTCCGCAACAACTCGAGTGCGGACGGGATAGAGGCGAGCCTGCGCGAGTACGGTATTGCCTGCAAACGGAAGGGAGGTACGAGCTTCTTTGAGACCAAAGAGGTGAAGTTCCTGCTGGATCTGCTCTCTTTGCAGGTCAATCCCAAGGACATGATGGCGTTCATCCACATCTTTGAGTATGCCTCGGGTGTCGGTTCCGCGCTCTCCAAAGAGATATTCCAGTGTTTCATCCACTTTGGAGAGGGGAGTCTCATGCAAGGGGTTCTGCATCCGCGCATCTTGGAACTGCCAAACTTCAAGCCCAACAAAAATGTGCAGCTGGGGCTTTTTGACGATGATATGGAGATCGGCAGTGCATCACGATTTGCCCATATGGGACTGGAAAGGGAGATCATGGCACACCCACTGCTGAAACATCCGAAGCTCACACAGGACGGGGTAACGTTCTTCCGGGAGTTTTACCGTTATATCCTGGAGGTTAAGGCGATGGAAAACCCCGCACAGATACTGGGCCATGCGATGCGCTCAAAGCTCTATGACAAGGTCGTCAATATCCTTTCCAACCAAAGGGCAAGGCTTAAGTCCGGTGAGATCGATCCGGACAAAAAGACGCAGGCCAAAGAACGAATAGAACGCAAGGCAAGACTGCTTTTGGAGCTGGCCAGACAGTACAAAGAGCTCGGCCGGTTTGTCAACGCGATGGTACTGGGAGGCAATGAACTGAGTGAAGGCGAGGGGGTAAATCTCCTTACGGTACACGCCAGTAAAGGGCTTGAATTCCCTGAAGTGTATGTTGTTGACCTGGTGGACGGACGTTTTCCCAACAGAAGAATGATGAGTTCGATAGAAGAGGAACGAAGATTGTTCTATGTGGCGGTAACACGTGCCAAAGACAAGCTTTATCTCTCACTGGCAAAATATGATAAGATGAAAAAAACCGATTATAAACCTTCGCAGTTTCTACATGAAGCGGGATTGATAAAAGGGGAGTTTGAAGAAGAGGAAAAGAAGAGTCAGCCGGCTTAACCGGCCGGTAACAGATTAAAGAGGTGTTACATTCTCTGCTTGTGGACCTTTTTGTCCTTCGCCGATCTCGAAAGTAACAGCTTGACCTTCCTGAAGCGATACACGTCCGCCGCTTGTGTTATTTACCTGGCGGAAGTGTACGAACACATCTTGACCACCATTGTCTTGTGCTAAGAATCCGTAACCTTTTTCGTCGTTAAACCATTTTACTGTACCATGGACTAGTTCTGCCATTGTTATACCTTTGTTATATTATTAGTTGAATCAAAATAGGGGGAGTCTTTCGGGGTCCAGCATAGTCTAACGTAACACATAAAACACGAATGATGATCTCTAACCTCATCTTTCATCTGAAACATTCTACCCTAATTTTCTTTGCGCTAACATTATTTTGATAAAATAACATCAAATTTTTATTTTTTGGAGCATTTATGATCATTGACACCCACTGTCACCTGGATGATGTAAGATACTATGAAGACCTCGATGGCGTGATTGCCAATGCCAGTGCACAAGGTGTAGAGAAGTTTATTATTCCCGGTGCAGATCCCAAAAGCCTGCCAAGGGCAGTGGAGATTTCTGAAAAGTATGAAGATGTCTATTTCGCCGTTGGAGTACACCCCTATGATGCCGCAGCGTATGACAGGGCTGTGCTGGAACCCTATGTAAACCACCCAAAATGCGTCGCGATCGGAGAGTGCGGACTGGACTACTACCGCCTGCCTGAGTCCGAGGAAGCGATTGGAGCGGAAAAAATGCTCCAAAAGGAGGTCTTTATCGATCAGATCAAATGGGCCAAAGAGCTCGACAAACCGCTCATCGTGCATATCCGTGATGCGGGTGCTGATTCGCTGGAGCTCCTTGAAAAGTATGCCGGAGAGAGAGGCGGGGTACTCCACTGTTACAATGCCGATGAACAGCTGCTGAAACTGGCAGAGAAAAACTTCTATTATGGAATCGGCGGCGTACTTACCTTCAAAAATGCACGCAAACTGATCCATGTCTATCCCAAAATCCCGACCGATAAACTTCTCATCGAGACGGATGCACCCTATCTGACGCCTCATCCGCATCGCGGAGAGAGAAACGAACCTGCCTATACGACACTGGTTGCCGACAAGATGGCAGAGCTTTCGGGTATCAGCAGGGAGGAGATAGAAAAATTCACGACAGACAACTGTATGCAGCTCTTTGATTTGTAACATGAAAAGTGCAGTATGGTTTCTTCTCTGTTTTTTGTCGGGAACGCTCTCTTTGTCCGGTGAGACAATCCCGCAAAAATACCCCTCTTATGCCTATGTGCTTTCTGAATTTGATATCGATGCATCGTATGCCTATGACCGGGTTTTTGAAACGTTTGTACAACATCATGATATACAGTTCAAGCGGCTCTACAAACGTTCACAGCAAAGAGGAGAGTTTTTGCTGCCAATGGTACAACGGCAGCTGATAGAGGCCGGACTCTCCGATCTTTTGGCCTATCTGCCAATGATCGAATCAGGCTTTCATACCGATATACAATCCCCAAAAAAGGCAAAAGGCCTATGGCAGTTTATGCCCTCGACCGCCACAGAGTACAACCTTACCGTCTGCCACAGTTACGATGAGCGGTGTGACCCGGTCAATGCAACCGAAGCAGCAGTACTTCACCTCCAAAGACTCTACCGTAAATTCGGAAAGTGGTATCTGGCTGTCATGGCCTATAACTGCGGGGAGGGGAGAGTTTCCCAGGCCATAAGGAAAGCGGGTTCTGACGAGCTCTCCACCCTGATAGACGAAAGGGCAAAATACCTGCCTAAGGAGACAAGGGAATATATCAAACGTTTTCTTTTGGTCGCGATGATAGGAGAGAGCGAAACGATCGATTTTGGGAATATAAATACATCCCAAGAGAGCGGGATCGTTCAGGTCGAGGTCAAGGGAGGCACGGATCTTCGGGATATCGCCTTATTGCTCAAGATGGAGTCCGAAGTGCTGGCTAGCCTGAACAGTCAGTACAAAAAGGGAAGAGTAACCAGCGGACCGGGAAGCTACAAGATTGCTATTCCCTACGAAAAACTGATACGCTTCTATCTTCACTATAATCCTGTTCCGGAAGAAGCCGCGGAAGTGGCTGATCGCAAGGAGCACTTTGTATCCCATATTGTGAGTGAGGGAGAGACGCTCAAAAAGATTGCCGAGAAGTATCGCACGAGTATCCCCGAGATCAGAGCCGCCAACCATCTCCGGGAGAGTAACCTTCTGCCAGAGCGTCTTCTGATCATCCCCGTCACGGAGGAGAAATTCGAATCATTGGTACGTGGACAGTCACAATAAGAGAGCATTTTCGGAACGGAAAAGCTAGGATAAAGTGAAATAAAGAGATAATAAGAACTACTATATTGAGAGCGGGACTGCTATGCGAAAAATCATCTCTTTTTTTTCTATTGTTGTTTTGCTCTCACTCATCTTCCTCTTTACGGGATGTTCCCAAAGAAGCGGCAGCTATGAAGCAACCAAATATACCAGCAAAGCACGTCATAAGGCAACGATGCGTTCCTATACGGTGCTTGGAAAACGTTATCATCCGACTTTTGTGGAAGTCGGAGACAGGATGAAGGGGATCTCCAGCTGGTATGGCCCCAACTTCCACGGGAAACAGACAAGTAACGGCGAACGCTATGATATGCACGGGCAAACCGCTGCGCATAAAACCTGGCCGATGGATACGATGGTAAGGGTAAAAAACCTTGACAACGGCAAAAGCACCATCGTGCGTATCAATGACCGGGGTCCGTTTGTGAAAGGGCGTATCATCGACTGCAGCTATGAAGCGGGGAAGAAGCTTGGGCTCGACCGCACGGGGATCGCCCGTGTAGAGATACAGGTGGTTGGATTTGCCGGCAAGGTCACACCTCAGGGGATGATTGTCCATCAGCAGAGAACCAATACCCAGGAACGTGTAATGATCAGCGATTTCGGTGTTCAGGTGGGCGCATTCAGGCGCTATCAGGGAGCACAAATCTACAAGCATAGATACGGGTCGCTGGACAGACGCTACCGTCCGATTGTTAAACGTTTTGAAAACGTCGATGGTGCGCCGCTGTACAGGGTCTGGTTGATGGGATTCAGGTCCGAAGAGGAAGCGAGGGACTTTATCGCATCCTTCCATCTTGAAGATGCATTTATCATCAGGCAATAGTCCTGCAGTATGAGGAGTAATAATGGTCGAAGTAAACAGAGAGACAAAAGAGACACAGATCAGTGTCAGATTGAACCTATACGGTAAAGGTGAAGCGAAGATAGATACGGGGGTCGGTTTTTTTGATCACATGCTTGAAGCATTTGCAAAACACTCCCATATCGACCTTGAGGTGAAGTGTACGGGAGATACGCATATTGATGACCATCACTCGGTGGAAGATGTGGGTATCGCGATCGGCCAGGCGCTGCATAAGGCGATCTATCCGGTGCAGAGCATTGAACGCTACGGCAATGCAACTGTGGTGATGGATGAGGCGAGCATCACCTGTGACCTGGATATCTCGAACAGGGGATTCCTGGTTTTTGAACTGCCTATAGGCGGCAAGGTCGGCAACTTTGATGTGGAGCTTGTAGAGGAGTTTTTCAGAGCTTTTACTTTCAACCTGCCGCTGACGCTGCACCTGATCTACAACCGCGGCAAAAACAAACACCATATTATCGAAGCAGCCTTTAAAGCATTGGCTGTTGCGCTGCGCCGGGCCGTGACGATCAATGTAAATGCCGGCATCCCAAGTACCAAAGGTGTGCTATGAGTATCGAACTGATCGTTTTAGATGTTGACGGCACGATGACAGACAGCCGTATCACCTACAGTGAAGAGGGAGATGAGATCAAGTCTTTCAATGTAAAGGACGGTCTTGCGATTGCCTCATGGCGAAAATTGGGAAAACAGGTAGCGATCATTACCGGCAGAAGCTCCAAAATCGTCGAAAGACGCGCCAAAGAGCTGCATATTGAACATTTCTATCAAGGGGTGAAAGACAAAAGAGCGGTCCTGGAGTCTTTGCTGGAAAAACTGGACCTGAAGATGGAAAATGTCGCTGCAATCGGTGATGACCTCAATGACCTGAGAATGCTCAACGCAGTCCAGCTCTCTTTTGTGCCGAGCGATGCTTCACGATATGTAGACAAAGAAGCGGATGTGGTACTCACTAAAAAAGGCGGTGATGGTGCCGTACGCGAGATGATCGAGCGCCTGATCATACAGGAAGGGCTAGAAGAGAAGTATCTGCAGCTATGGGTGTAAGACTGGAGTATATCATTACGGCTCTCATCGCTCTGGTGGTGACGAGTTTTTTCTTGATCAAAGTAGAACCGGTATCCAGGGAAAAAAGCGGGAACACCAGGGAATTGGCTTTTGGGGATACACGGCTGATAGAAGTAGACACCCAAAGGATACTAGGGCTGGCGCACAGCCGTTATGGCGAATATGCCGAGAAAGAGTTGAAACTGTATGAGATCGTCTACCATACGGACAGGATCAACTTTTTACGTGCAGAGCAGGCTGTCTACCGGGGGGACTACCTCAAACTTGAAGGCAACGTGACGCTCAATCAGAAAGAGGGGTTTGACTACATGGCACAGAGGGCGAGTTACAATAAAAAGAGCCAGGTTTTAACGATAGATTCCTCTTTTGAAGCACAGCTGAACAAAAATATCATCACAGGGACAGATCTGGTATATGATATGAAGGAAAAGAGTGCGACTGCCCAAAGGGTCAAAGCGGTACTCTACACCCTGGAAAAATAATGTATAATAACGAAACTTGAAAGGTGGCTCATGTTTAGGCTAAGGTATATGCTTTTTTTTCTTTTGTCGGTTTTGCTTTTTGCCGATAAAGTAGAGATCACGTCAGATGCGATGAAGGCTGAAGAGGCGAAAAAAGAGGTACATTTTATCGGTAATGTCAAAATTGTACAGAACGAAAGCTGGATACACGGAGATCATGTGGTTGTCTATTTTGACGAGAACAACCAGACCAAAAGATATGATGCCAGCGGGAGTGTGCGTTTTGAGTTCAAAAATGAGGAGCATTTCTACAAAGGCAGTGCCGACAGAGTGACCTATGAACCGCTGGAGTCGAAGTATATACTCAGAGGCAAAGCCGCAATAGATGATGTCATCAACAAGCGCCACATCAACGGAGAGCATATAGAACTTGATCTTGTTTCAGGTTTAGCGAATGTGGCCGGAAGCAAAAAAGAACCGGTAAAGTTCATTTTTGAAACAGAAGAGATAAAATAAAAAAGGATCATTAGCCTGTGGAAGCACCAAGAATCATCGAAGCAGAATTTATAAAATCAGCACAAAGTATCCATGACGCTCTTCCCGAAGATATGAGCGAAGTCGTTTTTCTGGGACGTTCCAATGTTGGCAAAAGTTCGACGCTGAACCTCCTAACCGGCCGTAAGAACCTAGCGAAAAGTTCTGCCACCCCGGGAAAGACACAGTTGATCAACTTTTTTGAAACACTTTACAAGTATGGAGAGGAGCGCTATCCGGTACGTTTTGTTGACCTCCCCGGGTTTGGTTACGCCAAAGTCTCCAAGTCTCTCAAAGAGGTGTGGCAGAAAAACCTTGTAGAGTTCATCAACGAGAGGGTATCGATACGTCTCTTTATCCATCTGAGGGATGCGAGACACCCCCATGCGAAAATCGATGATGATGTAGAAGCGTATATCTTCGAGTTTATCCGTCC
This sequence comes from Sulfurovum sp., assembly GCA_028684885.1. Taxonomy (GTDB): domain Bacteria; phylum Campylobacterota; class Campylobacteria; order Campylobacterales; family Sulfurovaceae; genus Sulfurovum. The sequence continues at coordinate 13,197 of JAQUFB010000022.1, read as the reverse complement.
CGATCAGCGCTATCTGACGGTATTTACGAAGATCGACAAACTTAACCAGAAAGAGAGAAGCAAACTCAAAAAAGAGTTTCCCGGAGCCATTACTATCTCCAACCTCAAAAAAAACGGACAGGAGAGAGTCCACAAAGAGATACTAACAACGATCTTTGATATCAAAGAATCCGGAGATGAATCATGATCGAACTGGTCAAAGCAAAACTCAGTGATATCCCCCAAATGCAGGCGCTGGTGGTAAAAGAGGTGAAAGAGGGTACGATCCTCTATCGAAGCGAAGATGAAGTCGCCACCAATATCCGCTCCTATGTACTCGCCAAAGAGGGCGAAAAGGTCGTAGGGTATACTGCACTGCATATTCACTCCAGAAGATTGGCTGAGATAAGAAGCCTTATCGTCGATGAAGCCTACAGGGGAAAACATATCGGACAGAAAATGGTTGAGTTTACACTTGACGAGGCAAAAATGCTCGAAGTAGAGGAGGATGTACTGGTCTTGACCTATCTTCCCGGCTTTTTTCAGAAACTCGGTTTCAAAGAGATCAGCAAAGAGGTGATCCCCGAACATAAAATATGGGCGGACTGTATCAAGTGTATCCACTTCCCGGTATGCAACGAGGTGGCATTGATCTACAAACTTTCAGAATGGGAGAATGATGGCTAAGTACACCCGCACGTTCAAACTTCCCTATCTGCTATGGATACTTGCGGTTATTTTTATCATTTTCTACCCGATGCTGATCTCTATCTATGTCTTTTTGCCTCTCCTGATCGGGGTGATGGGGTACCTTCTGATCCTTGGGATCGAAAAAGAGCAGAAATCCTATATCTTTATGGCGCTGGTCTACTTTGTCAATCTGGAGATCAACCTCTCGCTGCCCTTTTTTTTGACGATCATTTCATCGCTGGTGATCTATGTACTTTTTTTTCAGTCGCTGTTGCATTTTAGACAATGCAAGGTATGTACCCCGATCATTACGGTGATACTGTTGGATTTCTTCTATCTCGGTTCACTGATGGTCTATGATTTTATCTTCCAGGAAACGACGATCATGTTGGATAATATACTGCTTTATTCGCTGGTGATTGACCTGCTGATAGTGGTGATATTATGAAATATAAGTTTATCCTTCTGCTTTTTGTCGCCGTATGGGCTATTATGGTAGCCAGGCTCTATCACCTCAGTATCAAATCAAACTACTACTACGAGGAGTTGGCCCAGGAAAATATTGAGCGCAAACAGTTCCTCAAACCGGTAAGAGGAGAGATCACCGACAGACACGGCAACCTACTGGCGATGAACCAGATGGGTTTTTCGGTCTCTATCCTCCCTCACCTGAAAAGACAACCCGAAAAGCTGGAAGAGGTTGTCGACAGGATCGTAGATATCTTCCCCGATCTTAACAAAACGGTGATGATGAAAGTCTATGACAAGCATGATTCCCCCTATAACCATGAGTATATCAAGGTGGTGGATTTTATCCATTACCCTGATATGATGGGAGCCTACCCTTCATTGAGCATGCACCCGGAGATCAGGATTGAAGCGGAGACAAAGCGTTACTACCCCTATGGCGTCTACTCTGCCCATATCGTCGGCTATACCGGCAAATCAAACCAGAAAGAGAATGATAAAGATTCTGTGGTCAAAGAGATAGGAAAGGTCGGAAAGAGTGGTCTTGAAAGACAGTACAACGAGGTACTGCAGGGTGAGCTGGGACATATCGTCAGTAAAGTGACAGCGACCAACAAAGCGATCGATGTGATCGAAAAAGTTCTGCCAAAAGACAACAGGAACATCCAGCTCAATATCGATATCAATCTTCAAAAAATGATACATGACCGTTTCGGAGAGGATGCCGGTGTGGCAGTTGTAATGCGTACAAACGGGGAGGTTCTTGCCGCCGTCAGCTATCCCTCTTTTGATCCCAATCTTTTCGTAGGGGGGATCAGCCATAAGGAGTGGCATAAGCTCCAGGAAGACGTGGACAATCCTTTTACCAACAAGGTGATACACGGTGCCTATCCGCCGGGCTCTACGATCAAGATGGGGATGGCACTGGCTTTTTCCAAAGCCAAAGAGGGTATTCTGGATACTGAAGAGTATTGTTCCGGGCATATCACCCTGGGAAAAAGCAAACACAAGTTCAGATGCTGGTCGCGCTGGGGACACGGAAAGGTCGATCTCAAGAAGGCGATCAGAGAGAGTTGTGATGTCTACTTCTACAACAAGAGCCTCAAAGTGGGGATCAATGCCATGTCAAAATACCTCAAGGAGTTTGGTCTGGGAGTAAAGACCGGCATTGATCTGCCCAGAGAGTATGCCGGTGTCATGCCAGACAAGGAGTGGAAGCAAAAGCGTTATAAGCAGCCCTGGTATATGGGAGAGACTGTGATCGCTTCGATAGGACAGGGGTATGACCTTGTTACACCGTTGCAGGTAGCACGCTATACCTCTCTGCTTGCTACCGGGAAGCTTGTGACGCCGAAACTGGCGCAGGTGATTGACGGCAAAAAGGTAGAAAAAGAGGGTAAACCGGTTACTTTGCACCAACGCTATCTGCAGACAATCAGGGAGGGGATGTATGAGGTGTGCAACACACGAAAAGGTACGGGATACAGTACATTGAGCAAACTTCCTGTCGTCGTAGCGGGGAAAACCGGTACCTCGCAGGTTACTTCTATCCCTCAGTCCACAATGAAGCGTCTCAAAGAGGAAGAACTGGAGTATTACCACAGGTCCCATGCATGGATCACTACCTATGCGCCCTATAAAGATCCCCAGTATGTCGTCACGGTACTCGTGGAGCATGGCGGGCACGGGGGAAGTACCGCCGGACCGATCGCGGCAGATATCTACAAGTGGCTCTATGCCAACGGCTATTTTGAAAAATCTGTGGCAGATGAGTTTTAGGAGGCTTTGGCATGTATATGCTAAAACTGCCATCCAAAATAGACATATAAAAAACCGATGGTCTTATAACTGGTAAAAGAGTAAGAGGGAATATAAGAGAAGTTCAATGTATAATATAAAAAGAACTTACAGGAGCCACAAGTGCTATCGGTTTATAGTGATACTCTCCATTATCCTGACGCATTTTCTTGACGCTTATGACCCCGGCAAGACCTACGGAGATATCAAACCAGGGATTAAAAGGTTTTTCAAAACGGATCGATCTGCTTCCGGCAGCATAGATCTGGAAATTTCTGTTCGAGTCATTGAGTGCCATAGTATGATAGGTACTATAGAACTTCCCATACTCTGTAAAATAGTCTTGCTCATATCCCAGTCCCAAATTGTATTCATTCAATTTAGTTCCGTTATCTAAATCTTTTTCATGAAAACTCAAACCACTGAAGAGTATACGCCTGTTGGCCTCATCAGCATATACGCCTATTGAAGCATATAGCGTTGTCATTAAAATGATGAATAGTTTTATCCGAAACATCTTACTTCCCTCCTCTTTTTATATTAATTATAGATTATATATTATCATAATATAATATTAATACTACTAAAGAGATTTCCCCACTTGTATTGTATAGAGACAAAGTTTCAAATCGAGTTTTTTTCTCATATTTTGAGGCAATCCAAACAATGATAAAAGAGAATAATGATAAAATTCTGTTTTATTTATTCAAGTCTATTAGAGGGGAAAGCTGCAAGGAGTATGATGAACAAAATAGGGGATCTTAAAGATAAAAATATACTGTTTTTACAAGGTCCGATGGGGCCTTTTTTTAAGCATCTTGACACACTTTTCAGAAAAGAGGGTGCCACTACCTATAAGATCGGTTTTAACTTCGGTGACTACTTCTACTCCAACAAAGACAACTATATCCCTTTCAAGGAGTCACCCAGTGGGTGGCCGGAGTTCATAAAGGATTTTTTGGCTGCAAAAAAGATCGACAAGATCTTTCTCTTTGGAGATTGCCGCTATTATCAAAAGATTGCCAGAAAGATAGCGTATGAAAATGCTATCGATGTGTATGTCTTTGAAGAGGGGTATGTGAGACCGCACTATATCACGATGGAGAAGTTCGGTGTCAATGGCTTCAGCACTCTTCCCAGAGATGCAACTTTTTATCTGAACCTTGAGAAAAAAAAGAGAACATTGCCGATCCATGCCCGACAGAGTAAGTTCAAGATGGTCAAAAGTGCCGTATTCTACTATCTGCTCTCCAATCTTTTTTGGTTCAAATACCCCCATTATCTGCATCATCGTGACTTTTCGGCGCTCAAAGAGTTCTTTTACGGAGTAAGGGGTGTGTGGAGAAAAGGACTCTATCAGGTCGTTGAAAGAGACTATGAAAAGCTGATCACGCATACGCTTTCAAAAAAATACTATTTCGTTCCGCTGCAGACGCACAATGACTTTCAGATATTGCAGCACTCGCACTACGGTTCGATCGAGAAGTTCATTATAGAGGTGCTTGAGTCTTTTGCGCACCATGCGCCAAAGAACCATTACATTGTATTTAAACACCATCCGGTGGACAGAGGGCGCAAAAACTACCACGATTTCATCATGGAGCAAGCGGAGTCGCTGGGTGTTAAAGAGCGTATACTGGTATTTCACGATGTCTATCTTCCCACATGCCTTCAACATGCGATAGGGACGGTCACGATCAACAGTACCGTCGGACTGACTGCTATCGGGTACGGTATCCCGACACTGACGCTGGGAAATGCGGTCTATGATATCGAAGGATTGACCAACAAGGGAACCAGCCTACACCGGTTCTGGTATCACCATAAAGCACCCGATCCTGACCTTTATGGGAAGTTTAGAGGCTATCTTATTGAGCATACGCAACTCAACGGCAGTTTCTACGGCCTTATGCCAAAAGAGTTCACAGATCAGCAGAACATTGTCTAAATAGACTATGCTATAATTTCACCATTCAATACCAAGGGTAAGGAAGAGATGACCAAGTTTCGATTTTATTTATTTATTTCACTTTTATTTATAACAGGCTGTACACATCAGCCTCAACCGTATTCGGCTCACAGCGATACAGAGAACGCCTATAGCCTGGAATCCATCGCATACGCATATCAACAGAAGGCAAACCATGAGTAGAACTATCCGATATCTGTTATTGCTGGCAGCGTTCTTGACACTCGGTTTGGCGATCGAGGTCGAACCGGAAGTCATAAAAGACCAAAGCAAGCTGGAGAGTATCAACAAGCACAAAGTCTATTTCGGAGAACAGCTTTTTCATGGACACTTTACGAACAAGTCCCAGTTTCGTGAGAATCCCGAGTATGTGCTGAAAGTAGGGGATATCATCCATATCAACATCTGGGGCGCGCGCGAGTTCCAGGGCGATGTCACGATCGACGGCAGGGGAAATATCTTTATCCCCCAGGTAGGTGTTGTGCCTCTCGAAGGGATCAAAAACGCCGAACTGCAGCCTACATTGGAAAAGAGCCTTCAAAAGACCTTCAATGACAATGTATTTGTCTATGCCAACGTCAGGGATTATCAGCAGCTTTCAGTCTATGTTTCGGGTTCGGTGAAAAAGGTAGGATTGTATGACGGGGTATCCACGGATTCCGTGCTGCAGTTCCTGGACAAGGCAGGCGGCATCGTTTCGGGGGAGGGAAGTTACAGAAACATCCATATCCTACGCAACAACAGGCTGGTGAAAAAGGTCGATCTTTATGCATTCCTGCTCGATGGCTACAGGGAGAGTTTCCCGTTTAGGGACGGCGATACGATCCTGGTGCAGCCTATGAAGCATTATGTGGAGGTGGACGGGGATGTCAGCCGGCCTTACATCTTCGAGCTCAAAGAGAAACATGACACGGTAAACAGGATTATGAAGTACGCACTGCCTAAGCCGGGGGTCAATCGATTTACGCATATCAAACGTCTCGGGATGAGAGAGGTAAGCCAGGACTATACCTTGGATAAGGCAGGAATGGTGAGCGTAAAGAGCGGTGAGAAGATCATCTTTACAAGCAACAGCCATCTCCAGAGTTTCAGTATAGCCATCGAAGGGGAGCACTCAGGCGTGAAACACATCTCTGTCCCGAAAGGGACATCGCTCTACAGTCTGCTCAACCAGCTCAGCTACACGCCGCTCTCCCACATACAGAGTATCCAGCTATTCAGAGAGTCGGTCGCACAAAGACAGAAAGAGCTGCTTGAGACAAACCTTAAAGACCTGGAGGCGAAAGTCTTTACCTCAGGTTCATCCACGCCCGAAGAGGCGCTCATACGCAACAAAGAGGCAGAGCTGGTGATGGAGTTTATCAAACGTGCCAAGGCAGTAGAGTTCAAAGGGCAGATCATCCTTTCAGCACAGGAAGATCTCCGCAATACACTGCTTGAGGATGGTGACAGGATCTATATCCCCAGAAAAAGCAACCTTGTCACGATCCAGGGCGAGGTCAACATTCCCAACACGCTTACCTACAAAAGCGGCGAAGGTTTAGGTTACTACATCGACGCTTGCGGAGGGTACACAGAAAGGGCGGACACTTCAGAGGTACTTCTGATCAGATCCAACGGGAAAGTTGAGAAATACAGCAGCGCAGCGGTCCAACCGGGTGACTCGATCCTGGTTCTGGGCAAGACTGATACGAAGAACCTGCTCTTGGCAAAAGACCTCACGCAGATCATCTACCAGGTTGCCGTGGGTGCAGCGGTCGTGCTCAAGTCATTTTAGGTAGCCTGGATTTATGGTAAGAAGAAGTTCCTTCAGTATCTTCAAGTCGGTCATCACCGCACTCTTTTTGCGTGAGGTACAGACGCGCTTCGGTACAAAGAAGCTGGGTTATTTCTGGGCGATCTTTGATGCGATGCTGATGGTCCTGGTCTTTGCGGGGCTGAAGGCGGCGATTGCCGAAAATGCGATGCCTGGGGTGGACTTTCCGGTATTTCTTGCCAGCGGGTTTCTGGCATTTTTCTTATGGAAAGATATTGTCAACCGTTCCATCGATGCCTTCGGCGCCAATTCAGCCCTATTTGCCTACAAGCAGGTCAAGCCGTTCGATACGCTAGTGACACGGGTCCTGCTTGAGATCCTTGTAAGCACGATGGCGACCCTGGTATTTATCGTGATCGGACTCTATTTTGAGTTCGATATCGCTCCACAAAATTTCAATATGGTCATCCTTGCGGTTCTCTGGCTTGTAGTGTTTGGATTTGGGGTGGGGCTGATGAGCGCAGTCTTCGCACACTTCTACGAGACCTTTGGAAAGATCGTAAAAGTTGTTATGACACCACTTATATTTATCTCTGCAATTATGTATACGGTAGACTCTCTGCCTCCGGTCCTCAGAGAGCTCATCCTCTACAACCCCCTGGTGCATTTCATGGAGATGATCCACGGCTACTACTTTGCGGCACTCGATACGAAGTATGTGGATTATGAGTATATGCTCTACTGGACGTTGATCCCCCTCTATATCGGGCTCTACTTCTATGTCAAAGGGGAGCGAAGGATCCTCTCCACATGATCGAACTGAGAAACGTTACCAAGTACTACCAGACCAAGCATGAAAGAAAATACATCCTGGACAATGTAACCTTCACGATCCCTTCAGGGGTCAATGTCGGTATCCTCGGGCGTAACGGCGCGGGGAAATCCACGCTTCTTCGTATGCTGGGTGGGATCGACTTCCCCAACTCCGGGTTCATCTCCTCTCCCAACAGTTTCTCCTGGCCGATGGGGCTCGCAGGCGGTTTTCAGGGGTCAATGACCGGACGGCAGAATGTGCAGTTTGTCAGCCGTATCTACGGGAAAAGCGAGTATGAGATCAAAAGTGTCATTGAGTCGGTCAAAGCGTTCTCCGAGTTGGGGGACTATTTTGATATGCCGATCAAGACCTACTCGAGCGGGATGAAGTCACGGCTCAGTTTCGGGATGAGCCTCTCCTTTGACTTTGATTATCTCATCATCGATGAGACCCTCTCCGTGGGAGATAAAAACTTTCAGGAAAAGTCCAAAAAAGCACTGCGCAAAAAGATAGAGAACTGTCATATCCTCCTGGTCAGCCACTCGATGCCGGTGCTTAAAGAGATGTGCGATGTGGGGATCGTCGTACACAACGGCCAGCTGCACTACTGCGACAGGATCGAAGATGCGATCGAGACATACAACCAAATAAATAGATAAAGAGACAGAGCATGATAAAAAAACTGATAGAGCTTTACTGGTTTGAGAAGACAAAAAAAGACGAAGAACACAGAACATTCCGTAAAAACTTCGCACGTCTCAAAAAACATGGTCTCTCAGGGATGCGGGAGAGAGTGGACAAAGAGTATCTCCAGATCAAAAACGACTATGTGACCCGAAGCATCCTCAACGCACGCTATGCAAAGTTCAAGATCAGGTTCCTTTTCATGGCATTTTTTCTCCTGAGCGCTTTTTATGTCCTTTTGATCAAGTCTGAACTCTATGAGTCAAAAACCGCGCTGATCGTCAAGGACCTGCAGAGCAGCGCGCCTGCGGACAACCTCGGATTGTCGCTGCTGGGTGTGGGCGCATCTTCCCAGCTTCAGGACAGCATGATCGTCGAAGCCTACCTCAAATCGCTTGATGTCTATCAGGCGGTTGACCGGAAGTTCCACCTCACAGAACACTACAAGAGCAGTGCGCTTGACTTCATCAGCAGATTACCCTCTGATGCCACAGAAGAGGAGGTACTGGAGTTTTACAACAAGCATCTGCTGATCGCCTACGATGAGACCTCCGGCATACTCAACATCGCATTCGCTCATGTGGAGAGGGCAAAAGCCCGGGAGATCCTGGCATTCCTTGTGGAGCAGGTTGAAGGGCAGATCAATGCGCTCAACCGCCGAAAAGCGCGTAAACAGCTGGAGTTTATCGAAACGGAGTATGAAAAAGCCAAGCAGAAGATGGAGGGTTCTTCCCAAAAGCTGGAAGCCTATCAGAACCGACACCTTCTGCTCGATCCCAATGCCGAAGCGACGACCTCCGGCGGTATCATCGCACAGCTGGAAGCCACTTTGATGCAAAAGAAGATAGAGTATGCAACGATGTCTTCCTATCTCAAAGAGGATACCTATGAGCTCAAAGCGCTGCAAAAAGAGATCGAGGAGATCAGCCGTTCGATCACCAAAGAGAGGAAAGCGCTGACAGGTACATCCGATGACAGGCTCAACAAGGTGCTCTTCGGGTTTGAGAAGCTCAAACTCCAGCTGGAATTTGACACCGAGGTGTATAAAAATGCCCTGATCCAGCTTGAGACGAAGAAGCTTGCTGTCCTGCAGGAGGCGAAAACGTTGAGCATACTCACTCAGCCGAACCTGCCTGACGGCTATACCTATCCTGACAAACCCAAAAGCTTCATCACGCTCCTGTTCGTGACGCTTCTTCTCTATGGGATCGTATCGATGCTCGGTGCGATCATCAGAGACCATAAAGAGTAGGCGACAAGGCTCCTTTTTCGGAGCCAAAACACTTTTTTTATCACAGTTTTTTCAATGATTTACTTATCTCTCCCACTTCCTACTGTGTATATTTTATGATAAAATATAATTAAAATAAATATATTAAGTTTATATATTTTATCAAAAAAGTTGTTTAAAAATTTCTGCTTCAGTACTGTCTCCATATTTTACGATATTTTTATATACATCCACAGCTTCTAAAAATAGCTGAATGATGAGGGTACAAAAGGACTTATTTTGCAGAGATAATGGAGTTGAATGGTATAAATAATGTTTTTCTTATACTTTGGCAAAATATAAAATGTAACGGAAATGTAACAATTTATCAACCTCACTAAAAGAGAATATCCATTATAATTCCATTTACAATAATTCCGAGGGCGGGAAGAGGAGACAATGAGTATATGTGTGGTATCGTAGGTCATATCGGTAAAAAGAAAACAAAAGAGATACTTCTAAGCGGTCTTCAGGAACTCGAGTATCGGGGATATGATTCAGCAGGCATTGCGCTGCTACATCAAGGACATTTCTATACCTACAAGGCACTAGGCAAACTTCACAACTTGGTAGAAAAGAGCAACTCTTTAACGATCGACGGCTTTTCATTGGGCATCGGGCATACACGCTGGGCTACCCACGGCAAACCGACAGAAGCCAATGCCCATCCGCACAATGGTCGAGATACCTATATCGTACACAACGGGATCATCGAAAACAATCAATTACTTAATCAACACGATGTGGATATGCCAAGAAACTTGGCAAAAAGTGTAACAGTAGAATAATAACAGGATAACAATGAATCATTATATGGAAAAAGAAAAAATGACACCTACGCAAATGGCAAAAAAAGTTTTTGACATAGAGGCAGCAGCCATCAAAAATCTCTCACAACATTTAAATGGCAACTTTGAAGATTCAGTGGATATGATCATCAACTCCAAAGGCCGGTTAGTTGTCACAGGTATGGGAAAATCAGGGCATATCGGTGTCAAGATCTCAGCTACCCTGGCAAGTACAGGTACGCCAAGTTTCTTTATGCATCCCGCTGAAGCGATCCACGGTGATCTGGGGATGTTGACCAAAGAGGATATCTTGCTGGCAATTTCCAATTCCGGTGAAAGTGAAGAGATCGTCCGAATCATTCCTATTGTACAGCGTATGGGTATTCAGCTGATTGGAATGGCAGGTAATGCTTCTTCTACATTGGCAAAGGCAAGTGACTGTTTTTTAAATATTTCGGTAGAAGAAGAAGCATGTCCGTTACAGTTAGCCCCTACAGCATCTACTACTGCTACATTGGCGATGGGGGATGCGCTGGCTGTTGCGTTGATGCACATGAGAGATTTTCAGCCTGAAGAGTTCGCACTCTATCATCCTGGCGGCAGCCTTGGACGAAAACTTTTGACAAGGGTCAAAGATATCATGTCGTCACAAAGACTGCCTATTATTCATCCTGCAAGTTCATTTCAGGAGATTATTACAACCATGACAAATGGAAGACTTGGTCTGTGTATTGTCATGAATGAAGAGAAAATAGAAGGTATTATCACAGATGGCGACCTGCGACGTGCATTGGAGAGAACCGATAAATCACGTTTTGATCTTATCGCAAGTGAGGTGATGAGCAAAGACCCCAAAACGATCGATGCCGACAGTATGGCAGCGGATGCGGAACACTATATGCTCCAAAATAAAATCAATGAACTTCTTGTAACCGAGGGCAATAACCTGGTTGGTGTCATTCAACTCTATGATACAGGACGTATTGCATGAGAACTGTAGTGATCATTCCTGCGCGACTTGGTTCTTCCAGACTGCCGGGGAAAGTTCTGTTGGATATCTGCGGGAAACCGATGATACAGCATGTCTATGAAGCTGCGAGAAAAGCGACGAAGATCGACGATGTCTATATCGCAACGGATGCAGAAGAGGTCAAAGATGTGTGCAGTACCTTTACCGATAAGATCATCATGACAAGCACTGTGCATGAATCCGGTACCGACAGGCTTGCCGAGGCGATAGAAAAGATCGATTGTGACTGTGTCATCAACGTACAAGGGGATGAACCCCTTATAGACCCCAAACTCATTGATGCGTTGGCTGTGCAGATGCAGGCGTCCGATGAAGAGATGGTGAGTGCAATGCACAAGATCCTATCTACCTCTGAGTTAAAGTCTCCAAATGCTGTCAAGGTCACGGTGGACAACAGATCGTATGCACTCTACTTTTCACGTTCTATCATTCCTCATCACAGAGATGACTGGGAAGCATTGCTAAACCATCACGAAACTATCCCGGCACCTCTAAGGTTTTATAAACATATAGGGATATACGGGTACTCAACCTCTTTTTTAAAGACATATGCGAATTTGGAGCAGACCTACTTGGAAAAACTTGAAAAGCTTGAGCAGCTGCGTGTTTTGGAAAACGGATTTAGTATCAAAATGGTTGAAACCGATTATGAGCCTGTCGGTGTGGATACATTGGAGGATATGGAGAGAGTAAGGGAGTTGATGAAATGTCGATAAATCACAAGACAGGAGCGATCAAGCTCATAGCCTTTGATGTCGATGGCGTTTTGACAGATGGGGGGATCATCTATGATAATTCCGGTATGGAGATCAAACGCTTCAACGTCAAGGACGGGCAGATCATCGCACACCTGAAAAAAGCCGGATTTATCGTGGGGGCGATCACGGGGCGTGATTCTCAAGTGGTAAAAAACCGATGTGAAGAGCTAAAGCTTGACTTTCACTATCATGGATCGTCTGACAAGCTGGTGCAGTATGAAAAGATAAAAGCGGACTATGCGCTGGATGACGAACATATTGCATATATGGGTGATGATATCATCGACCTTCCTATCCTGACAAGATGCGGTTTGAGTGCCACACCGCAGGATGCGAGAACCTATATTAAGGAGCATGTAGATTATGTGTCGCCATCATTGGGTGGTCATGGGGCATTAAGAGATTTTGCAGACTTGATCTTAAAAGAACAAAATCTACTGGATACGATAATCAAACAATATACAAAGGGTGAAATGTGATAAATAATGATGAGCTATATCAGAAACTGAAAGAGAAGAAGTTTCTTTTGGCCGGGCCGTGTGCTATAGAGAGTGAAGCGCTTGTGATGCAGGTTGCAGAAGAGGTAAAGAAGATCAGCGAAGCGCTGGATATCACCTATATCTTCAAATCTTCATTTGACAAGGCTAACAGAACTTCATTAAGCAGTTTTCGTGGGCCAGGACTGGAAGAGGGTTTGCGTATCTTGGAAAAAGTCAAAAAAGAGTTTGAACTTCCTATCGTGACAGATATCCATGAATCATACCAGGCTGCCCCGGTAGCAGAAGTAGCAGACATGCTACAGATCCCTGCATTTCTTTGCCGTCAGACGGACCTGCTTGTGGCCGCTGCAAAAACAGACAAGATCGTAAACATCAAAAAAGCACAGTTTTTGGATGGGAAAGATATGTTCTACCCCGCACAAAAAGTCAAAGAAGCCGGCAATGAGAAGATCATATTGACCGAGCGTGGTACTTTACTGGGGCTTGGAAGACTTGTCGTGGACTTCACCCAGATCGTAGATATGAAAGAGTTCGGCTATCCGGTATGTATGGATGTCACTCACTCTACGCAACGTCCGGGTGGAGGAGCGACTTCGGGCGGTAATCCGCATTACGCACCGTATATTGCGAAGGCAGCAGCAGCTGTCGGAGTGGATGGATTCTTTTTTGAAGTGCATCCTGATCCGAGTTGTGC
>JAQUFB010000021.1 GCA_028684885.1 Sulfurovum sp. | reverse complement strand
TATATCTTTTCCAGCTTTTCCAGAAGCTGCCCGTGTACTATTCCGTTGCTGGCTACGATGCTTTTGTCGTCAAAATTGTATCTCGCACCGTCTACATTGCTCACCTGTCCGCCCGCCTCCTGTACGATCAGGATACCTGCGGCGACATCCCAGGGTTTGAGGTCGATCTCGTAGAAGGCTTCCACCTTCCCCTGTGCAAGATAGCAAAGATCGATCGCCGCTGCACCCAGCCTGCGGATATCCTGGATATGGGGCAGCAGATTGGTCATGCAGTCGATCACCCAGCGGTACTCGATGCCTGCATTGACCTTGGCGTAGGGGAATCCTGTTGCGATCAGAGCGTTTTGAAGCGCACTTTGGGTGCTCACTCCAAGCTTCTCTCCGTTGCAATAGGCCCCTTCGCCTTTCACTGCCCAGAAAAGTTCTTCCAATATAGGATTGTAGACCACGGCCAGTACCGGTTCCCCCTCTTCCCAGACACCGAGAGAGATCGCAAGATGCGGGATACCGTGGACGAAATTGGTGGTCCCGTCGATCGGGTCGATATAGATCGCCTTCTCATAGTGGTAGCTTCCCCAGTGGCTCTCCTCGCCTACGAGTGTATATCCCGGGAATGCCTCTGTGAGCTGACCGATAAGAAAATTTTCGGTTTTGACATCAAACTCGGTGACCAGGTCGACCACCCCTTTATGCGAAACCTCTTTATGGGAACGGTATCCCTCTTTGACGATCTTTCCTGCTTCCAGTGCTATCTGTTTTAATCTCTCTATATTCATAGCAGTGATTATAGTATAATCTCTCTATGAAAAATAAGATAATAATACCGTTATTGTCTCTGATGATAATCATCATGGGGTATTTCGGACTGCAGGCTTACTCCCAGGCTAAGAAGTATGAGCAGAGTACTCAAAAACTGGTGATGGACAGGGATGTTTCAAAACAGGCTGAATACCAGGCAAAAGCGTGGCTGGAGAAGTTAAGTCTGGGACATTATGCCAACGAGAAACGTCTTGTGCGCGAAGAGATCATCAAAGAGAAAGAGCTGCATGGCTCGGAAGCGAAGCGTTACACTCTCTATGTCATGGGTTTGCTTGCCATGATTTTAATGGTTTCTTTGGTGACAGGTTTGAGATTTTTCACTTTTTTTGGTACGTTATCAGCATTAGTCGTCTTGTATTTTGGTCTCTTTACACCCCTTTTGACCGTTACGATCCATAAGGAGCTTGAGTATATCGGCGATGTGGTACTCTCTTTTGAGTCCAAAAGCCTCCTGGGCTCTGTCGTGAAACTGTGGGAGGGAGGCGATATCGTCGTGGCGCTGGTGATCCTGCTCTTTTCGGTGCTTGTGCCCCTGATCAAAACCCTCTCTTTGATGTTTGTCGCGGTGGTGATGGAGAGCCGGTTCGCACACGGCATCGTGAGGTTTTTCAAAGTGATTGGAAAGTGGTCGATGCTGGATGTCTTTGTCGTGGCTGTCTTGCTGGTCTACCTGACAGGCAGCGGTTCAGAGGTGAGTCATGCTGAGGTGCAGGTAGGGCTCTACTTCTTTCTGGCCTATGTGATTGTCTCTATGCTGGTGAGTCTCAGTGCAGATAAGATGTTGGAAAATCTGAGACTATGAGGGGGAGTAGATTCCGGATCCAGTCCGGAATGACGTAGGCTTTTTCAGCTTGAAAAAGAGATGACCACTAGATCACCATCTCCACATCTTTATGCTCCTGAAAGTATTTAAAGATCCTGTCTCTCTCTTCCTGGGTATCAACGACGCATGAAGCGTTATAGGTGGTGAACTTTCCTGTCCTGGATTTGTTACCAAGTGAGCAGAGGTGCTCCTTCTCTCCCATTGCCTCTTTGATGCAGGCCAATAGGGCATCCTTATCCCGTCCAATGAGTTTGAAGCCCCATTGTGTCGGATATTCGATCTGTGGTTTTTCCTGTGTATTTTTATCTAGTATCATACTTTCTCCCTAAACTCTTGTGAAGTCGCCGGATTTTCCACCAGACTTGCTTTCCAATTGGATGTTTCTGATCACCATACCCTTATCGATCGCCTTGAGCATATCATAGATCGTCAGCAGTCCTGTGCTGACTCCGGTCAGGGCCTCCATCTCCACGCCGGTTTGTCCCTTGAGCTTCGCGGTGACGGTCAGTTTGAACCCGGGAAGTTCGGGGAGCTCCTGGATATCCGTTTTCACCGACGTCAGCATCAGAGGATGGCACATGGGGATAAGAGTGCTGGTCTGTTTTGCCCCCTGTATCGCAGCGATGACCGCAGTCTGCAGGACCGGCCCTTTCTTTGCGGTATTGGCAATGACGGCATTATACGCTTCGGGTGTGACTTCGATCATGCCTGAGGCCACGGCAATACGTGTGGTGTTCTCTTTATCCGAGACATCCACCATTTTGGGTTTGTTTTCTTCGTCTAAATGTGTAAGATCCACGCTGTTCCTTTGAAATGTTTCCAAATGATTATCAAGTTATTTTATCATAATTTACAGATAACAAGAGACCCCCTTGACGGGAAAAAGATTTAATTGACGATTTTTATAACAAAACTATTGACTTTCATCATCAAAAAGAGTAAGATAATAAAAATGAGAAAGGAAATAGAATGGTATATGGCTACATACGACAGCTTCATGGTTTAAGCAGCTTGTCTGAACAGCAGCGTGATATTCTCTCTTTTTCATTGGCTAATGATATTCAAATCGACAAAGAGGTGGTGGAGTATTCAAACAGACCGCTCAAAATTGAGGAGAGAAAAGAGTTTGAGGAGTTTTTGCGCTCTCTGTGCGAAGGGGACAGTATGGTTGTCTCGACGCTTTCTGTGCTCAGCCAGAGTGCAGAGGAGCTGATCAAGCTGATCAACTGTTCGCTGAGCAAAGAGGTGACAATGTATGTCGTATCTCCCAAGAGAGTCATCAACAAAGCAACAAAAATTATCGATCTCTTTCCTCTGATCAATGACCTGAGAGAGGCAGAAGCATCCAAGAGCACCCAGATAGGGCGTCCCAAAGGAAGCAGATCCTCTTCAAAATTTGACAAATTCAAAGCTCGGATCATGGAGGGGCTTAAGGAGGGGATGAGTGTCAGTGCGATCGCACGGGAGCTTGAGGTGAGTCGCAGTTCTCTTAAAGATTATATCGAGTCAAGGAACCTTAGAGAATTGGTCGAGGGGTCCTGGCTGGAAGCGGATCTTCCGGACGGGATGAAAGAGAGTGAGGACAGGGTCCTGATCTGTCCTTTGGAAAAAAATAAACTTAATAATGAGGTACTGTAAAATGGAAGCAACAGCTCAAAAAAACAAAGTCAGTAAAAAAGAGTACTTAAAGGGATGGATCCCTTACAGTGTGAAGAGATATTGGGCGTATCTGGCCGCGACGATCGTAGGGATCACTATGCCTTGGATCACCATCAACGGAAATCACCTTTTCCTGCTCAGTTTCGATCATAAAAAACTGCACCTGGCGGGAGTAGTGTTTGATATGCAGGAGCTCTACTTGATGCCGTTCTTGCTGATGCTTCTCTTCCTCGGTATTTTCGCAGTGACGGTCGTGGGCGGTAGAGCATGGTGTGGATGGGCCTGTCCGCAGACCATCTTCAGGGTGATCTACAGAGACCTGATCGAGACAAAGATCCTCGGACTCCGCAAGCGTATCAGCAACAAGCAGAAAGAGCCCGATATGAGTAAAGCTGAGAATAAAGTCAAAAAAGTGGTGGCGATCCTTATGTGGTCACTTCTCGCATTGGTGGCGGCAGCAAACTTCATGTGGTATTTTGTCCCTCCTGAAGAGTTCTTTGCATATCTGAAAGACCCTATGGAGCATACGGTACTGCTTGGATTTTTGCTTGGTCTGGCTGGCTTTTTGATCGTGGATGTCGTCTTCCTGAAAGAGGATTTCTGTGTCTTTATCTGTCCCTACAGCCGTGTGCAGTCGGTACTCTATGATGATGATACCATTATGGCAGTCTACGATCCGAAACGCGGGGGTCAGATCTATCAGGGGCATGGAAGCGATAAAAAGAAGATGTATACAAAACAGAAAGAGCTTCTTGCCGTGGAGCCGGGTGCAGAGTGTACAACCTGTGAAAGCTGTGTGACGGTATGTCCTACGCACATCGATATCCGTAAAGGGCTTCAGCTCGAGTGTATCAACTGTCTGGAGTGCGTGGATGCTTGTACCGAGGTGATGGCCGCGTTCAACAAACCTTCGCTTGTACGTTGGTCGAGTGAAAAAGAAGCGGTGAAGTATGAAGGGAAGACCAACTACTTCAGAGGTAAGGTGATTGCCTACTTTGTCGTCCTGGCGATCGTACTTGTATCACTCTTTATGATGGGAAGCAAGAAAGAGCATATGCTGCTCAATATCAATAAAAGTACAAGACTCTATAAAACGATGCCTAAGGGAGTGGTGCAAAACGACTATCTCTTCCTGTTCCAGAATACAGACAGCAAACCGCACACCTATACGTTTGAGATCACAAATAACGACAAGATCGAAATCATCCGTCCGAAAAATCCTATCAAGATCGGACCGGGATTTAAAGCGAAAGAAGTTGTTATCCTTGAAGCAAAAGAACCATTGGCTCAGAGCCATGACAAGGATGTCTCTATCCCTGTGAAGATCAAGGCCTATGCGATTGACGAAAAAGAGAGAATCGTGATCGAGAGAGACCTGATCTTTACCTATCCAAGACTTGAAGCGCTGAAAAAGTAAGGTGTTTCGTGCGGGGTTCAACCACGCATCATAGAGTTTGGAAGGGGAGAGAGGCAGAGCCTCTTTAAAGAAAAAATTGACAGTCGGGGTGGTGATCCTCTTCGGCTGCTGATAGGTGAAATGCAACAGCGCACCTCCTTCCGAAGCTGTCAATCCGCAGGAAGTATCAGCTCTCTTCAAGTATCAGCCAGAATAAACAGTAAAGGAAAGAAAAGATGTCAAGCAAAAAAAGCGTATTGGTATTGGGTGGAGGATTCGCCGGTGTAGAAGCAGCGATCTTCCTGAGAAAAAATGAGATGGATGTTACTCTGGTAAGCGACAGGGACTACTTCTATATCTACCCGACATCAATCTGGATCCCTACCGGGGAGAAAACAAGAGAGGATGTTTCGGTCCCTCTTGACAAACTGGCGATGGCACATGGGTTTCAACTGATCATTGACCCTGTAAGCAAAATCGAAGCCGCAGAAAAAAGAGTCACACTGGAGAGCGGACGTGTGATGGAGGGATATGACTATCTTGTGGTTGCGATCGGCCAGGGCAAGATCACAATGCCGGGCATGAAAGAACACTCTCTGTCTATCTGCGGTGCTCCCGAAGAAGCAACCGCACTCTACGGAAAACTTGATAAGCTGGTTGCTCAGGGAAAAGGCAAGATCGCGATGGGCTTCGGAGGCAATCCGAAAGACAGCTCTGCAGTGCGTGGCGGTCCTGCATTTGAAGTACTCTTCAATGTAGATACCTACCTGAAACGCAAAGGTATCCGTGACAACTTTGAACTTACCTTCTTTGCACCGATGGCGAAACCGGGGCAGAAGATGGGAGATAAGGCGCTGGATATGATGGACAAGATGTTCCAAATGACCAACATTAAAAAGAGAATAGGTACCAAAATCGTTGCTTTTGAAGCAGACGGGATCAGTTTTGAAGACGGGAGCAAACTGGAGTCCGATCTGACGATGTTTATCTCAGCGGGTAAAGGGCACCCTGTCCTTGAGGCATCAGACCTTCCTTTGAGCGAAGCTGGCTTTGTTTTGACCAATGAATACAATGAGGTTGAAGGGTTTGACTGTGTCTATGCGATCGGAGACTCTGCCAACCTGATGGGGCCGGACTGGAGAGCGAAACAGGGGCATGTGGCAGAAGTGATGGCGAGAAATACCGCCTATAATATCTTCCAGCACTCCCAGAATATAGACTCCAAAGAGAGCTATATCGAACATCTCAATATCCTCTGTGTGATGGATACCGGTAACGGTGCGGCGTTTGTCTACAGAAGTGAGAAAAGTGCGAAAATGATCCCGATGCCTATCGTAGGTCACTGGATGAAAAAGGGATGGGGCTGGTACTGCAAAATGTCCAAACTAGGCAAAATCCCAAGACTCCCTGGAATGTGAGTCGCGTAAAAAATCGTGAACAGTTTCACGATTTTAGCGACGAAACCGGAGTGGTCGGAGCGATAGCGAAGCCACGGAGGCTGGGAGCAGCGTAAAAAATCGTGAACAGTTTCACGATTTTAGCGACGAAACCGGAGTGGTCGGAGCGATAGCGAAGCCACGGAGGCTGGGAGCAGCGTAAAAAATCGTGAACAGTTTCACGATTTTAGCGACGAAACCGGAGTGGTCGGAGCGATAGCGAAGCCACGGAGGCTGGGAGAACCGTTAAATAAATGACACCTGCGTGTCGATTATAGCTGCGAAACCATGAGAGCTGTGAAGCAGAAGCAAACTTTTATTACACCAGGAATGGCAGACTGCTCCATGTTTTTTCATTTCCGCTTCAAGCTGATGAATACATACCTGAATTTGAAGGTTCAATTCATTTTTCAGTGTGTTAAATTCAGGTATGTATTCTTATCGAGGAGAGGCTGTGAATGAACTTGTATTCATACGGAAGTGGAGGCTTTAGCCCCACCAAGAAGTGAGATATTTTTCAGTTTTTACTTCACAAATGACTGAAAACTCTGAAAAAACAACAACTTTTTCATGCTAGAAAAATTGTTGTGGGACTAAAGCCTCCACTTCCGTGAGTTTTTTTTTACACTCTCAGGATGATGGGGAATCAGAAAAACCAAACTTAACCTTAAAGGAATATAATGAAACAAATCACAGTGATGGAAAAATACCCTGTATATACACTAGAGATAGAGAAGAGCGAAACAAGCTACCAGAATATCGATGAGATTCTGGCGTATCTTAAAGCGCAGGTAGAAGCGCACCCTGTTGCTACGTATATCGGTGAATTTGATCACTATGGACATACCTCTTCACTTGAAGTCGGTGAGATCTCGGAAGATATCAAAAATGCAAAAATTTTCATCTGCTGTTTTGGAAAATCATTGCCAAAACCAGAAGTACTGGCAGTGAGACCACGCTCTATAGGGATCGCAGAGATGGAAAATTCTTTTGTCATCAGTTTCCTTGAAGCGCCTAACCCGGATGCCAACGCAGCGATGGAAAAATGGGCGAAGGGTATCGCAAACCTCTAAACTTTTTTGTTACATTTCTACTCATAACCCATAAGAATCACCCTCCTGGCAGAAAAAATTTTCTGGCAGGAGCTCCCCCTCTCAGAAGAGTATCTTTTCATTTTTTTACACTATAAAAACCGTTTTGCGTCAATGACATATGTTCCAAAAGCCGTATTCTCCCTCTTTCCTAACCTGCTTTGCAACAGGACTTGACAGGTCTCTCTTCGGATGAAAAACAGTAGAGGTGAATTTGATGATATAAATCCGTCACATACTAAAAGCTTATAGATGCTATGATAAGTTTTTAGGTGAAAAACCGGACAGACAGGCTGTGCTTAAAGAGTGCAAGATCAGCGGAATGCATCCCTAAAATAGAAAAAATAGCAAAATTATTTTTAATTAAGACTATTTTTATCCTATTTAAGGAATAATGCTTTTGCATAAACTAATAAAAGGAAAAATAATGGCAACAGTAACTTTTAAAAATGACATTACATGTAATCTGGCGGGAACAGAAGTAAACGTAGGAGATACAGCACCGGTAGTAACCGTTACAAACTGCAACCCGATGCTTCAGGATGAAACGGTAGGCGGAGAAGGTAAAGTGCAGCTCGTGATCGCCGTACCTTCACTTGATACTGGTGTATGTGATGCTGAAACAAGAAGATTTAACCAAGAGGCTGCCAGCCTTGAAGGTGTAGAAGTAATGACTGTATCTATGGACCTTCCGTTTGCGGCAGCGAGATGGTGTGGTGCAGCAGGCATCGAAAATATCAAAGTATGCTCAGACTTCAGAAACAAAGATTTCGGTAACGCATACGGAGTATTGCTTGCAGACGGCCCTCTTGCAGGTGTGCTTGCCAGAGTGATCTTTGTGATCGGCAAAGACGGTAAAGTAACTTACAAACAAGTAGTACCGGAAATCACTCAGGAACCAAACTACGAAGAAGCACTTGCAGCAGCAAAAGCAGCACTCTAATTTTTCTATGCAACCCCCACCGTACAGCGGGGTTGTTTTACTTCATATGTCTCTTCATTTTTTAGCGATACCCCTTAGTCTACTTATGCTAAAATACCTTGTTAATTTAAAATCTTTTTTTGGTGAAGGATAGAGTCTCCATGCGAAGTAGCTTGTATGTGATGTTGATATCTCTGCCGATCTTTTTTTTCAACGGTTGCGGTGAACCCGATCTGCCGAAAGATCAGTATAATCTGGAGGAGTGCAGAGAGGAGTTGCTGGAAGCCAACGATTTTAAAAGTGAGGGGAGTATAGACCATATCATTGTAGAGAAAGCAGAAAGAAAAATGTATCTCTACAAAGGCAATGAGACCGTAGGCGTGCTTCCGGTATCACTGGGGAAAAACCCGGTGGGGCACAAGCAGAGGCAGGGGGATAACCGTACCCCGGAAGGTGAGTTTTTTATCCATCGCAAGCTCTGTTCGCCCAAGTATTATCGATCGCTTTGTATCTCCTACCCCAGGCCTGAGGATATTGAAAGTGCCAAAAAAAGAGGGGTAAGGCCCGGCGGGGACATTACGATTCATGCGCAGCCAAAATGGAATGCCGACGGGAAACAGGATGCCTATACGTTGAGCCAGAACTGGACACAGGGATGCGTTGCTGTCACCAACAGCGTGATGGAAGAGCTTTGGTATGCAGTACGGGAAGGTGTTCCTGTAACCATACGCTAGGAGGAGAACGATCGCACGCTATACACAGAAACAGATCGACAAATACCAACGACAGAAATATATCGGTGAGCTGGAAAAGGTAGCGAAGAATCTCTTCCGCATGCTGCGGGATCAGGGCAGCACGGCAGACTCCTTTGTCACCAAGTTTCGATTGCTGAAGGAGAAGCTGGATGAGAGAGGGGAGACGCACCTGGATGCGGAGTATCACAGGGAACTGAAGGTCTATATCAACAGGCTCTATCAGCAAACCTGCCAGAAAGAGGGTTTCGGTGAGGATGAGTTTGCAGATATCCGTGAGACAGAGATGAGCAATCTCAACCGATTGCAGAAAATGAAAAACAGTATCTCGTATAAAAAAGAGAAACACAAATCAAAACATCATCATGAAGAGTGGGAGTAGATCATGCAGACAAGAGTAAAAATATTGCTTGTAGTATCGGCAGCGATACTGTGTATCACCGGATGCAACAAGAAGCCGGTCGCATACGGGAAAGCTGACAATACACCCTATGAGACAAAAGCATGCTGGAAAGAGCTTTCCGCGGGGACAGAGATAGAGGACTCTATGCTGGCTGAGAGGATCGTTGTCTACAAAGAGAAACACCTGATGCATCTCTACCGCAAAGGAAAGGTCGTAGAAGAGTTCCGCATCTCACTGGGGAAAAATGGCACAAAAGGGGACAAGATAGAGAAGGGGGATTACCGGACACCCGTCGGGAGCTATACGATTGTAAGAAAAAAGTGTGACAACAGACTTTACAAGTCGCTGATGATATCCTACCCCAGCCAAGAGGATATTGCAGAGGCTCAAAAGCGGGGAGTCGATCCCGGAGGATACATCACGATCCATGGACAGCCCAAATGGAATGCTGACGGAAGAGGCGATCAGTATACCCTCGCAAATGACTGGACAGAGGGGTGTATCGCAGTGACCAATGCGGCAATTGATATTCTGTGGAAATCGATCAAAAACGGCGCAAAGATAGAGATTCATGCATAATAGGACTGTTTTAGTTGAAATTGAGTAATGATATATTATGATATTGAATAATATTGGTAAAAAGGAGCAAAAATGAGAAAGGTTTTGGTATCAGCAGCTTTACTTTCAACAGTCCTGTTGATGGCGGGAGGAAAACTGGCACCGGAGGATATCCCGGAGCTTGCGCCCGCGATAGAGACACCTGCGAATGACTGTACAAAAAACAGTGTCTACACGGATGAGGATAGCGGGTTGATGTGGCAGGATGAAGCATACACCGATGCCGAGGACGGTGCGTTCAAAAACAATGGCAATGCAGGGAAAGCAGGGAGTTTTCAGCATGCAAAAAACTACTGTGAGGGACTTTACTATGCGGGACATACAGACTGGAGATTGCCAACCTCTGATGAGCTGATGCATTTGCACAGAAAACCGGGGCAGGTGTTTATCAATTTCAGAGGTTCGGATTTCTGGACATCAACGCCGGCTGTTACGGGAAAATATTTTGTGGTCTATTCGGCAGATGCTTATCGTTATGAGAGAAAAACAAGCGAAAGCAACTATGTCAGATGTGTGCGCTGCGCAAAAGAGGATTAAAGAATCTTTATCTCTTCCTGCAGGGTGATACCAAATAGTTTTTTTACCTCTTTTTTTGCAAGCGTGATCAGGTAGAGGGCATCTTCAAAGGTACCGTTGCCCAGATTGACGAGGAAGTTTGCATGGATGGGGCTCCACTGCATCTCCCCTTTTCTCGCCCCTATTAGTCCTGCAGCCTCAATCAGCCGGCCTGCATAATCTCCATCCGGGTTTTTAAAGACCGAACCGGCACTTGGCTCCGGAGGTTGGTTGGATCGCCAGGAGAGCAGGGTATCCAAGAGTGTTTGACTAAACCCCTCACGAATCTCAAATCTCGCTTCGATTGCAATGCTTCCCAGCTTGGCATAACGGTACCCGTGCTCGATATCCTCTACATTGACCCATCTTCCGTTGATTTTGACTGAGTGTAGTATGTTGAAAATTTCATACTCTTTGACTCCTGCATTCATTGCCAGCATTCCGCCCAGGGTACCGGGCAGTTTGGCACAAAACTCAAATCCTGCAATATTGTGTTTTCTGGCATAGGATACGATACGCCCTGTAGGGGTAGCAGCACCGATCGTGAGTATACCCTCCTCTTGTGTAATGGCGGCAAAATCTTTCCCGAGCTTCATCAGTGGAGGGGGAGTCGGTGAGACAAGGAGGTTGTTGGCTCCTCCGATGAGGTAGCGGTCCTGGGGTATCTCATCCCCCTTTTCGAGTATCATCACTTCTGTGGGCTGCCCGACTTTGATACTGGAGTATGTTGAAAAATCGATGGTTTTAAAAAACAAGGGGTTCTCCTTGCTTTTTTAAAGTTAGCAGGTAGCAGGTAGCAGATAGTAAATTTGGTATGTGTAGCTTTGCAACACGATGATATACAAGGTATCTTTTCTTCATCTCCTATCTCCTCCCTGCTATCTACTATCTTGAGCGAAGCTCACTGTATTCTTTCGGGATCAGGTAATCCTCTGTTTTGATCGGAGCTTCCCACAACCCATGTCTGTAGCCGATCTCATAGAGCCTGTCCAGTGCCTTGATCTGCAGGGGACTGAGCTCTATGGATGCATCTGAAGCATACATATCGAGGTATTGTTTAAGCATTTTATCGGAGATGCGTACCAGAGCATCCTTCTCGAGCTTGGTACAAAGCTCCTCTTTTCGGGCATTGGCTACTTTCACCCCTTCGATGAGGATATTCTCTATCTCTATCGCGCGGTTAAGGGGAAGGCTTCTGCGTATCGCCATACCCCCCAGCGGGAACGGCAGACCTTCTCCGGCCAGCTCCGCCCAGATATCCCAGATCTCCTTTTCTACCTCCAGGCTTTCGTCAAAATCAAGAATCGACTCGTGGATCAGTACACCGGCATCCACTACCCCGTTGACTACTGCCTCTTCGATCTCCAGAAAGTTCATATAGACAGGACGCGCTTCGGGGTAGTAGATACGAAAGAGCATAGCGTTGGTGGTGTATTTTCCGGAGAGTGCCACCTTGAAGTTGCGTTTGAGCTTTTTATCCTTGCGGCGTATCAGTTTGGGACCATATCCCTCTCCGAAGCTGACTGCCGTACGAAGCAGCGCATACTCCTCTTTGATCAGCGGATACATGCCAAAACTGATCGCAGTGACATCATAGGTGCCTTTCAGCGCCTCTTTATTGAGTGTTTCGATATCCAATCCGATATTTTCAAACTGATACTCTTTGGTATCCACCCAGCCAAATTTGATCGCATAGTACATGAAGATATCATCGGCATCGGGTGAGTGGGCTAATTGTATAGGATTCATCAGATTAAACTCGCTTAAATTAGTAATTACGCCATTTTATCATAAGCGCACCAAAAAGAAAAACCACCTGGAGAAGTATTGATCCTGAAAGGTGCACGGATACAGTAAGAGAAGATACTTTTTAAAAATATGACAATATGACATTTTTTTTTCTACGATATCATAATCCTATTAAAATGGTGATAGAATTTCACATTAAAAGGTAAGGATCATGACTATGGCAATGGATGCAAACAAACAAAAAGCATTGGAAATGGCGATTAAGCAGATCGATAAAGCTTTTGGCAAAGGTACCTTGATGCGGCTCGGAGACAAAGAGTTCGAGCCTCTTGAAGCGATTAGTACCGGTTCATTGGGGCTTGACATGGCACTGGGAATAGGCGGTATCCCGGTAGGAAGAGTCATCGAGATCTACGGTCCGGAATCATCGGGAAAAACCACACTTTCCCTGCAGACCATTGCCTCTGCACAGAAGGATGGAAAGATCTGTGCCTTTATCGACGCAGAACATGCACTTGATGTCATCTACGCAAAGAATCTTGGAGTAGATACGGAAAACCTTCTGGTTTCCCAGCCGGATTTTGGGGAGCAGGCGCTTGATGTGCTCGAAACACTGGCACGTTCGGGCGCAGTTGATCTGATCGTGGTGGACTCCGTCGCCGCACTTACTCCCAAAAATGAAATCGAGGGTGAAATGGGTGACCAGCACGTAGGGCTGCAGGCAAGATTGATGTCCCAGGCGTTAAGAAAACTGACGGGGCTGCTTCACAAGACAAATACAACAGTGATCTTCATCAACCAGATACGTATGAAGATCGGAACCATGGGGTATGGTAGCCCGGAAACTACGACAGGCGGTAACGCATTGAAGTTCTACTGTTCGGTACGTATCGATGTGAGACGTATCGCTACGCTCAAACAGGGTGAATCACAGATCGGTAACCGGGTGAAAGCAAAAGTGGTCAAAAACAAAGTGGCGCCTCCGTTCAGACAAGCGGAATTTGATATCATGTTCGGCGAAGGGATCTCTGCGGAAGGAGAATTGGTGGATTATGGCGTAAAACTTGATATCATCGATAAATCCGGGGCATGGTTCAGTTACGGTGCAGAAAAACTCGGACAGGGGAAAGAGAATGCAAAACTGACCCTCAAGGACAATGCGGAATTGCGTGCCGAGATCGAAGGGAAGATCAAGGAAGCCCTTGGATTCAGTGCGCTGCTTTCTTCTGATGAAAGCGAGTTGACGGAGTAAATTCTGTTCCCGTGTGCACAGAAACACCATCGTTTCGCATCAGAGAGTGAATCAGTTCTCTTCTCAGCTCTCAGGCGCTGTACATGAAGCAAGGAATCGGATATTGTGCTTTATTGATATCTCTAAGGATTTAGGTATAATCCCAGCATGATGAAACAAAAACAGATATTTTTATGTGCAATTAACAACATCCTTTCAGGGACATGTAAAGAAGACTGCAAGTTCTGTACACAGAGTGTACGGTATCATGCCGATATTGAGCGCTACACTTATAAAGATATCGGCAGAATCGTTGAAGAGGCGAAAATGGCCAAATCTCATGGTGCTCTGGGCTACTGTCTTGTCACGGCCGGGAAAGGGCTGGATGACAAAAAAACAGACTTTGTTGCCAGAGCAGCACAAGCGATCAAAAAAGAAGTTGAGGGATTGAACCTGATCGCCTGTAACGGCACAGCCTCTATCGAGCAGCTCAGATACCTCAAAGAACACGGGCTTGACAGTTATAACCACAATCTTGAGACGGCGGAGAGATACTATCCAGAGATTTGCCAGACCCATGGCTGGGATGAGCGCTATCGTACCTGCGAAAATGCCAAATCGGCAGGATTGACGCTTTGTACCGGAGGAATTTTCGGTATGGGAGAGAGTGAAGAGGACCGCAACGATCTGCTTGCCTCTATCGCTTCGCTTAAGCCAGAATCAACACCGCTGAACTTTTATCACCCCAATCCTGCTCTGCCGATAAAAACGCGCAATATAGAGCTCGATGAAGCTGTAGAGGTGATCCAGAAAGCACGGAAGCTTTTAGGCGAGGATAAACTTTTGATGGTTGCAGGAGGAAGAGAGCTTCTTTTCAGCGGCAATGAAAACAGGATGTTTGAAGCAGGTGCGAATGCGATGGTGATCGGCAACTACCTGACAACCAAAGGAAGCGAACCGTTGAAGGACCAGCATATGCTTCAGTCACTGGGATATGAGATCGCAACAAGCTGTGAAAAGCACTAAACCTGGCGGGAAAGCATGGAAGAGAATATACTGCTTATCTTAACGCTTTCTTTTCTCATATGGGGAAGCCCCTTTATTGCAAAGATATTGCGCATCCCCACTCCTCCCATAGAGATCATCCTGGGGTCGGTTTTTGCCTATCTCGGGTTTATTGCAGAGAGTGAATATTTTGCGCTGATCGCAAAAGTGGGCTTTCTCTATCTGATGTTTCTGGCGGGTATGGAAGTGGATCTCAAACAGATCACAGGCAGTTCCCGTAAAGTGATCAAACAGTCGATACTCTTTCTTTTGTCGATGGTTTTATTTTCGACGCTTACAGGGTTCCTCTTTCATCTAGATACGGTGATCATCATCTCGATGCCTTTGATCTCCATAGGGCTTCTGGCATCACTCTCCAAGACGTATGGGAAGGATCAGCCCTGGATACGGATGGCATTTATCGCCGGTGTGCTGGGAGAGATCGCAAGTATTGCGGTTCTGACGATCTTTGATGCCGCGAGCAAGACAGGGTTCAATATCACGCTTATGGTGCATCTGGGCTATCTGGTGCTCTTTATGGTCATTATCTATTTTCTCTACCGTCTTCTGCATCTTCTCTTCTGGTGGTATCCGGAGCTTAAGAGCACGCTGGTCCCGAAATTTGACACTTCGGACCAGGATATACGTCTGGCGATCGCACTCTTTTTTATTCTGATCGCGGTGATGCTCTCTCTGGAGCTTGAGCTGGCACTGGGGGCATTTATCGCAGGTGTTGCGATCTCTGCCTTTTTCCATCATGAAAAGAAACTCGAAGAGAAGATGTCCAGCCTGGGTTTTGGTTTTTTGGTCCCTCTCTTCTTTATCTATATCGGGGCTTCGTTTGATCTTCAGGCTCTTGGTATGCCGGGGGTTGTTTCGGGAGCACTTCTGATCACCCTTTTGATGATCTCTTCAAGAGTCCTGGCAGCCGTTGTGCTTCAAGGGATAAGCAAAAAGAAGGATGCCCTTCTGGTTGCCCTCTCCCTGTCTATGCCGCTGACACTTCTTATCGCTGTGGCAACGATAGGGTATGAAGCGCATCTGCTGGAAAAACTGCATTATTACCAACTGATCCTTGCAAGTATTTTTGAGATCCTGATCTCAATGATCACGATCAAGTTTCTCAATAGCAGAAAAGTGTAGGTTTGGAAAAGAGAGAAGAAGAGAGGGGTCAGAGAGGCTACTCTGCATCCACCTCTTTGATGGCCTCACGATAAAGCCTGTCGGCTGTTGCTTTTGCATCTTTTTCTTCTGGCGTAAGATTGATATCATCCGGACCAGCCTGCCCTTCCGGCGATTTTGGGGTAGAAGCTGTATCTTTTTGTATTTGAGGCTTCTCTACCTCTTTTTTGGCCTGTTCCATCGCTTTTTCTATATCCAGTGACTGCTCCGGCACGGTTTCAGCTTTGACAGCCTCTTTTGGCGTCGTTTGCGGTTCTTTGGAGTCAGTGTCTTGTTTTGCCTCTTCTGCCTGTTTTGCCTGTTTTGCCTGTTTTGCCTGTTTTTTTCTTAGACGTTCGGCTTCATACTTTTCGACTGCGACACGCTCTTCTTCTAGTGCCTTCAGGCGTGCTTCATCAGCCTTTTTCTGCTCCTCTGCCATGATGGTTTCATGTGACTCAGGCGCTTCGACAGGTTTGCGCTCTTTGTCATCTGCTTGCATTTTTTCCGTTTTTTCGGGTGTGATAGCTTCGGCTCTCTCCTGGGAGAGTGAAGTATTTTGGTCAGAAATCGTCATACTCTCGGTCTTCCCCTCTTCTGCATCTATCTCCCCATCGAGAAGGAACTCATCACTGCTGGATGATGCTCTCAGTTCCGAGATCAAACTGCTTTGTTCCTCATCCAGGTTTTTAAGGTTTGTTTTCAGATCAAAAGGGTTATCGGATGCTTCCAGCCCGATGCAAAGTATTGCCACTCCTGTCCATAGATAGCGCTTCATATTTACTCCTCTTTCAGTTTACACTGGGTTCAAGCTGTTTCAGCTCAAAGTACTCTTTCTGCAGTCTCCTGTTCTCAGCCTTCAGGACTTTTTTCCTATCAATCAGCGCCGCTTTTTTTTCTTTGAGATGCTCCAAAACCGTGAGTGAATTCTCCCCGTAGATCAAAATACCAAGATAGATGCCAAAAAGCAGAATCCCAAGCAGGCTGATCAAAAAAGTTTTGATGGACAAGCCCGCGATCTCTCCCGCTTTTTGTATCACTCCCATTGGGTTATTTCGCAAACGGCTCCGCCCCGAGGTACTCGAACTGTCCCAGTTCTGCTTCAATCTCAAGCAGCCTGTTGTACTTCGCGATCCTGTCGCTTCTTGCAGTAGAACCTGTTTTGATCTGGCCAGTATTGAGTGCTACTGCAAAGTCTGCAATAAAGGTATCTTCGCTTTCTCCAGAGCGGTGTGACATTACACAATTGTACCCGCTTCTTTGGGCGAGTCTGATCGTCTGCATCGTTTCGGATACGGAACCGATCTGGTTGGGTTTGATCAGGATGGCATTGCCGATGCCCTTTTCGATCCCCTCCGCAAGGATCGATACATTGGTGACGAAGAGGTCATCCCCTACAAGCTGTACTTTGTCCCCAAGCACATCGGTAAGCTCTTTCCATCCGTCCCAGTCATCTTCACTGAGGCCGTCCTCGATCGATACGATCGGGTATTTTTCGCATAGGTTGGCATAGTATGCTACCATTTCTGAACTTGTCAGCTCTCTGTTTTCTGATTTGAGCACATATTTGCCTGCATCATTGATCAGTTCGCTTGCAGCAACATCCAGTGCGATGGCGATCTGCTCTCCTGGTTTGTATCCGGCTTTTTCGATCGCCTGCATGATCACCTGGATCGGCTCTTCATTGCTTTTCAGGTTTGGTGCAAATCCACCCTCGTCACCTACTGCGGTACTTTCGCCCATACCGTCGATAATCTTCTTGAGATTGTGGTAGACCTCTGCTGCGGCTCTGAGCCCTTCAGAAAATCTGTCAAAGCCCACAGGCATGACCATATACTCCTGGAAGTCCACAGAGTTGTTCGCATGCTCTCCTCCGTTGATGATGTTGAGCATCGGTACAGGCATCGTCACACCGTTGGCGCCGCCAAGGTATCTGTAAAGCGGCATTTTCATACTTGCAGCCGCTGCACGTGCTACTGCCATAGAGACACCCAGTACGGCATTTGCGCCAAGGTTGCCGTAGTTGTGTGTGCCGTCAAGCTCTTTCATCGTCAGGTCAACTTCTGCCTGGTTGTAGGGACTCATCCCTACCAATGCGTCATAGATCGGCCCGTTTACATTGTCACATGCCTGCTGAACGCCTTTACCCATGTATCTGTCACCGCCGTCACGAAGTTCCAGTGCTTCACGTTTGCCTGTACTTGCTCCGCTTGGTACGATTGCGCTCGCTACTGTTCCGTCACTCAGGCTTACTTTTGCCCTTACGGTAGGATTTCCCCTACTATCCATTACCTCGTCTGCTACGATATCATCGATAAAAACCATCTTTGTCCTTTATGTCTGCAATATACTGTTTTAAATAGTAATATTTTATCGAAATTTTGCTGATAGGTGATTATATTAAATAATCTTATAGCGCAACCTGGCTGATCTAAATGGAACTTTTCCCCATCAGGGCTGCAAAAGTCTATTTCAGGCTTTTCTTTACGCTCCTGACCTCCTCATTGAATCTCTGCAGGGTCTCCGGCTCTACCGTTTTTTGGTATCTGAGCTGATGATAGAGTCTATTGACTGCCGAAAGGGGGATCTGCGCTGATTGTTCAATGCGGCTGAAATAGCGGTTGTGGCTCTCCCCCTGCCGTTTCGGAAGCCCCTGTTTCTCCAGCGCTTCAAGAAGAGTCTGGAGTATGCACTGGATCCTGTCGCGGCATTTCGACCGGCTGAGCAGGTAGAGGGCAAGGATCAGCAACGCAAGCAAGAGGAGAAAAGCAGAAATAAATTTGAGGAGAAAAAGCGTATCGGTTTTCAGGTAGGAGAAGAGCTTTTTTTGGCTCAGGGAACTGTACTCCAGGATCCAGGTATCGATCTGGTATCTAAGATAGTGGAGGTATAGATTGAGTTGTTTCCATCGGGTTTTCTCTCCTCTGTCTATATCCGCGCCGCCTGTCTGCTCTGTATCCCCGATGATGGCGCCGGCAAAGGCGGTGGACTCTACCCGGTGCCACTTTTCATCCAGATAGACTTCAACCCAGGCATGCGCATCGCTTTCCCTGACGATCAGATAGTTCCCTAGACTGTCCGAGCCGTCCGGCCTGTATCCGGTGACGATCCGGCTTGGAATACCGACCATCCTTGCCAGTGTCGCAAAGGCCGCCGCAAAGTGAACACAATATCCCTCTCTCTGATCAAAAAGAAAGCTGTCGGTAGAGTTGTTCAGGTCAAACGGTTTAGGCTTGAGTGTATAGGTAAGCTTTTGTCCCCTGAAAAAGGACCGGACTGCTTCAAGCCTCTGGCGCGGGCCGTTGAACCTGCTTCTGATATCATTCGCCAGGGCCTGTGTACGGGGATCACTTTTGTGGTCATAGTCTAAGGCGATCTTTTCCAGCGTAGCGGGCAGCGGGCTTTTGTAGGATGACTGCAGGAGAGAGCCGGCGTTATAGAGGAAGGTCTCTTTGAGTGGTTCCGGCATTGTGCTCTGAAGATGAAAATCCAGCTGAGCTTTCTCCGGAAGCATCAGGGGTGTATCGAGCAGATAGATCCATCGCTTGTTGGTGGGGTAGAGTGTTACCTTGTAGCCGGTCATCTCCCCTGTCGGCAGGTCAGGGAGAGAAGGGTAGAGCGAAGCGTTTAGAGGCCTCCAGATACGATCGGTTTTTTGGTAAAGTACACTCCCCCTGAAGTAGAGTTGCCCGGCAGACGGTATCTTCTCCTTGAATCCTACCTCCATGACAATACGCTGAGAGGGGACGAGCAGGGCGTTGTTGTCCAGGTGCATCAGCCCGTCATGGCCGCTTCTGTGGACGAGATCTCCTTTAAACCCGTAGCTTGCATGTTCAAAGGAGATACGGGGGAAGAAGATGAAAAAGAGTATCACGATCGGAAGAGAAGCGATATAGAGTTTTGAGGCGACTCTCAGGGAGCGATCAAGATCAGTCTGCATTACCTGCCAGACCAGCATTGTGATCAGGATAAAAACCTCTGCCAGGAGATAGATGAGCATAGGCAGGGAGTAAAAGAAAAAAAGGGTGGTTGCAAGCAGGAGCAGAGGGGAGATCTTGAGATAAAAATTGACCTCTTCCGTCAGCCGCTGCAGTGCAATGGCGATGAGCAGCAGATAGATCATCAGCTCGACAAAGAGTTTGAGACGAGAAAGCCCCGCAAAGTTGAAGCTGCCGTAGAGGGAGAAAAAAATCGCGGCTGCACCTGCCAGAGCAACCGCCGTGAGTGTGACCGCGGTAGGTTTCTTGCCGATCAGCAGAAGTACCAGTACCAGAAGCAGGAAAAAGAGTATCGGAAGCTTGATGAAAAACAGCAACGGCAAAAGTGTTGCCGAATAGGCGATATCCAGTGACCTTAGGAGCGTCGGTCTAGAAGAGAGCAAGTTTTTCAAGTATTGCATCGGTCGACATCCTTTTTGAGTCCAGGTGTTCGTGGGGCAGCTGTACCTGAAAGTCCAGATTTTGTGCTTCACACTCGAGTATCCAGCGTGTGAGCTGTGAAAGTCTGGCTTCATCATTTTGCCCCGCTGTATAAAAGTCAAAGTGCAGCCGTTCCAGCGGTATCTCATGGGTAAATTTCTTCATGGCACTCTCTCCCTTGGCGACGGAGGGCCAGTGTATCTTGCCCAGAGGGGCATCGCCGGAGTGCGGCGAGATGCCTTCAAAATCGCTCTCCAGCCCGTAACGTCCCTTTTGGCGGCTTAGAAACGTCTCCAGGCTGCTGCCTTCGGGGCGGGGATAGACCACCCTATGTGCAGAGAGGTCAAGGGGAAGAAGAAAGCGTATGGTGGCCAGGGGGAAGAGGCTCTCAAGCGAGCAAGCACCGATCTCAAGCTTTCCCCTCCGCTTAGGGGTATAAGAGAGCGCAAGTATCTCCCTGCTCTGTGCTTTGAGCGAGGGGACAAAAAGGCTCTGCCCCATACACTCAAGCTTCAGGGCGTAGCTTTCGGTACTTTTGCTGTTGGTCAGTGCCAGGTAGATCGTCGATCCTTTTTTGGCAAAAAGCCTGTCGGAACCCTGGTAGGCAAGTGCGAGATCCGCCATATTGTATATCCCGAAAGGCGAGGCGACAAATGCCAGCGCAAAGACAAAGAAAAGGAGGATATAGACCAGGTTGAAGTTGTGCATATAGGCTTCAAGGAAAAGCCCGAAGAGGAGCAGCACGACAAGCAGAGAGCCGAGGGTGGCCTTTTGCTTCAGGTGTTTACGCGTCTGGCTGAGTGTTTGAAGTGATAACATCTCTGATGCGCTCCAGGATCGTCCTGCCCTCTTTGAAGTGCAGCCTGTGCAGGCAGACATAGGGGGCAACCGCGGTCACATCATCGGGAATCGCATAGTCCCTGCCGTGCAGGCAGGCCCAGGAGCGTGTCATCTGGGCCAGTGCCAGCGCACCCCTTGTGGAGAGGCCGTGCGTAAAGTGCACCCCGTTTCTGCTCAGAGCGATGATCGCCTGCAGGTAATCGAGCAAAGCATCGCTCAGATGTACTCGATCGACTCTTTCCTGTATCTCTTTGATCTCTTCGGGCGTAATGTGGGTACCGGGAGGAAGCGTTCTGGGCTTTTTCTGTGCGAGGATCTCTCTCTCCGCTTCACGGGCGGGGTAGCCGATGCTCATCGCACAGATAAACCGGTCCAGCTGGGAATCTGGCAGCTTGAATGTGCCGACCTCCTCATAGGGGTTCTGTGTCCCCATCACGAAAAAAGGCTGCTGCAGTTCATAGCGCTTCCCGTCGACTGTGATGCTGTCCTCCTCCATCGCCTCAAGGAGTGCCGACTGGGTTTTGGGCATCGAACGGTTGATCTCATCGGCCAGCAGGAACTGGGTGAAGATCGGCCCTTGTCTGAAGATAAACTCTGCTTGTTTCTGATTGAAGTAGTTGACCCCGAGGATATCCGAAGGGAGGAGGTCGGAGGTGAACTGAATGCGGCTGAACTCCAGCCCCAGCAGCGAAGCCAGCGCTTTGGCAAGTGTTGTCTTCCCCACGCCGGGGATATCTTCAACCAGCAGGTGCCCCTTGGCGAAAAAAGCGGCCAGTGCCAGGGTAATGCTCTCTTCTTTCCCATAAAGTACGGATGCTACGGCTTTGACCAGGGGCAAAAATCTCGCATCCAGTCCGTTCATCATTGTTCCTCGGTGACATCTTCGCGATGTTTACACTTAAAACACTCATAAACTTCTTTTCCCCGGAGTGTTTTTTTGCCCATCAGGTAGTTACACTCGGGACATTTTTTGTCTACCGGTTCGAAGTTGGCGATAAACTTACATTTGGGATAGTTGGTGCATCCGTAGAATTTTCCGCGTTTCCCCTCTCTCTCCTGGAGTTTTCCTCCGCATTCAGGGCAGGGAACATCCAGCTCTTTGGGCGGGGTGAGGGGTTTGGCATTTTTGCATTTTGGGTAGGCCGAACATGCCAGAAACTTCCCGCGGCGGGAATCTTTGATCACCATCGGTGCGCCGCATTTGTCACACTTCACATCGGTCTCTTCGGGCTGTTCAGGCTCGCTGCCGTCGGTGTTTTTGGTGTATTTGCATGTAGGGAAGTTGCTGCATGCGATGAATTCGCCGTAGCGTCCTTTTCTCAGCAGCAGCTCCGCCCCGCATTTGGGACACATCTCACCGGTCGGTGTCGCCACCTTAAGGCTTTTGATGTTCTTTTTTCCCTCTTCTATCTTCTGCATGAATGGGGTATAAAACGCTTTGAGTACCTTCTGCCACTCCTTTTCCCCTTCCGCGATCTCGTCAAGCACCTCTTCCATATTGGAGGTGAAGTCGCTGTCAACAATCTCGGGGAAGTGCTCCTCAAGCATCTCTGTAACGGTAAATGCCACTTCTGTCGGGTGGATACGCTTTTTTTCGATTTCGATATATTTGCGCTGCTGCAGGATCGTCACGGTCGGTGCATAGGTACTCGGACGTCCGATACCCAGTGACTCAAGCTTTTTGATAAGGCTTGCCTCGTTATAGCGTGCCGGAGGTTCGGTAAAGTGCTGTTCCTGCTTGATATCATCCAGACTCACGCTCTCCCCCTGGGTGAGTTCGGGCAGGAGTTTGTCTTTTTCCGTGTATCCTGTCACTCTGTAGAAACCGTCAAAAAGGAGTTTTCTTCCGCTCGCCTTGAAGAGTGTCTTATCGCCCCGGAAAAGGATCGTCTGGGATTCCAGCTGCGCTTCGGTCATCTGGCAGGCGAGGAAACGGTTATAGATCAGGGTATAGAGCTTCAGTTCATCCCCGGAGAGATACTGCGCGGCTGTTTTTGCATCGAAATGTACATTGGTCGGACGGATCGCTTCGTGGGCCTCCTGTGCTCCCTTGGATTTGGTGACATAGCTTTTGGCTTTGGAGGGAAGATACTTCTCCCCGAAATGGCTTTTGATATACTCTCTGGCACTCTCTACCGCCTCTTTGGCTAGGTTCATACTGTCCGTTCTCATATAGGTGATGACCCCGGTAACCCCCTGGTCGGTTTTCACACCCTCGTAGAGTTTCTGTGCGATCATCATCGTCTTTTTGGGGGAGAATCCCAGCTGTGTTGAGGCAGACTGCTGCAGGGTTGAGGTCATGAACGGCGGAGGGGTCTTCGTCTTTCTTGTCGTTGTCTCTATCGACAGTACTTTGAAGTTTTCACTCTTGGCGGTAGTTGTGATCTTTGTGGCTTCGGCTTCATTTTTGATCGTCAGTTTTTCGATCTTGAGACCGTCAAACTCATAGATGGAGGCATCGATATCCTTCTGGAACTTCGCATCGATTGTCCAGTACTCTTCGGGCTTG
The DNA here is from genome assembly GCA_028684885.1 of Sulfurovum sp. Lineage (GTDB taxonomy): Bacteria > Campylobacterota > Campylobacteria > Campylobacterales > Sulfurovaceae > Sulfurovum. Next base: position 1,340 of record JAQUFB010000021.1, on the reverse strand, counting down.
AAGGCTTTGATCTCCCGTTCTCTGTCTACGACCAGTTTGAGCGTGGAGCTCTGTACCCTTCCCGCACTCAGGCCCTTTTGGATCTTGCTGGCAAGCAGAGGCGAGAGTTTATACCCTACGATACGATCAAGCATACGTCTGGTCTGCTGCGCATCCACGGAGTCCATATCGACACGGCGCGGGTTTTCCAGCGCATGGATGATCGCGCTTTTGGTGATCTCATGGAAGACAATACGGGGAAGTTCGGTAGGATTTTTTCCGATCGCCATCGCGATATGGTATCCGATCGCTTCTCCCTCGCGGTCCTCATCGGTCGCGATATAGACGGTCTCAGCCTCTTTGGCAAGCTTCTTGAGCTCTTTGACTGTGGCACTGGCATCTCTGGGGATAGAGTATTTGGGGACAAGGTCACCCGTCTCATCGTCAACCGTAATGCCGAAGGTACTTTTGGGAAGGTCCCGGATATGCCCTTTGGAGGCAATGACCTTGTACTCTTTGCTGAGGAAATTGGTGATGGTTCTTGCTTTTGCAGGTGACTCAACGATAATTAAATTTTTCATAGATACTTACTTTATAGTGTGGTATGATTTCTGGCATTGTAACACAAGTTAATTAGGAATTAAGAATGAGGAATTAAGAATTTGGAAATGAGAAGTGAGGAAGCGGAGGTTTCTCGGGCCGGGCGCACCCGTCCCAAAACTATGACTGTTTGAGGATACGCGGCAGCGTGATCCCTCTTTGGCTCTGATACTTCCCTTTGCGGTCCGAGTAGGTGGTTTCGCATTGCTCGTCACCCTCAAGAAAGAGTACCTGGGCGATACCTTCGTTTGCATAGATCTTCGCGGGAAGCGGCGTGGTATTGGAGATCTCTATCGTGATATGCCCTTCAAAACCCGGTTCAAAAGGTGTGACGTTGACGATGATCCCGCATCGTGCATAGGTGCTTTTCCCCAGACAGATCGCCAGCGTATCGCTGGGCATCTTGAAATACTCCACGGTACGCGCCAGGGCAAAAGAGTTCGGCGGTACGATGCAGACATCGCCTTTGTGGTCTACGACATTGTTTTCATTGAAGTCTTTGGGGTCGACCACCTCGGCGTTGATGTTGGTAAAGATCTTAAACTCGTCCGCCACCCTGATGTCATATCCGTACGAGCTCAGTCCGTAACTGACGACGCCTTCACCTACCAGCCCCTCGCAAAAAGGGGTGATCATCGCTTCATTCAGTGATTTTTCACGTATCCATTTGTCAGATTTCAGTCCCATACTTTTCCTTATTCTCTTATAAATTCGATCGTTGCGCCGGTGCGCATCTTTTTGAAGTAGTCTTTGAGCGCTTT
>JAQUFB010000020.1 GCA_028684885.1 Sulfurovum sp. | reverse complement strand
GCTTTGCTTCTCTCCAAATTAGCATGAGTAAAGAGCCGTCCGCTGAGGACAATGGCGTGGAGAGGAGCTTTGCTTCTCTCCAAATTAGCATAAAAAAAGAGAAAAGATGATAAAAGTAGAATTTTTGGGTCCTATCGGGAAAGCATCGATCGAGATCGAGGCCAAAACGCTTGCGGAAGTTTCTGCAAAGCTGAAAGAGGATGAGACGATCGCACCCTGGCTGAGCAAATGTGCGGTCGCGGTGAATGACACGATGGTCAAGGAGCTTGACTTTGCACTCAAAAGCGGGGACAGGGTCTCGATCCTCCCTCCGGTATGCGGCGGATAAAGTTTGGTGATACCAAACTTTAAATTAATAATTAACAATTAAAAAGTAGTAATGATTGTTTTGCTTTTTTGTAAAAAGCTTTTATAATAGAATCAGAGCGAGAGCGATGCATACTTTAATTATTAATTGTTAACTATTCACTGTTAATTTGAAAAGGAACTTTTCACATGGAATTGTATAACGGGCCGTTGGATGTCAAAGAGATATTCGGCCGCTGGCTGGACGAAGAAGCGGAGTCAAACTACGGGGCCTATATCCCTTTTGTCGGTACGATACGCGCGGAGGGGAGCATAGAGGCACTGAGCTTTGATATCTATGAGCCGGTACTGAAGTCGTGGTTTGACCGCTGGCAGCAAAAAGCGAAGGAGCGTGGTGCGATCGTGAAGATGGCGCATTCCATCGGCGATGTGCCGGTACACACCTCTTCGTATATCTCTGCGGTCTTCTCTCCAAAACGCCGCGTGGCACTGGAGCTGATCGATGAATTTGTAGAGGATTTCAAGGCCAATGCCCCGATCTGGAAGTATGATGTGATAGAGGGCAAAAGAATCTACGCAGAGGACCGCAGTACACCGATGGACGGGTCAGGACTTTTGAAGTAAGAGTGAAGAGTGAAGAGTGATGGTTTGCATTGTGTGGCAATGCTTTTATAGGATAAAAGTTTTAGAGAGTAAAACAATCCAGAATTTTTAATTCTTCATTTTTAATCATTAATTTTAAAAAGGAACTTTTCACCATGTTTATGCACTTTGACGAATCGATGCAGATCATAGAAGATCAGAAGATCACGCACTACAAGACAAAAAAGCTTTACCTGATGGAGTCTTTGGGATATGTGTTGGCCGAAAATATCATCGCCGATCACAACTCTCCGGCTCTCCCGACTTCGGCAATGGACGGATATGCTTTCAGGCATGAGGATATCACGCTTGGCAGGCTGAAGATCGCCAGTATCAACCCCGCAGGCTCGGCGTTGAAAGAGAAGGTGCTAGGCGGCACCTGTATCAAAACCTTCACAGGGTCACTGATGCCTGAAGGTGCAGATACGCTGATCCCCATAGAGAATGTAGAGGTGGAGGGTGATGAGATCGTCATCAAAGAGGAGGTTCCTTTCGGTTTTTCGGTACGCGAAGTAGGCGAGAACTATGCCAAGGGGCAGAAGCTGATCGCCAAAGGTACCATGATAGACTTTCCCCAGATCGGCGTGATGGCGAGTCTCAATGTGATCAGCCCGCTTGTCTATGAAAAACCGGTCGTCTCCATTCTTTCGACAGGTTCGGAGCTTCTGGAACTTGGACAGACGCAGACAAACGATGCACAGATACGAAGCTCGAACAACTATATCCTGGAGGCTATTGCGGTAAAGTACGGCGGAAGAGCACTGCAGATGGGGTGTATCAGGGATGACAAACAGAGCATCCAGGATGCTGTCGCGGCAGCGCTGGAGAAGAGTGATATCGTTGTGACGACAGGCGGGGTGAGCGTAGGTGATTTCGACTTTGTCAAAGATGTGATCGCCGAACTTGGCGCAGAGGTGCTCTTCAAGGGGGTGCGTATCAAGCCGGGTCAGCATATCATGGTCGCACGCAAAGGAGACAAGTTCATTGTGGGGCTGCCGGGCTTTGCCTACTCTTCGACCGTGACCGCGCTGCTCTATGTACTGCCGCTGATCGCGAAACTGCAGCAGGGGAAATGTGCACTGCGCAAGGTCAAGGCGGTACTGGATGAACCGTTTAAAAAACGTGCAAAGAAGGCAGAGTTCACCGCTTGCAATCTCAGGCTTATTGATGGCAGGTACCATATTGATTTCAAGGAGAAAAAGGTAGGAACCTCCGCGATCCTAACCAATATGCTCGGAGAAGTCGCACTGCTCTTTACCGGCGAAGAAGAAGGATCCAGGGAAAAAGGCGACGAGGTCACCGTACTGCTCCTGGGCTAAGGGATATCCTTGTCCTGAGTCTGATATAGAGTGCCAGCTGGGCGACAGTTTGACATCCCGCATTGATCGCTTCGGTGATCAGGTCTCTTTCTCTTTTGTAATCCATCTTCCATCCTTTCTTGTTCATTCGTTCAGAAATACAGCTTCCTGACCGTATGCTTTTTGTCATCTATTTATGAGTTTTCCTCTTCAATAGTATGTCAATTTAGAATTTATATATTAAAAATATCTCAAATTGTAATTATTTTAGAAAAAATATACTATAATTCAAGAATAACCACAAATATGAGTCACAATGAAGATAAGGAGATCAAATGTTGGTATTAAGTGAAATTATCGAGAAACTGAAAGATGTCATTTCCGAGAGTATGCCGGGGAAAAAGGTCTTTGACAAAGATGTCGCTCATACGCTCAATATCCCCCAAAGTACGTTTGCCACGATGAAAAAGCGGAACTCCATTCCCTATGAGGAGATCCTGGAGTTTTGCGCGCTGAGAAAGATATCGGTGAACTGGCTTTTCTTCGATCAGGCGGTCGATATGCTCAAGGAGGAGACAGAGAAGTTCTTTCATGTGCGCTACTTCTCGGATATTCGTGCAAGTGCGGGAGGCGGGGCTGAGGTCTTTGATGAAAACTATGAGACGATCACGATCGATGAAAAAGTGATGCGCAATATGGTAGGGCTGGGCAACACCGACCTGGAGGCGATCAATGTGGACGGTGAATCGATGGAGCCTACGCTGAAGGATGGATCGATCGTCTTTGTGGACCGTACCCAGACCAACATCAACAGAGAAGGTATCTTCATCGCCTCAACCACGGCAGGACTCTTTATCAAGCGTATCCGACAAAGGGCAGACGGGATGATAGAGCTGATCTCGGACAACAAGAACTACTCTCCTGAAGTCTTGGCTCCCGATGAAGTGAGTATCGTGGGGAAAGTCGTAGGAAACATAGAAAGCCTTTAGTAAGGGTTGAGCGCTGAGCAATGAGCGTTGAGAAAAATTAGAAAAATATTTGACAAGATGAATGAAAGTGTGATTTGCTATTATCAGCATTCGTACTCAGCACTAATTTGCACACTCCACACACCGTACGCTCTCCGGGCGTATGCTCATCCGTCCGAAACCTATCTCCTCTTCGCACTCGATACAGATACCGAACATCGGCTTGTCGATCCGAAGCAGTGCATTTTGAAGCCGGGTCAGACGTAGCCTCGATTCATCAAGTACTTTATTGTTGACATGCTGCTCTCCCATCGCTTCAAGCCGGGTAAGCCTGCCAAGAGAACAGTCGGGAGCGATCGGTCTGGTCTTCTCTTCCAGCGCAAGGATCTGTTTTGAGAGTGTGGCGATATCAGACTCTATCTTCTCTTTGATCGTTTTTTTCTCTTCATTTGTCATAGTTTTACTTTTGTGTGGTATATTGGCAATTATACACTATTGAGGAGCAGGTTATGCCTGATGAAAGTACGATGATCTGTTACTGCCATGATGTGACATTGGGGCGGCTTGCAGCCTATATCAAAGAGAACGGTACAAATGCTCTCCAGGAGATCCTTGCCGATACAAGCTTTGTCTGCGGCGATACCTGCGAGAACTGCCGGGAAGAGGGGTACAACAATGACGGACTCTCTATGGCGATGGCGATAGGGATGGTGAAGAGAGGATATATCTCATGCTAAAAATGAACGATGACCTTGAAGGTGCACTGAGGGAGTATCTGGCACTGCTGGATAGGGAGGAGTACTTTGAGGCACATGAGGTGTTAGAAGAGGCATGGCATCCGCTGCGCCTCTCCGGCCATCCGCTGCGTAATCTTGTCAAGGGATTGATCAACGGGGCGATCACTTTTGAACATATCAAGCGCAACAGTAAGAATATGCCTTTCAAGGCACAGAAGGTGATCGCTTCGTATGAGCGTTACAAACATATGAGTACATCCCGCATAGAGTATGCGGAACTATTTGCCCGGGCATGTAAAAAGATCGAATTACTCAAAGTAAAACATAACGAGGTCTTTGATGTTCTGGTATCATGAGCAGACTAAGCACTCCTATGCGTCTGTGAGGAGCAATCCCAATCAGCTTGACTGGTCCTCCCAGCCCTCTACCTATAAGAACTATCCCGATACCTATCCCAAACGTCAGCTTGATCTTGACAACGAAGAAGATAGTTTCCTTTATCACATTGCCGGATTGACAGCCAAGAAAAGTTATCCGGGGTTTGAGTACTATCTGCGCATCAATCCCAGCGCAGGGGCTCTCTACCCCCATGAACTCTACTTTCAGGGAAGAGGAGTGGAGGGGGTAGAGGATGGGATCTATCACTATGAGGTGGCGACACACTCCATTGCCTTGGTGGCATCGATCAGCGGAGAGGAGGGGCTGGAGCCGTATCTCGGGTATGCCCATGCGATGCAGGGGTATCTCTTTCTGGTCTCGGCGATCTACTACCGCTCCAGCTGGAAATACAAGAACAGGGCATTGCGCTACTGCCTTCTGGATGCGGGACATCTGCTGGGAAGTATCGAATCGGCTGCGCTTCTCAAGCCGCATGCGGTGCAGATGCACTATGTGATCGAAAGAGAGAAGCTCAACCGGATGTTCGGATTTGAGCAAAGAGAGTTCTTCCTTTCCGCTGCGACCATGGCTATCCCTGTAAAAGGGCAGAAGATCAAAGCGGTGGAGTTTTCGCTTCCGTACGTAGAGGGAAGCGGAACGTTTGAACCCAACGAGAAGATCATGCAGGCCTACAGGGAGACGATCTCGCTTCAGGGATGCCAAAAAGTACTCAAAGCACCGAAGTTTGACTACAGACGTGATAAACTCAGGGAGACGATTTTTGCCAGACGTTCGCACAGAGGGTTTGAAGGGGGTGCGATCACAAAAGCACAATTTTTCTATATCATGGAGAGGATCACCCAGCCGATTCTTTCTGACTGTGATGAGGAGGTAGCGATCTATGCCGTACTCAACCGTGTACTGGATATGCCTTTGGGAATTCAAAAAGAGGGAGTCTACATCAAGCATGGAGATTTTTCCAGAAAGGCCGGATACCTGTGTCTTGAGCAGTACAGCCTGGCTGCCAAGGGGGCAGTAACATTTTTTCTTACTTCCAAGGCAACGAACTATCAAGCGATGTATCAAAAAGCAGGGATAATCGGACACCGGATCTATATCGCGTCAAACTATCTGGGGATCGGATGCAGCGGGATCGGGGCCTATTATGATGATGAGGTGAATGCGTTCCTGGAGAATGATGAGATGGTACTTTATGCCTTGGCTATCGGCAGATAGATTTGGGATATGTTTATTTTTTGAACCGATACCCCAGTGCCTCCAGATATCCGCGTAGCATCTCTGCGATCTCGCCCTGAAACTCCAGGCTCTCCTCTTTTGCGGTGCCTCCCGTTCCCAGTTTTTTCTTCAGGGTTTTGAGCAGGGTTTGCAGCTCTTGTTTCTCAAGATGGAACGGTTTGACGATGGTGACAACCTTGCCTCGCCTTTTCTCTTTGGCAAAATACAGCTGGTGCTTTTCGGGTGCTTTGACCTCTAAGGTTTTATTTTTGGCCGGTTTTTCTTTGTTGTTTGAAGACCATCCGTCTTCAAAGTTCGCCCCCATTTCAAACAGATTTTCTTTCATGCTATGCCTTTAGTTATAGTTCGTATCAAAGAGTATGCCCAAGATGACAAAGAGCACAAGCAGAAAAATAAAAATTTTGTAGAGTGTTTCATCGCTCGGAAGTCTCATATGCCCTCATTCAACTTTGGTAAACGTATTATACAAAAAAGCAGCAACCCTTAGGAAATGCAAAGTCACAAACGGACATAGCACCAGCAATCCCGTGCAAAGAAAATTGCCTGAACAGCAAATTTTTTTCGGGAGACACGATCCGAGCTTTGCTTGGATGCGTTCTATCATATCAAAAAGCACCTAGGTGCGAGAGCCCGCTGCTGAAGCGAACCTAGTGTTAACAATCTCTTGAAAACAAAATTGCCTAAATGGCAAGTTTTTTCAAGAGACAAACAAGAGCTTTGCTTTTGTAACGTCCTATCAGTAATATGCGGCAATGATCGCATAGCAGACAAAGAACATCAGGTGGGAGAGCCCCTCAAAATAGTTTGTCTGCCCCTCCTCGGTACTTTTCCATGCGAGGATCACCGTCATGATCAGCGCTCCGACCTGCAGGGGGTTGAAATCAAGGGTCAGTGTCAGGCCGCTAAGGTAGGCAAGCCCCATAAGAATAGGAACGGTGAGAAGGATCGAGACCACTGAAGCCCCCATCGCGATATTGACCACCCTTTGTATCTGGTCGTTGCGTGCAGCTTTGATCGCGGTAAATATCTCGGGAGAGACTGAGATGATCGCAATGATCAAACCGGCGATCCCCGCCGAGATGCCATACTCTTTGGCCAATTTCACACCGTCGTTTGCAAAGACCTCTGCCCCCACTGCGATCGTAGCGATGAGTATAAAAAGGACAAGAAAGTTGGAAGTATTGTTGAACTTTTCAAAGATATAGCCACTGTGCTCCTCTTCATTGATCTCCTCTCCCTCTTTGAGCTTTCTTTTGAGCCTGAAAAAACGGCTTTTTGCAGTCGCCTGAAAAAAATGGGTGTGTGTTTTGGTCTGAAAGATAAAGATGATCACATAAAAGAGCATCAGCACAGCAGCGATGCTGTAGCTTGCTTTTTCGATCACTTCATTCCCGTGTTGTGTATGGCTGAGTAGGCTTGGCACTAAAAGTGCCAGTGCCGTGACAAAAAGGATGGTGGTATAGGTACTGGAGGTCTCTTTGTTGTGTTCCTGCTTGATATACTTCAACCCGCCGATAAACACGGCGAGCCCCAGCAGTACATTCATATCTACGATCACAGCCGAGATGATCCCCCCTTTGACTGTCTCGACGACTTCGGGAGAATGCAATGCCTCCCTCAGGATGATATAAAGCAGTACGATCTCTACGATTACAGCACTGAAGGTAAGCACCATACTCCCGTACGGTTCCACCAGCCTTTCAGAAAGGATCTCTGCAATCTCTGAAACCGTCAGAGAGAGCGCCGCAATCCCCATGGCTGCAAAGAGTGTGGCCATGCTCCCGTTTCCGCTCTTATGCATTATGATTGCAGCAATGACGGCAATGATACCTACCGCAATGTCCCAATAATCCTCAATAATATATTTTAAGGGTACGTGATGCCCGCTTTCAGAGTTTTCCATAGCGATATTATATCCTTAATTTTAGAGTAAAATCATGGTGGCCAGACCAAGGAAGCTGAAAAAACCTACAACGTCGGTGACGGTGGTCAGGAGCACAGTCGATCCGATCGCAGGGTCGATACCGAATTTCTTAAGCCCAAGGGGGATCACCGCACCGAAAAATCCTGCCGAGATAAGGTTGATCACCATAGCTGCACCGATCACTACACCAAGTAGGGGTATTTTAAACCACCAGTATGCGATAAGCCCCATTACAACGGCATAGAGCAGCCCGTTCATCAGCGAAACGGCGACCTCTTTGTAGATGGTCTCTTTGGCTTCATCAAGATCGATATCCCCCAGTGCCATCTGCCTTACGGTAACGGTAAGCGTCTGTGTCCCGGCATTGCCGCCCATAGAGGCAACAATAGGCATCAAAACGGCAAGCGCGACAAGTGATTGGATGGTACTGTCAAAGAGACCGATGACAAGGGACGCAGCGATCGCCGTCAGCAGGTTTAGCCCCAGCCAAATACCCCTTGATTTTCCTACTTTCCAGAGACTCTCTTCCTGTTCTGCCTCATCGTTGACCCCCGCAAGGTGATAGATCTGGTCGGTTGCCTCCTCTTCAATGATATCGTAGATGTCATCGGAGGTGATCCGTCCGAGCAGGGTACCTTTTTCGTTAACGACCGCTATCACGCTGAGGTCATAATTGCTGACAGTTTCAATCACGCTTTTGATCTCATCGGTATCTCTGACGGCAACGGTGATCTTACCCTCTGTCTCGATGATATCTTTGTAGTACTCTTTGGGTCCGTGCAGGATCAGGTCTTCAAGCGGGATCATTCCCAAAAACTTTTTTTTATCAGAGGTCACAAAGACGTGGTTGACATTGCTGACCTGGTTGGTGGCTTTCATTTGTTTGAGTCGTTTGATCGAATCACCGATCGTCTCATCGATATGGACATCAAAAAGCTCCACTTGCATATACGCACCCGCTTCACTGTCCTCATACGAGATCAGCTCCTCGATCGTATCTCTGTCCTGGACAGAAAGGTTGCTGAGAACTTCATCTGCTTTTGACTCATCTATGATTTCAATATGTCTGATCAGATCGGCCGCATCATCGGTGTCCAGTTCCTGGGTCAGTTCTGCAAGCTCTTTGGCTCCGTGTTTGATATAAAAGTCCTCCTGCAGGGACTTCGGAAGCTCAACAAGGACTTCGGCGAGGAGAATATGCGGAAGCTCCTGCAGCAGGGCCTCATAGAGAGGCTCTTCCTCTTCCGCTATCGCGATAAGCAAATCTGCGATCTCATAAGGGTGAACACCCAGTGCCATCCCTTCGTTATATTCGGTGATACACTGTTTGATCTTCTCTACGCTCAAGAGCAGTTCTTCGTTCATTACCCACCTTTCCAATGATCAAATTAGAATCAAATATAGAAGCGCACTATAGCACAAAAGTATCTTTTTAAGTATACATTTTTTGCAGTATTTTTCATAATCGTCTGGCATAGAGATCCAGACTGAAGAGGCGATAATAAGGGAGGCAAGAGAACCTCTCCGACTATCCTTCTATCTCATAGATGATCTCGGTTTTGTTCTTTTTTGTCTGTATCTCCAAAACGGTAAGCCCTTCAATGGGAAGTTTCATGAACGCATCAAGCGTTTCTATCCCCACTTTTGCTATCTCTCTGAGTACGATACCCCTGTAGGCTTTTGCCCAGTGGCTGACGACTTTGCCCTCTTTGACAAACTTCAGTGTCGTATAGGGTTTGGAAGGTTTGTAGAACTTGTCATAAAATCCTGCGCGCAGATCAAGGATATCTTCCTCCGCAAGATAGCTTTCCATCAGGGTTGATAGCTGTTCATTGTAGAACTTCTCTACCTTGATCTCTCCCACCGCTTCTCCCTGCTTGAGTCTGTATTCGGGTATGTGATCATTTGCACGCAGTACGCCGAAAAGATTGGAGAAGAGGATCACATGGGTGTCGATATAGCTTTGTGCCGTATTATCGAGTTGCATATAGTCAAGGTAATCAAAGGCTACACCCGTATAGCGTTCGATCGCTTTCATCGCAGGCTCGTGGATAATGTCTTTGATGTGTGCACGGATATCAGACTCCTTTTTGAGGCCGAACATCCTGGAGAGTTGGGCAAGGTCACCCCTTTGCAGGAGATTCGTGTATTGATGCAAAAGTTTGTTTCTATAGGGAAGGAGTTCTCCAAAGAGCAGGCTGCTGACATCAAACGGTGTTTCTCCGCCTGATCTCTTGGTTTCGCTTGGTGCAAGTAGTATTTTCATTATGCGTATCTTTTGATGGAATTTAGGAGCGTATTCTAATAAAAATAGATAAAAAAGAGAAATTATCATTTTTTTTCAAAAAAACTCTTGACAATCAAAACTTTTTTGTCTATAATTCCCGTCCATTTTAAGTGGAACTACTTGAAATGATGGTGCTGGTGTAGCTCAGTTGGCTAGAGCAGCTGATTTGTAATCAGCAGGTCGGGGGTTCGAGTCCCTTTACCAGCTCCATAAAATTTTATCAGTGTTTGACCAGAAATAACTTTCATTATATACAATGATTTTTGGTGAGTTACTCAAGCGGCCAACGAGGGCGGATTGTAAATCCGCTGACTACGTCTTCGGAGGTTCGAATCCTCCACTCACCACCATTGACCATATAGACGCGGGAATAGCTCAGTTGGCTAGAGCGTCAGCCTTCCAAGCTGAGGGTCGCGGGTTCGAGTCCCGTTTCCCGCTCCATGGTATGATCTGGGAGCTGATGTGAAAACTGTTTTTTACTTCACATTACTACACAATCAAACACTTAGCACTTTTTAAAATGTCCATAACGCGGCGTATGCATTTTAAACAAGATTTTGCCCATATGGCTCAGGGGTAGAGCACTTCCTTGGTAAGGAAGAGGTCGTGAGTTCAAGTCTCACTATGGGCTCCACTCCAACAGTATGGACAAAAGTGTTACAGGGCTGTAATAGTTTTGTCCATATGGGTTTATGGGGTCATAAGAAATTTTAGGTATAATAATGCCTTTCAAAACATAATCAAGCTAGGAGAAAAGCATGGCTAAAGAAAAATTCGAACGTACGAAACCGCATGTTAACATCGGTACTATCGGTCACGTTGACCACGGTAAAACGACTCTGACTGCTGCAATCACTATGTGTCTTAACCTTAAAATGGGTTCAGGTAAAGCAATGGATTACGATCAAATCGACAACGCTCCTGAAGAGAGAGAAAGAGGGATCACGATCGCTACTTCTCACGTAGAGTACGAAACAGCAACTAGACACTATGCGCACGTTGACTGTCCAGGTCACGCCGACTACGTTAAGAACATGATTACCGGTGCTGCTCAAATGGACGGTGCGATCCTTGTTATCGCTGCGACTGACGGGCCAATGGCGCAAACAAGAGAGCACATCCTTCTTTCCAAGCAAGTAGGTGTACCATACATCGTTGTATTCTTGAACAAAGAAGATCAGCTTGATGATGAAGATAGAGAAGAGATGCTTGAACTTGTTGAAATGGAAGTAAGAGAACTTCTTTCTGAGTATGACTTCCCAGGTGACGATACTCCGATCGTAGCTGGTTCTGCATTCCAGGCACTTGAAGAAGCAAAATCTGGTAACCTTGGACCATGGTCTGAGAAAATCTTCCAACTTATGGATGAAGTAGATGCATATATCCCTGAGCCACAAAGAGAGACTGACAAAGACTTCTTGATGCCAATCGAAGATATCTTTACAATCCAAGGTCGTGGTACTGTTGTAACTGGTAAAGTTGACAGAGGTACTGTATGTGTCGGTAACGAAGTTGAGATCGTAGGTATCAAAGATACTATGAAAACAACTGTTACCGGTGTTGAGATGTTCCGTAAAGAGATGGATTGTGGTGAAGCAGGTGATAACTGTGGTGTCCTTATCAGAGGTATCGACAAAAACCAGGTACAAAGAGGTATGGTTCTTTGTAAGCCGGGTTCAATCACTCCTCACAGCAAATTTGAAGCAGAAGTATACGTACTTACTAAAGAGGAAGGTGGTAGACACACTCCATTCTTTGACAACTATAGACCACAGTTCTACGTACGTACAACTGACGTAACTGGTTCAATCAAGCTTCAAGAAGGTACTGAGATGGTTATGCCAGGTGACAACGTTAAAATCAACGTTGAACTTATCGCTCCGGTAGCACTTGAGCAAGGTACTAAGTTCGCGATCCGTGAGGGTGGTAGAACAGTTGGTGCCGGTGTCGTAGCAAAAATTATCGAATAATTGTCTGCAAGGGGTTTCCTCCCTTGCATACATCATAGGAGAATATGATGAGAGAAACTGTTCACCTAGGTTGTGAGAAGTGTACAAGACGTAACTACCACACAACAAAGAACAAAAAAAATACAACAGAGAAACTTGCACTTAAAAAATACTGCAAGTGGTGTAAAACACACACTGTTCATAAAGAGATGAAGCTCTAACAGCTTTGCCTCTTTCAAATCTAGGCCAATAGCTCCAATGGTAGAGCATCGGTCTCCAAAACCGAGTGTTGGGGGTTCGAGTCCCTCTTGGCCTGCCACTGAAAAGGTATACAAATGGAAAAACTTTCAACTTTTATTGCACATGCGAAAGCAGAGATACATAAAGTAATATTTCCAACTAAAGTACAAGTTAGACAAGCATTCTTAGCGGTTATTCTTGTAGTGACTGTTATTTCAATTTTTTTAGCATTGGTTGACCTTTTAATGTCGTCAATCGTTTCATCAGTATTATAGGATAGAAGATGGCTTATCAATGGTATGCAATCCAGACATATGCAGGAAGTGAACAATCTGTAAAAAGAGCGATCGAGCAGATGGCAGTTGATCACGGAATCGAAGATAAGGTCAAAGAGCTTGTAGTCCCGACTGAAGAAGTAATCGAAGTTAAAAACGGCCAGAAAAAAATCACCGAGAGAACACTCTATTCAGGATATGTATTTACACATATAGATCTGGATACGGATTTATGGCACAAGATCCAGTCTTTGCCACGTGTATCTAGATTTATCGGTGAACAAAAGACTCCGACTGCACTCTCTGAGGCAGATATCAAAAACATCTTGGAAAAAATGGAGAAAAAATCTGCTCCTAAACCTAAGGTTGACTTTGAAAAAGGTGAGATGGTACGTATCATTGATGGATCATTCGCCAACTTTACCGGGCTTGTCGAGGAGTATGACCTTGACCATGGTAAGTTAAAGCTGAATGTTTCTATTTTTGGTAGAAATACGCCGGTAGAGATACTGTATACACAAGTAGAAAAGATTATCTAAATCTTTTTATCAGAAGAGAAGTAAAAGGCTTAACACAATTTATCTTTCTGAGGCTTCATTTGAAGCTTTAGTGAGATGAATTGATGACAAGCTTTGCTTGTCTTCAAGAAGAAATTAACATAGAAGGACAAAGAGATGGCAAAAAAGATAGCAAGTAAATTCAAAATGATCATTGCTGCTGGTGCTGCGAACCCGTCACCGCCGGTTGGACCAGCACTGGGACAACGTGGTTTGAACATTATGGAGTTCTGTAAAGCATTCAATGAAAAATCAAAAGATATGATGGGATTCAAAGTTCCTGTGATCATTACTGTATACAGTGATAAAAGTTTCACATTTGAACTTAAACAGCCGCCTGCATCCCAGCTTATTATGAAAGCTGCGGGGATCAACAAAGGGTCTGATAACCCGCTTAAAAACAAAATTGCTAGTATCAGCCAGGCAAAACTAGACGAGATCGTTGATCAAAAGATTGCAGACCTTAACACTAACGACAGAGAGATGGCAGCTAAAATCATCGCCGGTCAGTGTAGAAGTATGGGTGTAGACATCGTAGACTAAGACGAACTGAAAAACAAATCATTACCACATTGCTTGAATGTGGGAGCATAAAAGCGGAGAGAATATATGGCAAAGAAAGTAAGTAAAAGAAGAGAAGCACTACTCAAAAAGATAGATGCAAACAAAGCATACAGTGTTGATGAAGCAATTGCAGCACTACCGGAACTTAAATCAGCGAAATTCGACGAGACAGTAGAAGTAGCACTCAACCTTAATGTTGACCCAAGACATGCGGATCAGATGATCAGAGGCTCAGTTGTATTGCCTCACGGAACAGGTAAAACAGTAAGGGTTGCCGTATTTGCAAAAGATGCAAAAGCGGATGAAGCAAGAGCTGCAGGAGCAGATATTGTAGGTAGCGACGCGCTTATTGAGCAGATCCAGGCGGGTAACATCGATTTTGATATCGTTATCTCAACACCGGATATGATGGGTGTACTTGGAAAAGTTGCGAGAATTCTCGGCCCAAAAGGTTTGATGCCTAACCCAAAAACCGGTACTGTAACGATGGATGTCACTAAAGCGGTTGAAAACGCTAAGGGCGGACAGGTGAACTATAGAGTTGACAAAAAAGGTAATATCCACGCTGGTATCGGTAAAGTAAGCTTTGACAACGCTCAGATCAAAGAGAACTTTATCACATTTGTAAGAGCAATCAACAAAGCAAAACCTGCATCTGCAAAAGGTAAATATATTACGAATGCAGCAGTATCACTTACAATGAGTCCTTCAGTGACATTGGATGCTGCAGAACTCATGGAACTTAAATAAGCATTACATTTTTCAAGTACAGCGTTAGCTGGACTTGAACTATATTCAATCAAGTGCTTATCCAGCATTTGGTTGAGAATAGTATTCTCAAATTTAGGTCATAGACGATAGGGGCGAAAGCTTAATTAGCATAGCTGAAGGGTTATGCAGGTGGAATTCCACACCCTGTTGTAGGTCGAAAGGAGAAAATATGTTAACGAGAGCACAAAAAGCTCAGATCGTTGCAGAGTTGGCTGGTGAGTTTAAAGAGGCTGGTGCTGTTGTAGTGTGTGACTACAAAGGTATGACAGTTGAAGCGCTTGAGGCAATCAGAAACAATGCCCGTGAGCAAGAGTGTAAAGTGAGAGTTGTAAAGAATAAACTTGCGCAACTGGCGATCAAAGAAGCCGGATGTGAAGAGCTTGTACTGACAGATACCAATATCTTCATCTGGGGTGAAGCACAGGTACTTCCGTGTAAGATAGCTGACAAAGCTGCATCTGACAACAAGGATCACTTTTCTATCAAAACTGGTCTTATTGAAGGTAAAGTTGCTGATCTTGCGACAATCAATGCAATGGCTAAACTTCCTACAAGAGACGAGCTTCTTGGTATGCTTCTCAATGTCTGGAATGCACCGGTTCAGAACTTTACGATCGGTTTGGATGCATTGAGAAAAAAGAGAGAAGAAGAGGCTTAATAGCGAGTGGTGAGAGCAGTCACTGCTCTCTTATAAGTAAATCATATATGATTTCAGCATAATAGAAAAAGGAAAATATTATGGCAATCACAAAAGAAGATGTAATTGAGTTTATCTCTAACCTTTCTGTACTTGAACTTTCTGAACTTGTAAAAGAGTTCGAAGAAAAATTTGGTGTCACTGCACAGGCTACTGTAGTAGCTGCTGGTGGTGCTGTTGCTGAGGCTGCTGAAGAGCAGACTGAGTTCAACGTTGTACTTACTGACGGTGGTGCGAAGAAAATCAACACAATTAAAGTTGTAAGAGCGGTTACTGGTCTTGGTCTTAAAGAGGCAAAAGATGCAGTTGAAAACGCTCCTACTGTACTTAAAGAAGGTGCTTCTAAAGAAGAGGCTGAAGATATCAAAAAACAACTTGAAGAAGCTGGTGCTTCTTGTGAGCTTAAGTAATCAAGATTACTTTACACTCAAGCCGGGATTTATGCCCGGCTTAACAAACTGCCTTCGTTAGATACAGTGATAAACTATTCGGAGATGAGACACTTTCATACCCTCCTCTAATAGTTTCTTGGTGTATCTAACTAAATATGATGTATTAGTTACGTAAATTTTAAATACAGCGATATTAACCATAAACCTTAACCATTCAAAAGAAGGATAACCATGTTAAACTCTTTACATTCTGGTAATAGACTTCGTGTCGATTTTTCAAAAACTCCAAGAGAGATAGAAATCCCCAACCTTTTGCAGCTTCAACAACAAAGTTTTGATGACTTTTTGATGATGGGCAAAAAAGACAGAAAACACTCTACGCTTGAGAAGGTTTTTAAAGCCTCTTTCCCGATCCATGACCAGCAGAACAGACTGACACTAACCTACAAGGGTTCAGACATTATCAAGCCGAAGTATACCGTGCGCGAGTGTATGGAGAGAGGATTGACCTACTCTGTCTCACTGAAAATGAATATCGCCCTGACCATCTGGAATAGAGATGAGAAGACGGGTGAAAAACTTGATCCAAAAGAGATCAAAGAACAGGCGGTATTTGTACGTGATATCCCGTTGATGACAGACAGAACATCGTTCATCGTAAACGGTGTAGAAAGAGTGATCGTAAACCAGCTTCACAGATCTCCCGGTGTTATCTTTAAAGAAGAGGAGGGGACAACTACTTCCGCCAAACTTCTCTACTCCGCACAGATCATCCCGGATCGCGGTTCTTGGCTCTATTTTGAATACGACGCAAAAGATATCCTTTATGCACGTATCAACAAAAGAAGAAAGATCCCGGTAACGATTCTTTTTAGAGCGCTGGACTACTCTAAAGAGGATATTGTAAAACTTTTCTATTCGACAAAAGAGATCGTGATCAAGAACAACAGATTCCTTACAAGATTCAATCCGGATGATTTTACGGGAAGAGCTGACTATGATGTAAAAGACGCAGATGGTAATATCGTTGTAAATCTTGGAAAGAGACTGACAAAGAAAAAGGCACAGAGCCTTCAGGAAGAGGGATTGGAGTGGGTTGAGTATCCTGTAGATGTACTGATGGAGAGACACCTTGCTACGCCTGTGATTGACCAGGAGAGCGGAGAAGTTCTCTACGATGTGGTGACACCTCTGGATGAGACCAAGCTTAAGAAGATGATTGAGCAGGGTATCGACAGCATCATGATCATTGACGACCTTGCAGAAGGTTCGGATAACTCTATTATCAATGCTTTCATCGCTGATCAAGAGAGCTTGAGACTGCTCAAGCAGACGGAACAGATCGAAGATGAGAACGTGCTTTCTGCGATCCGTATCTATAAGGTGATGAGACCGGGTGAACCGGTCACGCCTGAAGCGGCAAAAGCATTCTTGAAACAACTCTTCTTTGATCCTGAGAGATATGATCTGACAAAAGTCGGCCGTATGAAGATGAACCACAAGCTTGGACTTGATACACCGGAGTATACCACCATTCTTACGGCAGAAGATTTGATCCATACCGTCAAATATCTGATCAAGGTGAAAAATGGCCAGGGCCATATCGATGACAGGGACCACTTGGGGAACAGACGTATCCGTGCGATCGGCGAGTTGCTCGGAAATGAGCTTCACAACGGCCTTGTCAAGATGCAAAAAGCGATCAAGGACAAGATGACGACCATCTCTGGAAGCCTTGAGGATCTGATGCCGCATGACCTTGTAAACTCAAAGATGATCACCAACACGATCCTGGAGTTCTTCTCAAGCGGACAGCTCTCGCAGTTCATGGACCAGACCAACCCGCTTTCGGAGGTAACTCACAAAAGAAGACTCTCTGCATTGGGTGAAGGCGGTCTTGTAAAAGAGAGAGCAGGATTTGAAGTCCGTGACGTCCACCCGACGCACTATGGGCGTATCTGTCCGATCGAGACACCGGAAGGTCAGAACATCGGTTTGATCAACACCCTTGCGACCTACTCGAAAGTAAATGAGCTTGGATTTATCGAAGCGCCGTATAAAGTGGTAAAAGACGGTAAAGTCACCAACGAGATCATCTATGTGACAGCGACGCAGGAGGAGGACAAATGTATCGCTCCTGCTTCGACAATCGTAGATGAAAACGGAAAGATCGTGGGCGACCTGATCGAGACAAGACTCAACGGTAACATCGAGCTGAACGACTCCAAGAGAGTGGATCTTATCGATATCTCTCCGCTGATGATCTCAGGTTCGGCGGCTGCGCTGATTCCATTCTTGGAGCACGATGATGCAAACCGTGCGCTGATGGGATCGAACATGCAACGTCAGGCTGTACCGCTTTTGAGAACCGAAGCACCATTGGTCGGTACGGGTATGGAGGCGGTCGTAAGCCGTGATGCATGGGAGTGTGTGAAGGCAAGACGCGGTGGTACGGTTGAAAAAGTCGATGGTAAAAATGTTTATATCATGGGTGAAGATGAGAGTGGTGTATTTATCGATCACTATCCGCTCGATAAGAACATGAGAACCAACCAAAATACGACATTTACACAAACGCCGATCGTGAAACTTGGACAGAAAGTGGCAGCGGGACAGGCGATCGCCGACGGTGCGAACATGGATCAGGGAGAACTTGCTATCGGTAAGAATATCCGTGTCGCGTTCATGCCGTGGAACGGATATAACTACGAGGATGCGATCATCATCTCTGAAAAACTGATCCGTGAGGATACGTTTACTTCTGTGCATACCTACGAAAAAGAGGTGGAAGCCAGAGAGTTGAAACATGGTACGGAAGAGATCACAAGAGACATTCCTAATATCCGTGAAGATGAACTGCTTCACCTTGATGAGTCAGGAATCGTCAAGATCGGTACCTATGTGAAACCGGGTATGATCCTTGTCGGAAAGGTAAGTCCGAAAGGCGAGATCAAACCGACACCGGAAGAGAGACTCCTTAGAGCGATCTTCGGAGAAAAAGCAGGGCATGTCGTGAACAAGTCACTCTACTGTCCCGCTTCCATGGAAGGGGTCGTTGTAGATATCAAGGTATTTACAAAAAAAGGGTATGAAAAAGATGCACGTGCGATCCAGGCCTATGAAGCGGAGAAAGCACAGCTTGACAGTGACCACCATGACCAGCTTCTGATGATCGACAGAGAAGAGATCCTCCGTATCGCGAAGTACCTCTCTGAGCAGGAACTGGCAAAAGATGTGACGATCGGGGAGACTGAGTATAAAACAGGTTCCAAGATCGATCAGGGGATCATTAAAGAGGTGAACCGTTTTGCTCTGAGAGGGGTGGTACAGTCCTATTCAAATGAAGTACAATCAGAGTATGAAGCGCTCAAGAACTACTTCCTCAAACAGAAGAAGAGACTGAAAACAGAGCATGAAGAGAAACTTTCGGTGCTTGAAAAAGACGATATCCTTCCTAGCGGTGTCACGAAGCTTGTCAAAGTCTATATCGCAACAAAACGTAAGCTGAAAGTCGGGGACAAGATGGCCGGACGTCACGGAAACAAAGGTATCGTCTCCAACATTGTTCCTGAGATCGATATGCCATATATGGAAGACGGTACACCGGTTGAGATCATCCTTAACCCGCTGGGGGTACCTTCCCGTATGAACATCGGACAGATCCTTGAAGTACACCTTGGGCTGGTAGGTAAAAACCTTGGTAACCAGATCCAGGAGATGTTCGATAACAACCAGGCTGATTTTGTAGAAAAGCTCAGAGCGAAGATGATCGAGATCGCGGATGTGGCAAAGCTGATGAATGCCAAAGAGACACTGGAAAAGATGAGCGATGAGGAGCTGATCAGGTACGGTAGAGACTGGAGCAAGGGCGTAAAATTCGCGGCACCGGTATTTGAAGGTGTCAACCAGGTGGAGTTTGATAAGCTCTTTGAGCTTGCAAAAATCGAGAGTGACGGTAAAATGGCACTCTATGACGGAAAAACAGGCGAGAAGATGCTTGAGCGTGTCAACGTAGGTTATATGTACATGCTCAAACTGCACCACCTTGTCGATGAGAAAGTACACGCACGTTCAACCGGGCCTTACTCGCTTGTTACCCAACAGCCGGTGGGTGGTAAGGCACTCTTCGGCGGACAGAGATTTGGAGAGATGGAAGTTTGGGCACTGGAAGCGTATGGTGCGTCACACATCCTCAAAGAGATGCTCACGATCAAATCAGATGATGTTGAGGGTAGAGCAAGAGCATACCGAGCGATCACCAAAGGGGAGTCGGTACCTGAGTCCGGTATCCCCGAAACGATGTTCGTTTTAACAAAAGAGCTTCAAGCACTTGGACTTGATGCAGAACTTTATGCACCGAAAAATGAAGTGGAGGTTGAAGATGAGTAAGCAACTGGAAAATTTAGTACCTATAGATCTTAACAGCGAAGAGAAACCTCAGGATATTGAGGCACTTCAGCTGAGAGTAGCCAGCCCGGAGAAGATCCTCTCCTGGAGCTACGGTGAAGTGAAAAAGCCTGAGACGATTAACTATCGTACACTGAAGCCTGAACGTGACGGCCTTTTCTGTGCGAAAATCTTCGGGCCGATCCGTGACTATGAGTGTCTGTGCGGCAAGTACAAGAAGATGCGTTACAAAGGCGTGGTATGTGAAAAATGTGGTGTTGAAGTAACGACATCAAAAGTAAGAAGAAGCAGAATGGGGCACATTGACCTTGTTGCACCTGTTGCGCATATCTGGTATGTCTCTTCGCTTCCGTCACGTATCGGTACCCTTCTCGGTGTCAAGATGAAAGACTTGGAGCGTGTACTCTACTATGAAGCATATATCGTAAAAACACCTGGTGGTGCAAGTTATGACAGTGAAGGCCTTAGCCCGCTTGCAAAGTATGATGTACTCAATGAAGAGCAGTACCAGCAGATCATACAGCGTTTCGGCGATACGGATCTTGATGCGCGTATGGGTGGGGAGATCATCCAGGAACTACTTGCCGATCTGGACCTTGTGGATATGTACAACCAGCTGAAAGAAGAGATCGAGTCGACAAGATCAGAAGCGAAGAGAAAAACGATCGTCAAAAGACTGAAAGTGATTGAAGCTTTCCTTCACTCTGGAAACAGACCTGAATGGATGATGCTTACACAGCTTCCGGTACTTCCGCCTGACCTGAGACCGCTTGTAAGCCTTGATGGCGGCAAGTTTGCGGTATCAGATGTCAATGACCTTTATAGAAGGGTCATCAACAGAAACCAGCGTTTGAAGAGACTGATCGAGCTTGATGCACCTGAGATTATCGTAAGAAACGAAAAGCGTATGCTTCAGGAAGCAGTAGATGCGCTCTTTGATAACGGCAGAAGAGGAAATGCGGTAAAAGGTGCGAACAAAAGACCGCTGAAATCACTCTCAGAAGTGATCAAAGGGAAGCAGGGACGTTTCCGTCAGAACCTTCTTGGTAAAAGGGTTGACTTCTCAGGACGTTCTGTTATCGTTGTCGGTCCGGACCTTCGTATGGACCAGTGCGGTCTTCCTAAAAAGATGGCGATCGAGCTCTTTAAACCGCACTTGATGGCGAAGCTTGAAGAGAAAGGGTATGCAACGACACTTAAACAGGCGAAGAAGATGATCGAAAAGCAGGAGAACGAGGTATGGGAGTGTCTTGAAGAGGTAGTTCAGAACTATCCGGTGCTTCTCAACCGTGCACCGACACTGCACAAACTCTCGATCCAGGCGTTCCACCCGAGACTGATCGAAGGAAAAGCGATCCAGCTTCACCCGCTTGTATGTGCGGCGTTCAACGCTGACTTCGACGGTGACCAGATGGCGGTACACGTGCCGCTTTCCGATGAGGCAATAGCCGAAGCGAAAGTATTGATGCTCGCTTCTATGAACATTCTGCTTCCGGCATCAGGTAAAGCGATCGCGGTACCGTCCCAGGATATGATTTTGGGTCTTTACTATCTGACACTTGAGAAGAATGATGTCAAAGGTGAGCACAAACTCTTTGCCAATGTGGAAGAGGTAGAGATCGCATTTGAACAGCAGTCGCTTGATCTGAATGCACGTATCAGAACAGTCATTGAAGGACGTATCACGACGTCTACTGCGGGTAGACTGATCCTGAAATCGATCATCCCGGATTATGTGCCCGAGAAGTACTGGAACAAAATCCTCAAGAAAAAGGATATCGGTGTACTTGTTGACTATATCTACAAGATCGGCGGTGTGGCAGAGACTGCAACGTTCCTTGACAACCTTAAGGATATGGGTTTCAAATACGCAACAAAGGTCGGTGTATCGATCTCTGTTGAGGATATCAAGATCCCTGAGCTTAAAGAGGAGATGGTAAAAACGGCTACTGCAGACGTAAAAGAGATCCAGAGACAATTTGCTGCGGGTCTGCTTACAGACCAGGAGCGTTACAACAAGATTATCGATATCTGGACGGATGCGAACAACGGTATTGCAGAAGGTTTGATGGCGAAGATCAGAGCCGATAAAGACGGATTCAACTCTGTACACATGATGGCTGACTCGGGTGCGAGGGGTTCTGCTGCACAGATCAGACAGCTTTCCGGTATGAGGGGTCTGATGGCGAAATCGGACGGATCGATCATTGAGACACCGATTACGTCAAACTTCCGTGAGGGTCTGAACGTACTTGAGTACTTTATTTCGACACACGGTGCGAGAAAAGGTCTTGCCGATACAGCGCTTAAGACAGCGAACGCGGGTTATTTGACAAGAAAGCTGATCGACGTTGCGCAAAACGTGAAGATCGTCATGAATGACTGTGGTACGCATGAAGGTGTGGAAGTATCGGATATCGTCGTCGGTAACGAGATGATCGAGCCGCTGGCAGACCGTATCTACGGCAGAGTACTGGCGCAGGATATCATCGACCCTATCACTTCAGAGGTCTTGATCAGTGAGGGAACATTGATCGACGAGGAGATGGCGCAGCGCGTTCAGGACGCTGGAGTGAGATCGGTTGTCATCAGGGCTCCGTCTGCATGTAAAGCACCGAAAGGTATCTGTGCGAAATGTTACGGTCTGAATATGGCTGACAACAAACTGGTGAAACGCGGTGAAGCAGTCGGTGTCATTGCGGCACAGTCGATCGGTGAACCGGGTACACAGCTGACACTGCGTACCTTCCACACCGGTGGTACGGCAACGGCAGGCAAGGAAGAGAGACAGATCGTAGCGAGCAAAGAAGGTTTCATCCGTTACTATAACCTTGCTGTGTATAGAAATACCGAAGACAAGCTGATCGTGGCAAACAGAAGAAATGCCGGTGTGCTTTTGGTTGAACCGAAGATCAAAGCGACGGTTTCTGGTAAAGTGAAGATCCAGGTAACGCACGATGAGTATGTGATCTCTGTGGTCGCTGCAGGAACAGATGAGATCAAATACAATCTCAGAAAGTCCGATGTGGCAAAATCAAACGAACTTGCAGGGGTTGCAGGTAAGATTGAAGGGAAATTCTTCCTGCCGTTTGAAGATGGTGACGAGGTACAGGAGGGTGACTCTATCGTTGATATGATCAACGAGGGATGGTCGGTACCGTCACGTATTCCGTTTGCGTCAGAGCTGAAGGTAGAGAATGGTGCACCGGTGACACAAAAAGTGATCGCTGAGTCACGCGGTACCGTGAAATTCTTCCTCTTGAAAGGCGACTATCTTGAAGCGCACCCTGAGAGCAAAGAGGGTGATGTCGTGGTACAAAAAGGTCTCTTTGCCGTCGTTGTGGATGAAAACAACAGGGAAGCAGGAAGACACTATATCTCAAGAGGGTCCAGACTTCAGGTATCCAATGATCAGAAAGTAGAAAGAGGAGATCTTCTTTCCGCACCTGAGATCATAGAACAGACGGTCGTTGCAGAGTGGGATCCATACTCTGAACCGATCATTGCAGAGCAGAAAGGTACATTGAAGTTTGAAGATGTCATACCTGGTATTACGGTAATCGAGCAGTTTGATGAAGTGACAGGAGAGTCAAGACTGGAGCTTAACGAGTATATCTCGACTGCCTATAAGCCGGCGATTATCCTTGCGACAGAGTCAGGAGAGATCATCCGTTATCAGCTTGATCCAAGAACAAGCCTTTTTGTTAAAGATGGAGCAGAGGTGAGTACGGCCGATATCCTGGCGAAAAAACCGAAAGCTGCGATCAAGTCAAGCGATATTACCGGGGGTCTTCCGAGAGTATCTGAACTCTTTGAGGCGAGACGTCCAAAAGATATCGCTTTGATTGCACAGATTGACGGTGTAGTCAGCTTTGGTAAACCGCTGCGAGGCAAGCAGAGACTGATTATTGCCGGTGACGGAGATCAGATCACTGAGCAGTTTGTCGATAAGAACAAGGCAGTGCTGGTTCATGCGGGAGACTATGTACACGCGGGTGAAAAACTCACCGACGGTACGATCTCAAGCCATGATATCCTTGCGGCAATGGGTGAGAAAGCGCTCTATGACTATATCGTCTCCGAGGTACAGATGGTTTATCGTCGTCAAGGGGTTAACATCTCTGACAAGCACATTGAGATCGTTGTTTCTCAGATGATGCGTCAGGTGAAGGTGATTGATAGCGGTGACAGCAAATTCATCGCCGGAGATATTGTTTCCAGACGTAAGTTCAAAGAAGAGAACGAAAGCGTACTGAAACTTGGCGGTGAACCGGCAATTGCCGAACCGATGCTTGTAGGTATTACCCGTTCAGCGGTTGGTGCAGACTCGATCATCTCGGCAGCATCGTTCCAGGACACAACAAAAGTACTGACTTCGGCATCTATTGCCGGTACGGTCGATTCACTGGAAGATCTGAAAGAGAACGTCGTTATCGGTCGTTTGATCCCTGTGGGTACAGGAATGATCAACCTGGACAAAGTTTCAATCAGTGCTACAGAAGAGTAGCAGAAGAACCACTTCGGTGGTTCTTGAATTCTCCTTTGCATTACAGAGCGTAAAAACACTTATAAAAAAATCTTAAGATAGTTTCAGTATAATATGCCTCCATTTTTCCGGGCTTTGTTCGATTTTAGAGCATTTTTGTGCTTTAAAATGGGATTATCCCAAGATTCAATTCAAAATAACAAAGAGAAAGGATTACGATTGCCTACAATTAACCAATTGATTCGTAAAGAGCGTAAAAAAGTGATTAAAAAATCAAAATCACCAGCGCTTGTGAACTGTCCTCAAAGAAGAGGTGTTTGTACAAGAGTATATACAACTACTCCTAAGAAACCAAACTCAGCACTTAGAAAAGTTGCTAAAGTAAGACTTACAAGTGGATTCGAAGTAATCGCTTATATCGGTGGTGAGGGTCACAACCTTCAAGAGCACTCAATCGTACTAGTACGTGGTGGTAGGGTAAAAGACTTACCGGGTGTTAAATATCACATTGTTCGTGGTGCATTGGATGCTTCAGGTGTGGCTAACAGAACAGTTGCCAGATCCAAGTACGGTGCTAAGAGACCTAAAAAATAATTTTAGGATCCACACATAAAAGAGGTTAGCCTTATATCAGGCTTATGCAGGTGTTGTCAGTGAACCTTCGTGGACAAGACTTGAGTAAATCAACAATATAAAGATTGAAGAGGAAAAACAAATGAGAAGAAGAAAAGCTCCTGTTAGACCGGTACTTCCAGATCCAGTATACGGTTCTAAAGTTTTAACAAAATTCATCAATGCAATTATGCTTGATGGTAAGAAAAGTACAGCACAAAAAGTAGTTTATTCGGCGTTAGAGAGAATTGAATCAAAAACAGGTGAAAAAGGTATCGATATCTTTAACCAGGCAATGGACAATGTAAGACCATTGATGGAAGTAAAGAGTAGAAGAGTTGGTGGTGCTACATACCAAGTTCCAATGGAAGTAAGACCTGTAAGACAGCAGTCATTGGGGATCAGATGGATCGTTGATGCAGCAAGAAAAAGAAATGAAAGAACTATGATGGAGCGCCTTAGCAATGAGCTTATGGATGCTGCAACTGAAAAAGGTTCTGCTTTCAAGAAGAAAGAAGACACATATAAGATGGCAGAAGCTAACAAAGCATTTGCTCACTA
>JAQUFB010000102.1 GCA_028684885.1 Sulfurovum sp. | reverse complement strand
TCAATAACCCATACCTTTTCCCTCTACTTTTTTTAGAAAAAAGTAGACAAAAAATCGTCACTTCGCAAGTGTGCGGACGATGCTCTCGGCGTGTTGCTACGCAATATTGCACGCCTTCGCATCTGCACACCAAGTGCTCAGTGACAAGATCAAAGTGATGAACTGTTTATTGCGTAAATACTTTGGTATTCCAGCCCTTCGGAGGTCCGTTTGCTCTCATACAAAGCGATCTGAGGCAAGATGATCCCCAGCTTCTTCTCCCGATATTCTTTCATCTTCTCTTTATAGGCTCTGTAGTCATGGATCGCTTTGATGCGGCAGAGGGTAATATGCGGTTTGAAGCGGTAGAGATCAAACCCTGCCTCCTTGAAATGGCGGGCTTTTTCATAGAGTACTTTCTGTTCAGCCCTGGCAAAGAATATTTTGGGAGGTCTGCCGAAGTACCCAAGCTCAGCGATCTCTACTGTACTTTCGAGATTGCTGAGGTGTGACATCTTCGCTATGGTGGACTTTGCTTTGGGCATCTCGCCCAGAAAGACCCAGGTCATATGCAGGTTCTCTTCTGCTACCCATGTACCCTCGATGATCTCTTTGAAATCCTCTTTGATGGCGGCATAGTCATCAAGAAGGACGGGGGAAGCGATGAAGAGTCTCATAGATTTTCTTTTTGGTTTATTATAGCAGATATGGCAATTTGGGATAATAGTATGGATTTATTATTTTAGTATGGCAAAATTAGAGTAACCGATACACTTAGGAGAAAGAGGAATGAGCAATACCACAATAAAATGTCCCAACTGCGGCACGCAGATCGATATCGATGAGATATTCTACCACCAGATCGAAGAGAAGTTCAAACAGCAGCACCTTCGGGAGCAGAAAAAACTGCAAGACGAGATAGAGGCGAAGCGCAGAGAGTATAAAACGCATCTTGATCAGCTGAAAGCCAAAGAGGAGGCGCTGCTTGAGGAGAAGGAGAAGTTTGACGAACAGCTGCGAAAAGCAACCAATGCATTGCTGAAACAGGAGAGAAACAAGCTCTATGATGAGATCAAAAGAGAGCTCACCCTGGAGCAGAGCGAATCTGTTGCGCTGCTGCAAAAAGAGATCGAGGAGAAATCCCGCCAGGTGCAGGAGCTCAATGCTGCGAAGATCATGATCGAACAGCTCAAGCGCGAGAAGGAGGAGGCGGCTTCCCTGGCCCAACTTGAGGCACAAAAGCTGCTGAGTGAAGAACTCAAAAAAGAGAAAGAGAGACTGGATAAGCTGGCCCTGGAAGAGAGGGAGCGTATCACCAAGCAGGTAGCCGAAGAGAACGAACTGAAGCTGAAGGCCAAGGATGAGCAGATGGAGCAGCTCAAGCGCAGCCTGGAAGATGCAAAACGCAAAGCGGAGCAGGGAAGTATGCAGGTGCAGGGTGAGGCACTGGAGCTGACGATCGAGAGTTGGCTCTCTTCGCAGTTTCCTTTTGACAACATCGAAGAGGTCAAGAAAGGCGCTTTCGGTGCAGACTGTATCCAGACGGTACATACCAGAGAGCTGCAAAACTGCGGGGTGATCTGCTACGAGAGCAAAAATACCAAGGCGTGGAGCGAGGGATGGATCAGCAAGCTCAAGCAGGATATGCTGAAAGTCAATGCGGATATCGGCGTGCTTGTCACCTCTGTCTACCCAAACGGCATGGACCGCATGGGATTTGTGGAGGGCATCTGGGTCTGTAGTCTCGAAGAGTTCAGAGGCTCGGTTTCGCTGCTTCGCGAAGGTCTGATAAGAGTGCATACAACCGTACAGAAAGAGGAGAACAAAAGCGACAAGATGGCACTGCTCTACAACTATCTGACGGGCAATGAGTTCAATATGCAGCTAAAATCGATCGTGGACGGGTTCATGCAGATGCAATCAGAGCTGGACAGGGAGAGGCGTTCCCTGATGGCAAGCTGGAAACGCCGACAGAAGCTTATAGACGGGGTGCTGCAGAATACCACGGAGATGTACGGTTCGTTGCAGGGGATAGCAGGACATGCGGCACTGGGACATATCGATGTGCTTGAATTGCATGAGGATGAAAATCTACTGGAAGAGTAAGTGAACTTTAGAAAATGTATTGATTGTATGAAATGGAGATAAACGGAATAGCTGAAGCAATGTTAGACGTTTATGGCACCTTTAGGAAAAAAAGGGAGGGAGGGACTAAAGATGGTTCCATAAACGCCTAATCTTGCTTATTAAAAAAGAAGTAACAGATATGTGAAAAACTTGCGAAAAAAGGAATATAGAATAGATAAGACTAGACTATCTGGCAACCCGGCTATCTGCATGAGACCCGTGGCTTTCCGTCCTCGCTTCACAACAAGTTTGGCACAACAAATAATACTGATTTTTAATAGCGGCATTATAGTGCATCTAGCTTAAAAGTAAATCCTAAAATGGAGATTTAGTTTTGATCATTCTGATGATCTTGGCAGGGCATAGATTGGATATAATGCGTTTTATCTGCATAATGCAGGAAAACAAAAGAGGAGTAGCAGGATGAAAAAGTATGATGATGCGATAACACGCAAGGGGCTTTATCTCTATTTTGTTCTCTATCAGATCTTTATGCTGTTGGTCGTATATGCTACCGTCTACACCTCTTTTGTCGCTACTGGCCTGGCAGTCTCAAAATATAATCTGACCTTTATGGCATATCTTCCCCCGCTACTGGGGCTGGCAGGATACCCGGTTGCACTCTATAAGACAAGAAAGCTGTTTTGGCAGGAAAAAAGACTCCGTGCAGTGGTATGGGTGATGGTTTGGGCATGGGTGGCCATCATCGGGCTCTACGGACATCTTTCCCATATCACAATACTTTAAAGAGATCATTTGCTTCGTTATTTTCCTGAAAGACACCAAAAAGTTCTTAGGCTCTCTATCCCGGCTGCAATCAACTCCCTGCTGGATATGCTGCAGATCATTACTGATCTGATCATGGTGGGAAGATTGTCCGCCTATGCTGTTGCTTCGGTCGGCCTGGGACTGCAATTGCTGATGTTCGTGTATGCCGTGATGACACTCCTGCATGTGGGGACAACGGCACTTCTTTCCCGTTTTATCGGGGCAGTGCAAAGAAAGCGTGCCTCCACCGGACTCTCCACGCTGCTCCGCTTCGCACTGTTTCTGAGTATACCGATATCAGCTTTATGGTATCTCGTCGCACCCCAGGTTTATCTCTGGTTCGGTACAGCCAAAGAGGTCGTATCACTGGGAAGCGAATATGTAACGGTGCTTACCTGGATGCTGCCGTTTGTGTTTGTGAAGCTGGTGTTTGTCTCAGCCCTGAACAGCAGCGGAGATACGAAGACTCCTATGCAGATCAAGATCGTTTCTATTGTATTAAATGTTGTTTTAAACTATCTGCTTATCTTCGGAGCGTTCGGGTTCCCTGAGCTTGGAGTGATGGGTGCTGCTCTTGGTACGGTGATCGTCAATATACTGGAGCTTATGGTTTATGGTTACCTTTACATCAAACAGAAAACATTTTTTATCCCTCTATGGTTTTATTCAAAACGTTTGCTTTTCAGGGCACTGAAGGTAGGGATCCCCGCTTCTGTCGAACGTGCATTGAGTGCGGGAAGTTTTATGTTTTTTACGGCGATCATCGCATACTACGGTACAGAGGCGCTTGCCGGATACCAGGTCGGTCTGCGCGTAGAGGGGTTGGCATTTATGCCCGGTATCGGTTTTACGATTGCAGCGATGACGCTGATGGGACAAGGGCTTGGGGCTAAGCGGCCTGATCAGTCAAGAGAGGATGTGATCCTGGTACTCAAGTACACGGTAGGATTGATGTTCTTTCTTTCGTTTTTCATGATCTTTATGCCTGAAAAAATTGTTTGGGTCTTTACCGATGATGCACAAACGATCAAAGAGGCAAGTCTCTACCTGAGGATCGTTGGACTCTCTCAGATACCTCTGGCATTCAACTTTGTATTATCCGGGGCACTCAGGGGTGCAGGGGATACCAAAAGAACCCTGCGTATCAATCTCATCTCTTTATGGGTAGTACGTATTATCCCCGCTTATATACTGAGCTGGTATTTCGAGGATATACTCTTTGTCTATCTGGCGATGATCTCAGACACCTTTGTCAAAGCAGTATGGCTTTGGAAGACTTTTGACAAAGGAAAATGGCAAAAGATCAGAATTTAATCCTCCATTGTCCTGACATCAAGAAAACTGCCGCTCTCATAAGCACAGAGTTTCGGGAAGGTGTCGATAAGCAGCTGTGCAGCCTCTTTGGGCGACTGGATATTCCCGTTCTTGAGTCTGGAGACAGAGGGGTATTTTCTCTCGTCGGCGGTGTGGATGATATGGCGGACCATATCAGTATCGATTACCCCCGGCGCAAGGGCAGTAAAGTGTATGTCAGGCAACTCTTTGGCGTAGACATTCA
Source organism: Sulfurovum sp. (assembly GCA_028684885.1). Classification (GTDB taxonomy): domain Bacteria; phylum Campylobacterota; class Campylobacteria; order Campylobacterales; family Sulfurovaceae; genus Sulfurovum. The sequence continues at coordinate 1,626 of JAQUFB010000102.1, read as the reverse complement.
GAAGCATATTGAGCGAGGATTTGGAGAGCGCATAAGCGCCCCATCCCTTGGATCCGCTCACGGAAGCGCCTGAACTGATCCCCACAATCTGCTGCACAAAAGCATACTCGCTCAAGGCGTCAATGATCTCTTTGTTTGCCCAGACATTGATCTCCATCACCTCTTTGATTTCCATCAGGCTGGTTTGGTTGAGCGGCTTGATCTCTCCCAGTACTCCGGCATTGAGGATAGCGATCTCAAAGGGGCGCTTCTCGATGAAATCCCTGAGTGCCTCTTTGAGCATACAGGTCTTGGAGAGGTCATGGGGAAAGAAGAAAAAGTCGGGATCTTTATCCAGGATGGAGGGTGCCTCTCTGCCTACCGCATAGACTTTGTACCCTTTTGAAAGATAGGCAACTGCCAGAGCATTTCCCAATCCTGTATTGACACCGGTTATGAATATATTGCTCATCTGCATCCCTTTTGTTTGGTAGCTGTGTTATAATTATAACAGAACAAAAAGCTTACTATTGATTTGGATAAAAAGAAGGAAAAAAGCATGAGTAAAGAGACCAAGAGTATCGAAGAGCGTATAGAACGCATCCATAAAATGGCGAAAGAGCATTTCGGGGAGGTACGTTTTGTAGGGATCAAGCTGCATACCAAGATCGGTTGGGTGGCAAAGATACAGTTTGATGAGTTTGACTCGCTGATCGCAGAGGGTGAAAACGCGGAGATGGCACTGAAAAATCTTAGAAAGCGGCTCAAAAAGATCATCGATCGATACAATATGGTGTAAAAAAGATAAATGGGGGTGGGCTTTGCTTATTCTCAGGAAGAAGGGAATGAATAGTGAGAAAAAATATTATTTTAATCGGATTTATGGGCGTGGGCAAAGGGACAACAGCCCGTGCGTTTGCCAAAAAGTATAAGGTTTATAATATCGATACGGATGACCTGATTGAGTCCAAAGAGAACAGAGAGGTAAAAAGGATCTTTGAGAAGAAGGGCGAAGCCTACTTCAGAGAGCTTGAGCAGCAGACAGCTGACTGGATCATCGACTCGGTTCAGGGGACACTGATCAGTTGCGGAGGCGGGTTTTATAAGGTGAAAAACCTCCATAAGATGGGAACCGTGGTCTTGCTGGATGCCTCTTTTGAATGGATACTCAACCGTCTTAAAACCGCTAAAAATGCTGAGTCAAAGCTGGCAAAACGGCCGCTTTTTGCCGAGGAGAAAGAGGCTGAGAAACTCTATAATGAAAGAGAGAAGGCTTACAAAAAAGTGGCAGACGTGATCGTCAATGTAGAGGGTAAATCCCTGGAAGAGATCGTCAAGGAGATCGCCAAGAAGTGTAAAGTGAAATAAATAATTTCACTTTTTTAATCTTTGATCCGGGTCTGCCAGTAATCCAGCCCCTTGAAAAGGGCTGTAAGTATGCCAAATGTCAGCATTGTGCCGCCCATGCAGTAGGGTATCTGTTCACTGAAAGGTGCAGCGCTCTGCGTGATCGTGTAGAGGATAGAGATCCATACCAGAAAAGCGGTTGCCCCCAGCACTCTTTTTAGCCAGATAATAAGTTCAAGTTGTCTGTTTTTTCCCATGAGGGACATTTTATCCAAATTCGATATAATTGCGCAATATTTT
>JAQUFB010000101.1 GCA_028684885.1 Sulfurovum sp. | reverse complement strand
TATATCCATCAAAACCCTGTGAAAAGAGGATATGTAGATGAGGCTGTTCATTGGAAATATAGCTCTGCACGAAACTATGAAGGGATAGATGGATTGATTGAAGTAGAGAGGTTTTGGTGATGCAACACTGGGATAGGCATTCCATATCGGGAGATATGGAACGAGAGGAGAAGCCTATGATCGTCTTTCTCCTCAATTCCATTTACTCCGCGGAGCCGCCTCTAGGGTCATACCGGAGACAGCGAAGAAGTTGCAGGCCGATCTGGTGGTGATGGGTACAGTCGCCAGGACAGGCATAGCTGGATTGTTTATCGGTAATACGGCAGAAGCCATTCTAGAACAATTGCAGTGTTCCGTGCTCGCCGTAAAACCTCCTGGGTTTGTCACCCCGATAAAGCTATCTGAGTAGCAAATGCCGAACTGATGCTACGTATGATGGCTTTGTTGAGGGTGCACCGCGGCAAAATATCTATGGTCGCTTCTTTGTAAACTCCTCGTAATGACAAGCGAGGCGTCATCGTATAATTAAAAGTGCTGAAAAAGATAATAAAATCATAAGGCACAATAAGAAGAAAATGAGAGGATGAATAAAGACTCAATCGTCATTGATCATTAAAGATCGTTCAGGATGTTGTCTCCATCTCTCTTTCAAAAGAAAGAAACGGAGAGTAAAATGAGAATTGATGAACGAGAGCTGTTTAAAAGTGTCATGGTAGGGTTTATGACCGATGAAGACCCAATGCTTGCTATGCTGAAATGGATCTCAGAACAGCTCATGCAGATAGAAGCAGAGTCAAAGGCGGGAGCCAATAAAAATGGATAGTGCCCTTAAAATCAATAAGAGGTTTTATTCAAAGATTTTTTCGAGTACTTTTTTATACTTAATGGAATTGTCGCACTTGATAAGTAAAATATCGTTTTTGTTAAAAGTAGTCGAACCTGTTGGGCGGATATAGTGATCATTTCGTTGTATCAATAAAATAAGAAAATCGGAAGGAATCTCCAACTCTGCGATACTTTTGTCTACCACCTTTGAGTTCTCATCGATATAATATTGTTTAAGTGTATGGTAAAAAAGAGGTGATGAAGGTGCTTTTTTTACCTCTTTTACTTCTGTTTGTTTCACTTTAAGTATATTTGCGACAAATGGTAGTGTCGTACCTTGTATAAGGATAGAAAAAAGCACCATAAAAAAGACAGTGTTAAAGATAAGCTGAGCATTTTCTAAGCCCTCTATGTAGGGATAAGTAGCTAAAATAATAGGGACAGCTCCCCTAAGTCCCACCCAAGATATAAATGTTTTCTCCCTCCAGGAGAACTTGCTGAAAATTAGACTTAAAAACACACCAGCAGGACGAGCTACAAGCAAGAGCCAAAGAGCAACTACTAAGCCATAAAGAGCAACCTCTGGGAGCTGAGATGGAAACACTAAAAGGCCCAGAGTTAAAAAAACCCCAATTTGCATCATCCAAGCAATTCCATCAAAAAATCCAATCATATTTTTTTTGTTGACAAACTCTTTTGTGTTTAGAGTGATTCCTAAAATATATACGGCTAAAAAACCATTGCCACCAAGCATTGCAGCAATACTAAAAAGCAGTAAAACCCATGCTACTATGAACACAGGATAAAGTCCGTAAAAGCTAAAATGGATTTTGTTTAAAATGTGAGGAGCTACAAGTCCAAACGCAATCCCTAAAACTCCCCCTAAAGCGAATTGGAGAAAAAAAAGAAAAATCCACTCATAAAAAGATGTTGCGCCAGTGAGTGTGATGATCTGCAATAAGGCTATAGTTAAAAAAATTGCCATAGGGTCGTTGCTGCCGGATTCTAATTCAAGAAGAGGAGAGAGCCTTTTTTTAAGAGCTACACCACGAGCTCTTAAAATTGCAAATACAGCAGCTGCATCAGTGGATGAAACGATAGCTCCAACAAGTAAAGCTTCCAAGAAAGTAAAATCAAAGAGATAATAAGTGCAAAAAGCAACAAAAAAAGCTGTAAGAAGAACCCCTAGAGTAGCAAGAATAATCCCCTCTTTAAAAACAGGTTTAATCACTTTCCATTTGGTATCTAATCCACCACCAAAAAGGATAAATATAAGTGCGAGTGTACCTGCACTTTGAGCAAATTGAGCATTGTCAAAGTGGATACCCAAAAGCCCTTCAGAACCAGCTAGCATTCCAATCCCTAAAAAGATGAAAAGAACAGGGATGCCAAATTTGTCGGAGAGCTTACTGGATAAAGCACTAAAAAAGATCAATAGCCCAATGATAAAAAGATAAAATTCAAAATTGAGCATAAGCTATTAAAAATCCTTTTTAACTTCTTTACGGATTATAGCATAGAGTGGATTAACAAATGTGTAATTCACCTGGTTTCACCTCTCCTGATACAGAGTGTATACCAATAGCTGCTATCTCTGTGCCATTACGTTATAATGTAGCATCCGCTAAAGCAGGAGGGTTGCCATGGAAGAAATGCAGATGAGCAAAGCGTTCACGCTGATGGAACCCGGTCCGGTCGTACTCATCACCACCGACGACGGGGAAAAGCACAACATCATGACCATCTCATGGACCATGGTGATGGACTTTAAGCCGATCTTCGCCATCACCACAGGCCAATGGAACCATTCATTCGCCGCGCTTGAGAAAAAGAGAGAGTGCGTCATCGCGATCCCCGCGGTTGACATGCTTGATAAAGTCATTGGGATCGGGACCTGTTCAGGCAAAGAGACGGACAAATTTGAAAAGTTCGCCCTGACCCCGGTGAAGGGAAAATATGTCAAAGCGCCCCTCATCAAAGAATGCCTGGCAAATATCGAGTGCAAAGTGACCGACATCATCAAAAAGCACAATATCGTTGTTCTTGAAGGCGTCGCCGCTTACTACGACAGCGCACGCAAAGAGAAACGCACCCTTCACGCCGTCGGTGACGGTACCTTCATCGTGGATGGGCGAAAGCTGGATAGAAGGGAAATGATGCGCTCAAAGCTCCCGGATAGTCTGTAGATCTCTGTATAGAAAATTCGTCTGTATCGGTCTGCATCCAGATCCCAAGGATCTCCCTGCTCGTTCCACCATTCCCCTGAATAAAGAGAAGAACTCCAAAACACACTCAAACATTCAATCCAAAAAAGCTACAATATCTGATAGGAAGAAGCTGATATCCAAAATACGAACCCAAAGATCCACATTGTACGAGGAGGAAAGTCACATGGGTATTTTAGAAAAGAAAACCGGCGATTTATACAGCTGCGTGATGTCGATTGCAGTAGTTGTTTTATTGATGATCATATCCCCAACACAAGCACACAGCAGTGCCTGCTGTGCAGAACCGGGGACGTGGAATAAACCTGTCACCGTACCGAAAGAAAATTTAAAAACCCTCATAGACTCTCTCAAATTTCCGGAGAGAGTCTATGCAAACTGCCCAGGCGCAGAAACGGCCGGATTTTGTGTCAACAGACCCGATACACAGGAAGAGAACAATCTATTCTCCGACCATTATAAGATTTCGATCTCCCTATCCGACCAACATTGGAGATTCGATTTCCGGGAAAACAACAAGACAGTCGGTTCATTGATTTTGTCAATTCCAGAAAAAGGAACCTCCATAAGCATGGATACCAATTTGGAACAAAAAAAAGAATCCTGTGTCACACTGTACAAAGAACTCCAAATCGAGAGCGATGTTAAAGGCACAGGTATTTTTGCTTCTGATATGATCACAGGGGTAAGCTACAGGCTGATTATTCAAGGGGAGGGAACATACTGCGATGATCATTTTAAACGTTTTATCTTGCAGATCGAAGGTCCGGAAAACAATAACACCGAGGAGAGACAACTCTATTATTATTTTTATGGCTTCTTTGGCAATAAAACCAATTAACCCCCCCCCCTCTTCCCTTTTTCCATTAGGAAGGGGGACCAAAAAACTCCATCAACCAGTGAATTATAAAATTTATGGTATCATAATATCTAATCATAAATTATAATTTAAATGTAATAATACATTAAAGATCAACACAGGAGTCAACATGGATATCATAAGCTTACTCATATTTTTAGCAGTCGGCGCGCTGGTAGGCTGGCTTGCCGGCCTCATCGTAAAGGGAAGAGGATTTGGTCTCATAGGCAATATGATCGTAGGGGTCGTCGGTGCAGTGCTGGGCGGCTATCTGTTCGGTTTGCTCGGCATAACGACAGGCGGTTTACTGGGTTCTATTGTTATGGCCGTTATCGGTGCTGTGATCTTGCTCTATATTATCAGCATACTCAAGAAGGCCTAGCCGGGTAACCTCGGATAAGAGATAGTAAAAGAATGCAAAACGGATAGATACAAGCCATTTTGCATAGAATGTCTATTCGATAAAGAGTTGTACTTTAATAATTTGACTTTAGAAGGACTCAGATCATGTCAAGACCACTACGATTCATCATTATCCCGAAAGTCGCACATCCCTGGTTCGACGAGGTAAACAAGGGGGCACAGGCTCAGGCCGAAATCCTAAAGCGTGCGCTTGGTGTCGACATCATCGTTGACTATATCCCTCCCTCAATTGCTGACGTCGTTGAGCAGAACACCGCCTTAGAAAAGGCCGCGAGAAGTCATCCGAGTGGAATCGCTATAGACCCAGTCGATGCAGTAGACCACATGACAGCCATCCAACGCATAAAGGATGAAGGTATTCCGGTGGTTCTCTTCGACTCACCATCGCCGGATACCAGCTTCACCAGTGTGGGGAACAACTTTGCTCAGCAAGGGCTCATTGCAGCCGAGCGTCTTGTCGAACTGGTCGAATACACCGGTAAAGTAGCCATAATGCAGGGACATCCCTCTGCACCAAACCATAAAGAACGATACAAAGCCCAGATGGCTGTATTGCAAAAATATCCCGGTATCACTATGGTTAACGGTGGTATTGACAACGACGATATTGAGACTGCTTTCCAACACGCATCGGCTACTCTCGAATCGCATCCTGATCTCGCCGGCTACTTGTGCTGCGATGCTTCGGGTCCGATAGGCATAGCAAATGCTGTCAAAAAAGCGGGAAAGGTCGGCAAAGTACAAGTAGTCAGCATGGATGGGATCAAACCCATACTTGATGCCATCAAAGAGGGGGTCATCGAGTCCTCCTCCTCGACTATACCGAAAATGCAGGGCTCGATGTCAGTCCTAATGTTGTGGCAAGCATCGCTGGGTGTTGCGCTGCCTCAGATGATTGACACAGGTATTGAGGTGATCACACAGGAGAACGTGGATAGATATTTGGCTGAATCTCTTTAAAGACCGACCTGAAATTACAAGGGAGTAGACGTGGCGTATTTTGGTGAATATATACGGCAGTATACATTCCAGCAGAGGAGGACCGGTTGTAAAACGAAGAAGAGATATTAAACTCCACCGATAGACGGGTTATAAGGTTTATGGTATCATAATATTCGGACATGTATTGTCATCTACAACGGAATAAAAAATAAGACTGAAAGGACATTAAGATGGAAAAATATGATATTGTTATTATCGGCGGCGGTGTTTCGGGATTGTCATGTGCGATCACTTTGGGTTCGGCAGGATCAAAGCTGGATGTGGCGTCGGATAAAAGGATACTGGTCATCGATGCCGGACAATCCCATTTGAATAAAGCAGAGATCAATAATGTTGCGGGTATCGCTGAAGGTACCAAAGGTCCTGAACTGTTGGATGTTATGTCAAAACAAGCAAAATCTTATCAAAATGTAACGCTGCTCTCAGGGACTGTTGTATCGGTAGCCGGAACAAAAGGTGATTTTACCGTTACAACCGAATCGGATGATACCTTCCAGGCCGATACAGTCGTTTTTGCAAATGGAATGCAGACCATTGATGTGAAGGGTATCGATGATTTGGTAGCCGATCATATCAGAGCGCCGCGTCCCGGGATGGTGATGATCAGAAATGACAATGGCAAGATCGGTGACGGGAAATATGTGACAGGATGTGCGGCCGGTGCATCATCCATGTTTGCAACAGCAGCCGGATACGGAGCACAAACAGCTACAGATATTATCAGTACATGGACGGGAAAATACACTGTTATCCATGATGTGCTTAAAAAAGATTGATT
>JAQUFB010000100.1 GCA_028684885.1 Sulfurovum sp. | reverse complement strand
AGCAGTGCGCCGGAGATGCCGCCGAAGCTGCGCTTGTGGGGTGAGTCGGTCAGGGAGTAGTCGATGGTCGTATTCGTAGCGATGATCCCCGCTGCGCCTGCATCCACCGCTACTTTGCAGAGTCTGATCGCATCTTCGGCTTCCATATCGGGAGCGATCTTGAGGAAGACCGGCTGGTCGGTGATCTGCTTTGCCATCGCAAAGACCGCTTGGATGAAGTTCTCGTTTTGCAGATCACGCAGGCCGGGTGTGTTCGGAGAGGAGATATTGATCACGATGTAGTCCCCATACCCCTTAAAGGCTTTGAAGAGGGTCTGATAGTCACTCAGTGCCTGATCTTCCGGCGTGACTTTGTTCTTTCCGATATTGATCCCCACCGGATAGTCAAAGAAGTAGAGTTTTTTGAGACGCTGGATCATATAGTGGCTTCCCTTGTTGTTGAAGCCCATTGCATTCTGGAGAGACTCCTCGTCCGGAAGTCTGAAGAGTCTGGGTTTTGGATTGCCCGGCTGCGGTTTGGGTGTCACGGTACCGATCTCGGTAAAACCGAATCCCAGGGTCGGCATCGCAGTAATATACTGGCCGTCCTTGTCAAAGCCCGCACCCAAACCCACCGGATTTTTAAAGGTGCGTCCGAAAAGCTTCTGATGCAGCATTTTATCATCGACAAAATAGTGCTCCTTGAACATACGTAACGCAATCGGACAGTGGGCAACCGCTCTCAGTCCCAAGCTGGCCATGGTATGTGCGGTTTCAGGATCCAGTTTGAAAAGGATTTTTTTGAGGGTCTGGTAAGAAAAAAATGACACTGTGTGTTCCTTTAGTTAAAAAAAATAGTGGATTGCCAACGTAGGGCCGTGAAGATGATCCAGAAAATCCAGGTTCCCTACCTTGTAGTAGTGGTACCCCAGATCTACATCGATATTGTCTGCCGCATAGAGGATAAAGCCGAAGTTTCCGCCATAGTAGATGCCGACCGTTTCATCATGCGGTATCCCCTCAAGCGCATCTTTGTCATACTTCAGGTATCCGACTGTCCCCCCGAGATAGGGCCTGAGCTTTGGCGTGCCGAACATCTCGTCAAGGAGGATCTTGTCGATCTCTACGGAGTAACTGGCATAGTTGTTCGGGTAATACTCCAGGGAAAACATGGTTCTCCACTCCAGAGACTGCTGTCCGTACCTGATCCCCACGCCGGTTTTGTGGGTGGTTGCCTCATCATCGATATTGATCGTCTGCGTTGAAGCCAGGAGACCCGCAAAGGCGTAGTTCTTTAGGGGCTTTGCTTCTGAAAGACTGAAGAAAAGTATAAAAGAAAAGAGTAATCTGATCATCACGAACCTTTGTTTGGATTGGGTCAGATTATACCATCTGTAGCGTTATATCTTACTTGCAAGACGCTGGTAGACCTGGCAGTGTTTCAGCAGGTTGGGATGCGTGTCGCTGCAGATGATCCTCCCGTTTTCAAAGACAAGGATCGTGTCGGCATCCTGAATGGTGCTCAGCCTGTGCGCCACGGTAATGGTGATCATTCCGGGTTTGAGTTTTGCTAGTGCCTGCTGGATCAGCGCTTCGCTTCTGTTATCCAGTGCGGAGGTCGCTTCATCGAGTATCAGGATATCAGGGTTTTTGTAGAGTGCCCGTGCCAGAGCGATACGCTGCCTCTGCCCGCCCGAAAGATTGCCTCCCCCTTCCGAAAGCTGGGCATGGATGCCCTCTTCAAGCTTTTCGATAAACTCCATCGCGAAGGCTTTCTCCAAAGCTTCGATGACACGCGATTCATCGATCGTTTCCCCGTAGGCGACGTTGGCTGCGACCGAATCGTTGAAGATATAGATGCGCTGTGTTACATAGGCGATCTTGTGGTGGAGCGATTCGAGCGTGAAGTCACGGTAGTCCCTGCCATTGATCAGGATCTCGCCGCTGCTGGGGTCATAGAAGCGTACCAGCAGGTTGACAAGCGAGCTTTTCCCCGCACCGCTGTCGCCTACCAGAGCGATCGACTCCCCTCTGTGTACCTCAAAGGAGATCTGCTCCAGCGCAGGTATCCCGTGATAATGAAGCGAGACATCCTTCAGAGCGATCGTTTCCACGGTCTCTGTCAGTGTCGTATCACCTGAGATGATCGTCGGTTTGGTATCCAGCAGTTCATTCATACGGATATTGGCGCTGATGGCATCCTGGGCTCTGTTGTAGAGAGAGGAGAGGCGTTTGATAGGGGTATAGAGCATAAAGAGCGCTGCGGAGAAAGAGAAAAATGCCCCGACACTCATCCGTCCCTCTATCACCTCAGTACCCCCGATATAGATCACGATACCGATCGCAACGGAGCCGAGTATTTCCATCACCGGTGAGGTGAGGGCGTTGGTCCTGATCTGTTTCATGATGTACTTGAAGACATTTTGATTTTGTGCTTCGAACCGCTGCTGCTCATAGGTTTGGGTTGAGTTGGACTTGATCACTTCGATATTGGAGAGTATCTCGCCGAGCCTTGATGTCATATCCGCAGTGCTCTCCTGGGAGGACCTGGAGTATCTCCGCATCTTTTTTGCCAGTCTGCTCAAAGGGAAGATCGCCAGGGGCATGATGATAAGAAAGTAGAGTGAGAGCTTGGGACTTTCGTAGATCACATAGGCTGTCAGTGCGAAGATGGTCAGTGCTTCTCTGAGGAGCTCGGGGATGATGTTGGCTACGACGGCCTGGATGCGTGAAATGTCATTGGTGATACGTGAGAGTATCTCGCCGCTGTGCATCTGTCTGAAAAATGCCATGTCAAGGTGGGTCAGGTGTGAGACGAGGTTGTCCCTGAGCCTTCTGACCACATCCTGGCCGATATAGGAGGTGTAGTAGGTCTGTACATAGCTCCCGACCCCTTTGAGGGTAAAGACGCCGATAAGCAGAAACGGCATGAGTGCCAGCATTTGGGTATCTTTGTTGATAAAGACATCATCGAGTACGGGTTTGATGAGCTGCGCGGTTCCGGCGGTACCGACCGCCACGGCGATCATCCCCAGTACGGCAAAGAAGAAGGACTTTTTGTATCCGGCGAGATAGGGAAGGTACTGTCTAAGCAGCTCTTTCATCGCGTGCACCTTTCGGTACAAGATAGCAGATAGCAGATAGAAGGTAGCAGTTGGGGGTTGTATGATGCGATCATACTTTGATCGGTCAGGCTTTTTCCCATACGGTTCCTTCTGCTGTGTCCATGATGGCGATCCCCATTGTGGTGAGCTCATCCCGGATCGCATCGGAGCGCTCGAACTCTTTGGCTTTTTTGGCTTCACTGCGTTCGTTCAGAAGGGTCTCTATCTTTGCTTTGAGTGCTTCATCGATGCCGATCTGGAAGTAGGCATAGGGTTCTTTGCCTCCGAAACCGAGGAGCGTGTCGATGAACTCGATATTGGCGATCGTCTCTTTTTTGAGCGCCTTCTCTTTGGGGTTGCTGTCGAGCTGTTCATTGGCCTTGGCGACCATCTCATCGATCACAGAGAGGGCGATAGAGACATTGAGGTCATCGCTCATCGCCTCCAGCAGGGCTTCTTTGAACGCCTTGTTCACCGCAGACCCTTTCCCGGGGACGACGCGTTTTTTCAGCCGGTAGAGCCTGTCGAGCCTCTTTTTCGCGGAGAGGAGGTCCTCTTCGTTGAAGTTGAAGTTGTTGCGGTAGTGCACGGAGTTGAGGTAGTAGCGCAGCACCTCTCCGTCGTAGACATTCAGAGCGTCTTTGAGGAAGAAACTGTTGCCCAGGCTTTTGCTCATCTTCTCGCCGTCTATCTGTACAAATCCGTTGTGCATCCAGTACTTGGCAAGCTCATGTCCGGTAGCACACCGGCTCTGTGCCGCTTCGTTCTCATGGTGCGGAAAGAGCAGGTCCGCCCCGCCTCCGTGGATATCGATGGAGTAGGTGTCGTTACCGTGTGCTTTGGCAAAGTGTTTTTCGATCATCGCCGAACACTCTATATGCCATCCCGGACGCCCCCTGGAGAATGCGGTATCAAAACAGATATCCTCGTCCCCCTTGCAGGCTTTCCAGAGTGCAAAGTCTTTGGGGTTTCTCTTCTCCTCGGTATGCTCGATACGGCTCTGGTTCTCCTCGTCCTCTCCGACCCGATGGGAGATATCGCCGTAGTGCGCATCTTTGCTTGTATCGAAGTAGACATCGCCGCTGCTGACCACATAGGCGGCATCCTTCTCTATCAGTTTCTGTATCATCTGCTCGATGGCATCCAGCGACTCCGTCGCCTTGGGTTCGATATCGGCACGCGCCACGCCGAGCGCATCCATCTCTTCGAGGTAGCGGGCGATATAGTGGGTGGTGATCTCCTCCAGGCTTTTGCCTGTCTCTTCGACCTTTTTGATGATCTTGTCATCGATATCGGTGAAGTTCTTGCCCATGGTGACCTTGTATCCCAGGGCCTTCAGCGTGCGCGATAAAAGGTCAAATGCCAGGGCGCTGCGTGCATGTCCGAGGTGTGCATCATCATAGACTGTAGGACCGCAGACATAGATGCTGGCTTCGCCTTTTCTGATGGGCTCAAAAGGGACTTTCTTTTTTTGTACGCTGTCATAGATCTGCATAGAGTGGGATACCTTCAATCAAATTTATTATCCTGAGATTATATCCAATTTATCTGATGAGCCCGGTAAGCCAGCCGCTGATGTAGAGGAGCAGAAGCGCGAAGAGGGCTGTGGCCAGCAGGAGGTAGAGGAGTTTTTTCGTCCACAGGATCGCATAGAAACGATCCGGCCCGACTTCCCTGACCGTAAGTACAAAGAGCACCCATCCGCCGATACTCCCGGCCAGCGCCAGACCCGAGGCTCCCATAGGCTGCATCAGTATCAAAGAGCCGGTGACGGAGGTGATGAGCGAATAGAGCGAGATCTTTGCCGCTTTGAGATGTCTGTGCGTGGCATAGAGGAACAGAGAGAAGAGTTTTGCCAGCCCGAAGGGGAGCAGTCCTATCATATACATCTGAAGCACGCTGACGGTTTCGAGTGTCTGAACTTCGGTGAACTTCCCTCTCTCAAAGAGCAGCCAGACGATCGGTTCTGCCAGCAGTATGCCTCCCAGCATGGAAAAAGTGAGGAGAAATGCCAGCAGCCAGAAGGCTTTGTCCAGGTTGTCATAGGCTTTGGCTTCCTGCTGGTTTTTGATCGCCTTGGAGATCGCCGGGAAGAGGGCGGTTGCCGTGGCGATGGCGATGACTGCCAGCGGCAGCTGGAAGACACGGTTGGCATAAAAGAGGTACGAGACCGATCCTGAGATAAGGAAGGTCGCCAGTATCGTATCGACAAAGGCCGAGATCTGCGGCGTGGAGTTCCCCCAGATCGAGGGGAGGAAGAGTTTGTTGAAATGCTTTTTCTCTTCCTCTACGTTTTTTTGCTTGCGGTATTTCCATCCGCCGATCAGGATGCGCTGAAGGTTGAACTGTTTGACGGCGATGAGGTGCACGGCCACCTGCAGTATCCCGCCTGCCACCACGGCGATGCTCAGGGCATAGGCGACGATGGCGGGGTCCTCTTTCATGTAGAGGAGGAGTGCTGCGATCATTGCGATGTTGAGCAGTGCAGTGGACATCGCTGTGGTGGCGAAGTGCTCTTTGTACTGCAGCAGCGTGGCAAGGAAGGTGACGATAAAGATCAGGTCAAGGTACCAGAAGTTGATCGCGGTCAGCGGCGCGGTCAGCCCGATCTGCTCCCACTCCCATCCCCACGCAAGCGCTTTGGTGATCGGTTCGGGGAAGAGGGTGACGAGCAGAGAGAAAGCACCCAGAAAAAGCAGAAATCGCAAAAAGATCGCCGTGGCAAAGACACCCTTCTGCCTGCTGGCGACAAACGAGGGCATAAAGGCCTGGGTAAAAGCCCCCTCGGCGAAGATACGGCGAAAGAGGTTCGGCAGTTTGAAAGCGACAAAGAACATATCGCTCCACACAGAAGCCCCCAGCGCAGAGGCCATCAGGACATCACGCCCCAGGCCGGTGACACGGGAGAAGAGGATACCGAAACTGTTGGTAAAGATGGATTTTAGTCTCATTAAATAGGGTCTCCTTTACCATAAGCGAAGCTCATTGCAAATTCCTCTCACTGAAGCTTTGCCCTTGGCAAGAGATAAGAAATTTAGTATGCGGTATT
>JAQUFB010000019.1 GCA_028684885.1 Sulfurovum sp. | reverse complement strand
AACAATCATAATATAACAGTAACTCCATTTGTTTCAGTTATCCTAAAACTTTATTGATCGGTGGAACATACGGTTAGATCTTAGTAGAGGTGGAACCAGTCAAGTGGTAAATCACAGGAAGAGGGGGAGGCAGATAGAGTAAATATAGCTGAGTATAGGAATTTTAGGTGGCAGTGTCTAGGAAAAATAGATTTGAATGAAAGTAATTACAGGGGAAGAGAATGAAAAAAAGCGTAAATAAACTGATAGCGGTAATGATAGTACTTTTGGGTATGACAGCTTGTTCTACGAACAGGATGTCGGTAGAAGCCAAAGAAAAAATGAACAATCAAACAGGTTTTCAGCTAGAGAATGTCCATGTAGAACTGGTAAAAAATCCGTTTTTCTCAGAAGATGAAAAACATGCACTCTATATGAATACAACAGAGTTGGCAAAACTTCTGAAGTCGTCACTCAAAACAGAACTACGTTCAGGAGCGCTTGATTGTAAGTCAAAAAAACGATGCCTTCATGTCGATGTGAATGTCGACTATATGAGAACTTTTGTTCTGGGATCAAATACGCTTGACACTCCTAAAATTGGATTTGAGATAGATATCAAGGATCAGAATAAAGTGATACATACAGAGAAAGCATCCGAACTGATACTTTCGCGGGGAACACTCACCAATATACTTACTCAGACCAATATCGGCAGTGATAAGGTTGACAGGGAAAGAGAAGTTTTGGATTTCCGAGGGATTGCCAAAGAGATCGTAAAGAGGATCAGTGACCTTACTCACTGATCCATATGCTTCACTCGTTTCGTATCGAAAGAGAGTGTGTTCTTTCAGACTCTCGGGTGTTGAACGAGAGGGAGTACGCCTACAAGGATTCCAAAAGAAGAGCCAGGAGGATGCCGGATAGCCTCTATATCAAAGCGTAGCGGTAAAACATAGGAGTAGCTGAAACTTTATAGGTGAAATTGTACTTTGGATTTAAATGGAGGGGGATAAATCTATAAGATTGATTGAAATGAGTAATGGTGGAGCATAGCGGGATCGAACCGCTGACCTCTTCGCTGCCAGCGAAGCGCTCTCCCAGCTGAGCTAATGCCCCATTCATAAAGCAAAGAATTTTACTAAAAAAATAGTTAAAATCTACTGTATACTGAGGCAATGGCCCCGAGTGCACCTGGATATACTGAAATCGCATGTTTTGTTTTCCTGTAGCTTTTTGATGATGTGGTATCATATGAGATATGAAACGAGGAAAGATAATTCCAAAAAACAAAAGAGGTGGAAACAGATGCGCTCACTCTATATCACCGCAACGCAGAAAAACGTCGGGATGCTTTTTGTCTCTTTGGGGTTTATGGAGATACTCAAACGCAAGATTCACCGAGTGGCGTTTTTCCGTCCTATCATAGAATCAAAAGAGAAAAAAGACCACAGTATCGCTTTTATGCTTCAGCACTACAAGCTTGATATGGACTATGAAGCGTGCTACGGATGCGATCTGGAATACGCTGAGAAGATGTTTGCCGCAGGAGAGAGTCAAAAGCTCTATAGCGAACTTCTGGAGAAGTTTAAAATACTTGAAGCGCATTACGATTTTGTGCTGTGCGAGGGGCTGCCCCAAAGCGTTCTGAAGGCATTGGAGCATTATGATCCGAACCTTCAGCTGGCGCAAAACTTTTCAAGTGCGATAGTAAATGTCATCACGGCGCAGCAGAGGGAGGTTGAGGATATCTGCGAAGAGATACTTCTGGAGGATAAGAAGCTTAGAGACGAAGGAGGTGTGCATTTCGCAACCTTTGTCAGCCGTGTCGATGCACAGCAGCAGAACCTCTTGCAAAAAAAGCTCATGAAGGAAGAGATGGCACTCTATTATCTGCCTGAACTTCAAGAGCTCGGCACGCCCACGATCCAGGATCTGCTTGAGACGCTTGATCTAAAGAAGGTGCTCTTTGGCGAGCATGACCATACTCGCACTATCGGCGCTTTTCGTGTGGCGGATATGGAGACAGTACACTTTTTGGAGCAGATCCAGGAGGATGACCTAGTGGTGGTCCCTGCCGACAGGGTGGGGATCATCCTCTCTCTGTTTTTGGCACTCTATTCAAAAGCCTATCCCAAGATCAGCGGGATCATCTTTCCCTCTTCTGTGCCGCTGCATCCCGGGATCAAAAAGATGATCGATGGGCTGGAGGGGCACAAGATACCACTTCTGAGCACATCACAAGATACCTACCAGATAGCCCAAGATCTTGCCGGTGTACATCCACGCCTGCGTGCGGAGAACTACAGGAAGATCGCTTTGGCACTGGGGCTTTTTGAAAAAAGTATCGATACCGCGGGGTTGGCACAAAAGCTTGCTCATCTGAAAAGCGAGGTGCTCACCCCTTTGATGTTTGAGTACAGGCTGTTTGAACTGGCACGCAAAAACATCAAAACCATTGTCTTGCCCGAGAGCTCCGATGAGCGTATTTTGCGGGCTGCAGAGATCATTTTGCGCAGAGGTATCGCCCGGATCGTGCTGCTTGGAGAGAAAGAGGAGATCGAACAAAAGAGCCAAAGGTTGGGGCTGGATCTTGCACAGGCGAAAGTGATCGATCCGCGCACTTCGGAGTACCTGGAGCGTTTCGCACAGACATACTATACGCTTCGCAAGGCAAAGGGGATCAGCCGGGAAAGTGCGTATGAGAGAGTACGGGATCCTAACTATTTTGCAACGATGATAGTCTATATGGGGTATGCCGACGGGATGGTGAGCGGGGCGATCCACGCAACTGCCGATACGATCCGTCCCGCTTTCCAGATCATCAAAACAGTACCGGGTGTCAGTGTGGTCTCAAGCGTCTTTTTTATGTGTTTCAAAACAAAGGTACTTGTCTACGGGGATTGCGCGGTCAACCTTGATCCCGATGCCGCCACTTTGGCAGAGATCGCGATCGCTTCGGCAGAAACGGCGCGCGCTTTCGGGATAGCACCGAAAGTGGCGATGCTCTCCTATGCTACGGGATCGAGCGGAAGTGGTGCGGAGGTGGAGAAGGTACGCGAGGCGACAGAACTTGTCAGGGCAAAAAGACCCGATCTCCCCGTCGAGGGGCCGATCCAGTACGATGCTGCGATCGACAAAGCGGTGGCAAAAACAAAGATCCCCGACTCGGAAGTCGCGGGGGAGGCAAGCGTCTTTATCTTCCCCGATCTCAACACAGGAAACAATACCTACAAAGCGGTCCAGCGTTCAAGCGGCGCCCTCGCGGTCGGACCGATCCTCCAGGGGCTCAGGAAACCGGTCAACGATCTCAGCCGAGGATGCAGTGTCGAAGATATTGTCAATACGGTTGCCATTACAGCGATCCAGGCAGGGGATGCCGGATGAAAATAGCAGTGATCAATGCAGGAAGCTCCTCGATCAAGTTCAAACTCTACCGTCATCACACGCTGGAACTTCTCGCGCATATCCATATCGAGAAGATTGGTGAGGATTATTCGACCGTTACACTGAAATCCCTGGACGGGGAAAAGGTGCTCGACACGGTGATCAGAGATCATCAGGAGGGGCTGGAGCAGATCGGTTCACTTTTGGCAGAAGAGGATATCCTGGAGGATTTTTTCTCTTTGGATCTGCTGGCACACCGGGTGGTGCATGGCGGAGAGTACTTCCGTGAAGCGACCTTCATCACGGAAGATGTCATCGGGAAAATAGCGTCGCTGATCCCTTTGGCACCCCTGCACAACAGGGCCAACCTCGAGGGGATCAGGATCTCCATGCAAAAAGCGCCCAAAGCGGCACAGATAGCTGTTTTTGATACCGCATTCCATGAGACCATGCCCAAAGAGGCTTTTATGTACGCGCTGAAGCGCTCTATGTATGATGAGCATAAAATACGCCGCTACGGCTTTCACGGAAGCTCTCACGCCTATGTTTTGGGTGAAGCGGCAAAATTTCTGGGAAAAGAGGCAAACGAACTGAATGTGATCACGCTGCACCTGGGCAACGGATCGAGTGCCTGTGCGATAGAAAAAGGAAAAAGTATCGACACCTCGATGGGATTTACCCCGCTTGAGGGGCTTGTGATGGGGACGCGCAGCGGGGATATTGATCCTGCCGTAGTGCTCTATATGCAGCGGGTTTTGGGGATGAGTGTCGATGAAGTCGATCGTATCCTCAATGAAGAATCGGGCCTTGCGGGGATCTGCGGTATCAAAGATGTGCGGACGATCCTGGAGCAGGAGGATGAAGCCTCCAGGCTTGCCATTGATATGATGGTACGGCGTATCAAAAAATATATCGGGGCATATATGGCGCTTTTGGGGCATGTCGATGCGATTGTCTTTACCGGCGGGATCGGGGAGAACAGCGCTGTGATACGCCGGAAAGTTTTAGAAGATATCGGCTTTGGGATTGTTCTGGACAGGGAGAAAAACGCTTACAATGCCGGATCTATCTCTGCTTCCCAAAGCAGCATAGCCTTGCTTGTGATCCCGACCGATGAGGAGCTTGAGATCGCCAAAGAATCGCTGAAGCTACTGGAGAAAAATAAAAATATGACAATATGAAAGTTTTTTCAACACAGGCCCGTCTGATAGGCTATCATCTATAAAAAAGGGGTAGCATGAGCCAGAAAGTGACAGCGCATATCCGGGAACTCGAAGCGATGAAGAAGTACCCTGATCCGCTCTTCTACAAAGGGGACCTGGCGCTTCTGCATCGGCCGAAAGTCTCTATCGTCGGGACAAGAAGCCCCTCTGTCTATACCCAGAATTTCACCTATACCCTTGCCAGGGCATTGGCCAAAAGAGGAGTTTCTGTGGTAAGCGGTGCGGCGATGGGCGTTGATGCGATAGCACATAAGGGTGCAGGGGCGGAAAACACGATCGCCGTGGCAGCCAACGGGCTGGATATACGCTACCCTGCCGTAAACAGAAAACTGATTCAGGCGATTGAAGCCAGGGGACTGGTGCTGAGTCAGTTTGATGAGGGGTTCAAGGCAACAGGATGGAGTTTTGTCGTACGCAATGAACTGGTTGTCGCGCTGGGGGAGATACTGATCGTCACCGAAGCGGATATGGACAGCGGTTCGATGCGTTCGGTGGAGTATGCCCTGAAGATGGGCAAGAAGATCTATGTCTGTCCCCATAGACTCGGAGAGAGCCAGGGGACCAATACCCTGCTGGCAGAGGGGAAAGCCAAGCCGATCTATGAGATAGAAGCTTTCGCTTCACGTTTCGGAAGGAAGGTAAAGAGTGAAATTCCCAGGGATGAGTTTTTCTATTTTTGTCAGTCCTCGCCGACATTCGATGCCGCATTGGAACGTTTTGGGGGCAGGGTCTATGAAGCGGAACTGGAAGGGGTCATCACGATACAGAACGGTATCGTGAGACTGGAGTGATCCGAAGGGTTACTTTGAAAGCTGTTCAAAAAGGTTTTCGAGATAATCCTGAGGGATCATCCCCGCCTGTACGAACTGTACGTCCCCTTTTTTATCCATGGCAACCATGAAAGGAATACTTCCGCTCCATTCGGCACGCGTTGCGATATAGTTGACCAGCATTCTTGCATTTTTTTCTGTGGAAACGGTATAGTTGATCCCTTTTTTGAAGACGAAGTCTTTTAACTCTTCTTCATTCATCCCCTGTACCTCGACCGAGACGATCGCCAGTTTATCCTTGTGTTTTTCCTGAAGCTCAATCAGGTGGGGGATGGACATGAGGCATGGAGGGCATTTGTGTCCAAAAAATTCAAGGAAGACCACTTTTCCTTTCAGGGAAGGGATATCCAGCCCCTGATCCGCACCTTTGGCCTGCACAGTTGTACCATTGATGTCCTTGAATGAGAGATCAGGATGTTCTTCCGCCACTGACCATGTCCCCAGCGAAACGATCAGAAAAAAGAGAGTAAGCATTTTTTTCATCGATAAAACCTTTGTGAGAAATTGATGGACACATTATACAGTAACAATATGTAATAAACGTGAAGCGAATGATAAAAGTATTTGAGGGAGAGATAGGGGGAATACAAAGAGCAACTATGGAAGGGATTGTTTAAAGGGAAAAGTTTGAAATGTTTATAAGGAGGTATGAAATCTTCAAAGGGGAGTTCAGATTTATACAGCCCATAGTTGCTCTTGTAATCAAATGATACAAAGAGAAGGTAAACCGAACACTAATCATCAAGAGTGGTTTAACCATAGGAGGAGTAAGATAAGAGCATAGATCATGCAAAAAAGGAGAAACGATGGATCCGGTAAAAAAAGATATTCAGGCAAGAAAAGAGGAGATCCTTACGGAAGTGAGAGCGATCTTTAAGGCCAATATGAAGTTCACAGACTGGAATGTCCCTGAAGCAAATGACAGGCTTGGAGCCGAGCTGATCATCGGGGTGATGCAGGAGGCGCTTGATACGCTGAAAAAAGAGGTGGAGGAAGGAAAATACGACATCTATTGATCCTGTATGTGATAGTCCCTATGGCACGGGATGAAGCCCAGTTGTATTATAATGGTTTTTTTAAGTGAAAGAAGGGCATTGCATGAGTAAAAAAATCTGGTTTGTGTTTTTCATCCTGCTGGCAGGCGTTGGAAGTTCGGCAGCGGAGATGAAGGAGAGTCGACTCTCCGAGATGGCCGGGCAGATGTTGATGGTAGGATTTCACGGCACCTCTGCCCCGGAAGGTTCGCAGATCTGCAGGGATATCAGAAGATATAACCTGGGAGGGGTGATCCTCTTTGACTTCAACCCCGTCGATAAGAACAAACCCAAAAATATTGCAAGCAAATCGCAACTGGCCAAACTGACAAAAGAGCTTCAGGCCTGTTCCCATGACGGCAAACTCCTGATCGCCGTGGACCAGGAGGGCGGACGGGTTCAGCGGCTGAAGAGCAGGTACGGATTTTACGGCCAGTACCCCAAAGCTTCAGATGTCAGCAAGATGGACCGCTCACAGGTTAAAAGTACCTATGAAAAGATGGCGAAAGAGCTTCAAAGCGTAGGGATCAATTTCGATCTTGCACCGGTGGTCGATCTTGCGATCAATCCTAAAAACCATGTGATCAACGGTCTGGGAAGATCGTTTGGCAAAGATCCCAAAAAGGTCGCTGCTTTCTCCTCTGCCTTTATCGATGCGATGCATCGTTACGGCGTTCTCACCTCCCTCAAGCACTTTCCGGGGCACGGCTCTTCGCTCGGAGATACCCACAAAGGTTTTGTGGATGTGACAGGTTTGTGGCAGCCTGAAGAGCTGGAACCCTACAGGCTGCTTGCCGATAAGGCGGATACCGTGATGGTGGCCCATGTCTTCAATAAAAAACTGGACAGCCAATACCCTGCCAGTCTCTCCTATGAAACGGTGACAAAAAAGCTTCGGTGGCATCTGGGGTATCACGGTGTCGTGATCACCGATGACCTGCAGATGGGGGCGATCTCACAAAAATACGGGCTGAAAAATACGCTTAAACTGGCGATCAACGCAGGGGATGACATCCTGCTCTTCGGCAACCAGCTTGATCCCGCAAAGACGGTAAGTACAAAAGAACTGGTCGATACCATCATGGCACTTGCAAAGAGCGGAGAGATCAAAGAAGAGAGTATTATCAAAGCCTATGAGAGGATACAAAGGCTCAAAGAGAGGTTATAGCCTAAAAAGTCAGATTGGGATATCAAGATGAAAAATATCGATAAAAATGTGGTGATGCTCGGGTGGGTGAGCTACTTTACCGATATGGCAACGGCGATGATCCAGCCCATTCTTCCGCTTTTTGTCGTCTTGATACTGCATGAAGGGATGGATAAACTGGGATTTATCGTAGCCGTTGCGACATTCGTCTCCTATGCGATGCGGCTGCTCTCAGGCTATCTGAGTGACCGCTATGGGATCGTCAAACCCTTTGTAGTCGCGGGGTATGGACTCTCTGCGCTGACCAAACCGCTCATAGGGATTACTACCAACTATCAACAGATTACAGTACTCCAGTCCCTGGAGCGTCTGGGAAAAGGGCTGCGGTCAGCACCCAAAGACCTGATGATCGCAGCCTATAGCAGGGAAAATGCCTCTGGGAAGACCTTTGGGTTTCACAAGATGCTGGATATCGCTGGGGAACTCAGCGGGACAGTGATCCTTTTTGGAGTACTTGCTATTTTCGGGCAAAGCGAGAGCGTGATAAGAAATATCTTCTATGCCACACTGATTCCGGGGCTGATCGGTTTGGTGATTATGATGTATTGGGTACGGGATATCCCCAAACCTTCCCGGCATGAGAGATTGAAATTTACCTTCAATGTAGAGGATAGGCAGACGATCAAAGCATTGCTTGTCTATTTCTTCTTTGTATTTTTTATGTTTTCTGCCGCCTTTTTTACGGTACAGGCAAAAGAGGTGGGTATCGCAACGGCAGTGATCCCACTGCTATTTGTCGTCTCTACCGGGATACAGACAGCAACGAGTTATCTTATCGGGACATGGATCGACAAGATCGGGGTGAAGCGTATCATGCTGTTTGCCTATCTCAGCGGTGTGATCGCGCAGGCGCTTCTGTACGCTCAAACCCCTCTTTCGACCTGGTTTGCTTTTGCCTTTCTCGGGCTCTTTACGGTCGCATCGCTCAATGCAAACCGTGCCTATATCGCTGACAACGCAAAGAACAAGGGCTCGGTTTACGGGATATTTTATGCGGGTGTAGCGCTCTTTGGTGCGGTCGGAGCCTATATCGGAGGAGTACTCTGGGAATATTTCGGGATGCACGTGGCGCTGGGGTATTCGCTGGCAGGGACTTTGATGATGCTGGTGCTTTTTGGTGTGATCATCAGGAGTGGCAAAGAGGATGATAAGGGGTAAGATCAAATCTTATATTTTTCTTTTAGAAATTATCTGCATAACGGCAGAGGCAAACACCAGCCCGCCGAGTGTGATCCCTGTGGCGACAAAAAAGTGCTGGACCCCGAAATACTCTACCGATCATGTAGATTGATTTAAAATCATAGTACCTTTTAAAATATGGAAAAGTGAGCGCCCCGAGTGAGGTGACAATGGCGACATTGGACATCATCGTTGTCATCGAGAGCAGCGGGGTGATCTTCGTACGGTTTTCAATAACATTATATCCAAGCTATGATAGAATGATGTAAAGCGTAGTTATACACGTCAGAAAATTGCATTCTGGAAAGGTTAGTGCATGGAAGAGATGCAAAAGATCATCAATTATCATAAAGATACACGTAAATGGCAAATTGGGATGATCGTTGTCATTGGCGTCATATTTATTGCTCTCTATCTCTTTTTTTCAGGGGATTCGAAGCAGATGACGTATCGTTATGTGACTGAAGCATTGAAAAAAAACGATCTTTCGCTGACGGTCTCAGCCAGCGGCTATATACAGCCGCTGGAAAGCGTGGATGTGGGTACGGAGGTATCGGGTACGATCGACGAGGTCTATGTTGATTATAACGATCAGGTCAAAAAAGGCCAGCTTCTGGCGAGCCTGGATACGACGAAGTATCAAAGTGCGTACGACAGGGCAAAGGCCGCGCTTCAGATCTCCAAAGCGGCGTTAGAGAGTGCCCGGGCGCAACAGTATCAGGCGGAAACAACCATGGAACGCTATAAGGAGCTCAAGCGCTCCTCCGGCGGTACCTTGCCGACACAGAGCGACTGGGACAGGGAGTGGGCAAACTATCTTCTGGCCAAAGCGCAGATCGCCAATGCCCAGGCACAGATCGACCAGGCCGGTCACGCGTTGAAGGCTGCAGAGTACGATCTGGAACGTACGAAGATCTACTCACCCGTAGATGGGACGATCCTGGTGAGAAATGTCGATCCCGGGCAGACAGTGGCGGCAACGTTTCAGACGCCGGTACTGTTCAATATCGCAAAAGATCTGAGCAGGATGGAGCTTCAGATCAGTATCGATGAGGCGGATATTGGGAAGATTGCAGCGGGCCAAAAGGCAAACTTCAGTGTTGATGCCTATCCGGATACCGATTTCAATACCTCGATCCGTCAGGTCAGGATCAATTCGGAGATCCTCGAGAGTGTTGTAACCTACAAGGCGATCATGGATGTGAAGAATGCGAATCTGCTACTCAAACCGGGTATGAGTGTCGATGCGGATATCGTGACAAAAACACTCAACGATGCGTTTGTCGTCAAGCGGGCTGCGCTGCTCTTCATCCCTGTAGAGCCGCAGTCAAGATCCTTTTTTGGAGGGGAGAGAAAAAGGAAAATCAAAGTTGATCCAAAGCCCCATGTCTGGATACTCAAAGAGGGGGTCCCGACAAAAGTCTATGTCAAAGTACTTGGAAATAACGGGCCGTTGAGTGCAATAGAGTCAAAAGAGCTGCAAGAGGGGGATAAGATCATCATCAATCAGGAAAAGGCATCATGATCTCCCTGAAAAAGATCAGCAAAGTGTACGGAAGCGGCGATGCTGCAAGTACCGTCCTGCATGAGATCGATCTGGAGATAGAGGAGGGAGAGTTTGTCGCGATTATGGGACCCAGTGGAAGCGGAAAATCGACACTTTTGAACATACTGGGGACGCTGGATGTACCCAGCAGCGGGCAGTACACCTTCCTGGATACGGAGATCGGTGCTCTCAGCCCTGATCAGCGCGCTCTGTTTCGAAGATCGCTTTTGGGGTTTATCTTTCAGGGGTATAACCTCCTAAAAAAAACAACTTCCATCGAGAATGTGGAGATGCCTTTGATCTATCAGGGGATCGACAGCAAAACGCGCAGAGAGAGGGCGATTGAGGCACTTAAAGAGGTGGGATTGGAAGACAGGCTCTCTTATGATCCCGGGCAGCTCTCAGGAGGGCAGCAGCAGCGTGTAGCGATCGCCAGGGCCATGGTGACACGCCCCAGGATACTGATCGCCGATGAACCGACGGGGAACCTTGATACCAAGCGCGGACATGAGATCATGGAGCTGATCCGTACCTTTAATCAGCAGGGGATCACGGTGATCATGGTAACGCATGAAGATGATATCGCAGCCTATGCTTCAAGGACGATCTATCTGCGTGACGGGGTGATTGAAAAAGAGGTGAAGCATGTTTCGTAACGCATTTTTGCAGGCACTGCGTGAGATCAGGAGAAACCTGATGCGTTCACTGCTCACTGCGGTGGGTATCGTTATCGGTATCGCTTCGGTGATCGCGATGGTCAACATCGGCAAAGGCGCGAGCCAATCGATCACTCAGAGTGTGGAACAGCTGGGAAGCAATACCCTGTATATTACCCCGGGGCAGCGAAGAGGCCCGGGAACGAGAGGTGTGATAGAGAAACCTTTTAAAGAGAAAGACCTTGAAACGATCCGCTCCTCTGTCTATGCGCTCGATGTCATCTCGCCGGTAGAGTCTGCCTATATGACAGTGGTCTACAAGGAGCAAAACTACCGTACCAGTGTCAGGGGCGTGGAAAATGAGTATCTCCAGGTACAGAACTGGAACCTCTTGGAGGGAAGGGCATTTGATAAGAACGAGCTCAGGACAGGGCAGAATGTCTGTATCCTGGGCCAGAGTGTCATCAGCAATCTTTCCCTGGACCCCAAATCGATCATAGGCAAAAAGATCCGTCTGAAAAACTTCTCCTGTGAAGTGATCGGAGTGCTTGAGGTGAAAGGTGCCAATACGTTCGGGGCGGATCAGGATGATGTGGTGCTGGTCCCTTTTTCTCTCTTCCAAAGACGGATAGGGGGAAGCGACAATATTCACCTGATGATGGCAGAAGTCAAGGAGAATGTACCGCTGGAACTGGCAAAGACCCAGATCGAGCGGGTGCTTAGGGAGCGCAGGAATATCGAAAAAGAGGATGAAGACAATTTCCAGGTCAGGAGCATGACCGCACTGCTGGATACGATTTCACAGGTGACAACCGTACTGACGGTAATGCTCGGAGCGGTGGCCGCCATCTCCCTGATCGTAGGGGGGATAGGGATCATGAATATCATGCTGGTTTCTGTGACAGAGCGTACCCGCGAGATCGGGATACGTATGGCTGTGGGAGCCATGGCAAAAGATATCCTGGTACAGTTTCTTATCGAGTCGATCGTACTTTCGGGACTGGGAGGGATCGTAGGGATCGCTGCGGGTATGCTGATCACCCTGGGGGTGGCAGAGTGGCTGGATATCGCATTGGTGATTGATCCTTCCATTACGATGATCGCACTGGTCTTCTCGATGCTGATCGGGATACTTTTCGGGATTATCCCTGCCAGAAAGGCAGCCAATATGAATCCCATCGATGCGTTGCGCTACGAGTGACCGGAACTATATGCCGAGATACCTCTCCAGAATGATTTTTGCCGCCATCGAGTCAAGACGGCCGTCCCTTTTGTGTCTGAAGTCACCCTTGGTCAGTTCCTTGGCTTCAAAGCTGGAGCCCTGTTCATCCTGGTAATCCACTTCGATATCCAGATCAAGCAACGCCACGAAGTGTTTGATGCGGCGTTCCATCTCCTCTTCGGCAGAGCCTCCTTTGGGAAGGCCGACAATCAGCTTCTCTATCTCCCACTCTGATAAAAAATGGTTGAGATCCCTTGCCGCATGGTTACGGTTTTTTCTCAGGATCGCCTCCTGGGGCAAAACGATCTTGCCGTCCAGGCAGATCGCCACACCGATACGTTTAAGTCCTACATCTATACTGGCTAGTTTCATAAGTGAAATTATACCAGAGCTTCCAAAAAACCCGGGAAAAGAGATCTGTTTGGAAAGAGAATAGGATCATAAAATAAATTTGCGGCACAATTATGATCGATGATAAATTTTGACTTAAATCATGAGTGAAATCAATTACCTGTATGATAGAATACCTGAAAGGAGTTTTACATGGGTAGAGTCATTTGGTTGTTTGGCAGTCTGTCAATTCTGTTCCTAGAAGCAGCGGAGAGGGAGAAGAGCTTCGAATCGGTCGGTATATGGACGGTTGTCCTGATTGTGGGGATCGTAGCTGCGGGGATACTCTTCTTTGCTTCCAGGGAGATGGCAAAACTTCGAAAATTTTATGAGAATATGCTGGCCAAACAGCTGGAGATCGAGGAGAAACAGAACCAGATCCTGACAAATATGAGCGAAAATATCCATGACGCTGCCCATGAGGCGTTGAAAAAAAGTCATGATATTATCGAAAATCACGCACATTCCACTCTGGAGAAAGAGAAACTGATGGAGGATATCGAAGATCAGCTCCTTGGTGTGACGAATAATCTGATCTATTTTTTACGCCTAAAATCCAAAAAGATTGAGATCAATAATAAGCCTTTCAATCTGAATAACGTGCTCAACGAAGTATCCGGCTTACTGGGTACGAAATATGCAGGCAAGGAGCTGGAACTGGTCTTTGATGTGGATAACAATGTGCCACGCTATATCATCGGCGACTCCCTGCACATAGGGCGCGTTCTGACCAATCTCTTTGAGTATATGTTTTCTCAGCTTACCGATGAGGAACTGAAACTTGAAGTCACAATGTTCAGGAGCCATGAAGAGAAGATCGATGTGCAGTTCAGACTGAAGGATACCGGCCCGGGTATCCCTGCGGATCTGCTGGAATCGCTCTTTGTTCCTTACTATGACGAGGAGCAGGGTGCCTATGTGGGACTGGAGCTTTTTATCGCAAAAGCCCTTGCTGAGTTGATGGGCGGCACGCTTTATGTGGAGAGCAGGGAGGGGAAAGGAACGACGTTTATCCTTGATCTTCCGCTGGAGCTTGTGGACTCCGAGAACAGAAGAAGATACCGGCTGCCGGATAAGGCATTGACTGAGAAAAAGGTATTGATCGTAGATTCCAACTTCAATGCTGCATTGGCGATCAAGAAGATGTTTGCCTACTTCAGGCACGATGTACGGGTGATCAGGAGAGAGGATTTTGAATTTTCCATGCCGAAGATGGACGAGTATGATATTGTGATACTCAAAGAGGCACTCTTTAGCGAAAAAGTGCTGAGATATCTTCAGGAGATCAAAAAAGTAAAACGTGGCCTGAAGATTATTGCGCTCAATAATCTGCTCAATGTCAAAGAGAGCAATTTCCATGACGGACTGATCGATGCGCATCTCTTCAAGCCGGTCAATCAGGAGCGGGTATTTGAACTGATCATCAGTCTCTATGATATGGATGTACCCAGGGTACTGTTTCAGGATCGGATCGAGGAAGAAGGGGAGAGCCGTCTGCCCAGGGCAAAAGTATACAAATCGGAGATACAGGAGGCAAAAGGGATTACCCCGGAGAGTTTCTCCGAATTTGCAGGCAAACAGCTGTTGATCGTGGAAGACAATATGATCAACCAGAAGGTACTGACCAACCTGCTTGCACATTCCGGCATCAAGATCACACTTGCCAACGACGGGCAGCAGGCTGTTGAGATCGTGAAGTCCGGGAAGGTGAAGTTTGATTTCATCCTGATGGACATCAATATGCCTGTGATGGACGGATTTACCGCGACACAGGTGATACGCGAGGAGGGAAGGTTTGATATTATTCCGATCGTAGCCTTCACAGCTTTGATCCTTGAAAGCGAAAAGCAGAAGATGTTCAGCTGCGGTATCAATGCCTTTCTGGCGAAACCGCTGAATGTAGGCAAGCTCTACCAGGCGATGGCAATGTTCATCTCCGACAAGGCAATCGAGTCGGCAAAAGAGGAAGAAAAGCGGGAAAAAGAGGCGATATTTGACGGACTGGAGATCAACAAAGGTATCGCGCACACGAACCACAACGAAGCACTCTATATAGAGCTGATCAAAGAGTTCATTGAAGCCTATGGCCAGAGCGATGAGACCTTTGCAAAACTGGTCCGTGAGAAGCGTTATGAACAGATCAAGATGCTTTGTGTCGATATGCGCGGACTTGCCGGAACGATCGGTGCCACAGGTTTGCATGATCTGGTCAATGATGTCTACAAGTATATTCTTTTCAATAAGCATGAACTTCTCTGGGGGTATGTTGAGAAGTATGCCAAAGAGTTGACAAAGGTCAGAAAAGCGGCTGAAGCCTATCTCTTCTCTAAGGAGATGATGTCATGATCAGGAGATCAGGCCATCTGCATAGAGCCATCTTCCTTCATGCTTCAGAAAGCGGCTTTTTTCTGTAAGTATACCGCTGGAGAGCGAGGCCTCGAAAGTGACATAGGCCTCCTCCTTGCCATCAACAAACTCTATAATTTTCAATCCAAGAAACTCGGTATATTGGCTAAAACGATCGATATCTTTTCCCCATGATGTACGATCGTTGGTATACTCTGGGTTCTCGGGGTGTGTGGTGTTGATGATATAGGCAGCATTGCCTGTGGCATAGGCACTGTAGCGCGATTTCATCAACGTCAGTGCATCCGGGGCCGGTACTCCCTTATGATAGATGGCGCAACACTTTTTATACTTCTTATGGCTTCCGCAGGGACAGGGGATATTGGGTGAGACTTTTGCCATAGATGCGACTCAGTTGGGCACGGCTTTTTTTGGGAGTGGCATTCCTCTCTTCCATGGAGTCGTGTAGCGTGAGCTGGTGACATGCATTTTTTGAATCGGTGCATCAGCGCTCATATAGAGCTTTTGCTCATCTCTGCTGAGGTAGCGTTTGCATACCTTCATACGTTTGAGATAAATCGGCTCTTCATCAAAATGTGTCACCGTGACCTTGCGCGTTTTGCTGCTTGCGTGTGCAAACCAGCCCTCTCCGAGATAGATGCCCACATGGTTGATATGTTTGCTTTGTGGATTGGTCGAACCAAAGAAGATCAGGTCACCCTCATGCAGCTTTTCAAAGGGGACGGTTTTACCCACTTTGGCCTGTTCTCTCGCGACACGGGGGATCTCTACCCCCATTTGCCCGTAGATATTGTAGGTGAGCCCGGAACAGTCAAAGGCATCCGGTCCCTCTTCGGCCCACACGTAGGGTTTGTCCAGATTGGACCCCAGTTGTGTCTGGATGTTGTAACGGTTCGGTTTGTAGGCCACTTCAGGTTTGATGATATCGTAGTTGGGATAGGTGTAGGGTTTTTTTTGGGCGCATCCTGAGAGCAGGAGCATCGCAAAAAGTAGTGCTGTGAACTCTTTCATCTCATACCTCTATAGAATAAGCATTGCATCCCCGTAAGAGAAAAACCTGTAGTTCTTCTCTACCGCCTCTTGATACAATTGTAACGTTTTTTCCCTTCCAATAAAAGATGATACCAGCATAATCAGTGTACTTTTAGGCAGATGGAAGTTGGTGAGGAGGTGTGTCACACGTCGGGGAGGGTTGTGCGGGTTGAGAAAAAGGTCGCATTCGCCCTCTTTTTTACCGGTACGTATATAGTACTCCACGGTACGAGTCACGGTGGTGCCGATCGCCAGGATAGGGACATTGCTGTCGAGTACCGCTGCTGCCTGGTCACTGATAGAAAAGAACTCCGAGTGCATCGGGTGATCGAGGATATTTTCGCTCTCTACGGGCTTGAAGGTGCCTGCACCTACATGCAGCGTGATCTTGTGTGTTTGATGCCTTTTCTGCATCGCTTCAAAGAGTTTAGGGGTAAAATGCAGCGATGCCGTAGGGGCTGCGACCGCACCTGCGTGCCGGGCAAAGAGGGTCTGGTAGTCCCTCTCATCCTCTTTGTTATCTTCACGCTGCATATAGGGAGGCAGCGGAAGATGGCCGATCCTGTCAAGCAGCACTACCAGTGTTTCAAAACGCAGCGGTGTTTGATCCTGCGCAAAAGTGACGGTACGTGTACCGTCTTCATGCAGCTCCTCCACGGTTGCAACCAACCCCTCATCAAAGTAGAGTTTCATCCCTGCATGTACTTTGCCGCGGATCAGTACCAGAGACCGGTAGGCATCAAGCGATTTGTTGAAGAGGAGTTCCACTTTGCCTCCTCCCAGTCCGCCGATCTTCTCTTTGTGACCGAAAATACGTGCTTTGATCACACGAGTATCGTTCAAAAAGACATGGCACGCCTCGGGCAGGTACTCCAGAAGGTGGGCAAAGGTAGTATGGGTGATGGTATCGCTATGACGGTCATAGACCAGAAGTTTGGCACTATCTCTGGGATAGACGGGTTTGGAGGCTATGAGCTCCGAGGGGAGTTCATAGTTGTAATTTTCGGTAACGAGTTCAGATGAAGTTGCCAAGGGTTAACTATCCTTCTTTTCTGCTGCTTCCTCGTCATCGTCTCCCTCGTACGGATTAACCATACGTACGATAAGAATGGAGACTCCATAAAGAACGATAAGCGGGATTGCCATCAGAAACTGCGTCAGTACATCCGGCGGTGTAAGCAGGGCTGCGAGAACAAAAATGATCACGATCGCATATCTGAAGAAATCCTTGAGCGTTTTGTCTGTCACAAGGCCCAGCAGTGCCAGGAAGTAGGCAAAGACCGGCAGCTCGAAGGCGATACCGAACCCCATCATGATCTTGGCGAAGAACCCTACATAATCTTCGATATTGATCAGCGGGGTATAGAGGAAGGACCCAAAAGTGATTAGGAACTGGAATCCAAACGGTGTGACGACATAGTAGGAAAAAAGTACACCGACAAAGAACATGACCGACCCGCCTGCGACAAACGGGATGATCATCTTCTTTTCATTATCATAGAGCCCCGGAGAGACGAAGAGCCAGAGCTGATAAAGGATGAACGGCAGTGCGCCAAGCAGTGCAGCAAAGAAAGAGACCTTGAGCGCGACAAAGAAGACTCCCCCGATCTGGTGGGTTGTCACCATCCCTTCAAAGTTCTTTTTGCCGGCGTTCTCTACCGAGTGGTTGACATCATCCAGAAGTTTAACGAGTTGTGCCGTGGCATCTGCAGTGGCTTTGGCAGAGGAGGCAGCCTCTTTGAGCAGCGAAGCCAGTTCGGGATTCTCCTGTTTTCCTGCAAGATCGGAAGCCTGGGTCAGATCGTCACGCAGTTTCCCTGCCGAGACTGAAGCCTCCTGCGCATAGGACTGTGCGCTCTCCGGCTGATACTCCGGTGTTTTGAGCGTGACTTCAGTGGTGTTCTGATCCTGTTGTATCTTCCACTCCGTAGCACTCTTGCTCTCTATGACCAGGCCTACCTGGGTGAGCGCATCATTGAGGGGCTGGGTAACCCAGGCAAGAATATGTTTGTGGAAAGTAAATGCGATCGCAAACATGATAAAGACAGAGATGACTGAAAGCCCGAGGCGTTTGCGCAGCTCGGCTAAATGGGGACGGAGATCTTCAAACATCAGGCATCCCCGCTTTTCTTCTCTTTCTCTTCTGCTACAGAGCCTTTGGGTGTTCTGTCAGGCTGTGCATAAGGGTCCGGTTTCTTTGGTTTTGTTTTGATCTCGCTGTATTCCTGTTTGGGTTCGACCTGCGTAGCGATCTTCTCGTTATGTTCCGGGGCAGTGCTTTTCGCTTCTGCTTCAATCTGCTGTCTGTGTTTTTGTGCAGCGGTCATATCCGATGACTCTTCCCGGGGAGCAAAATCATCATCAAGATCCTCCAGACTCAGGTTCTTAAAGCCTCTCAGCTCATCCGAAACTTCTGTAAGCTGTTTTTTGTAGTTCATTGCCTCTTCTTTGAGATCGGCGATCTTGATCTCTTCCTCAAGCGAACTTTTTGCCTCGCCTACGGTCTGTTTAATGCTTTTGATAAATTTTGCTATATCCACCATTGCCTGAGGCAGCTTGTCGGGCCCCAAAAAGAGGATGGCAATGATAGCGATAAGGACTAACTCAGTAAATCCGATTCCAAACATAAAATGCCTTCTTGTTTAATTGCTGTATTTTAACCAATTATCCTAAAATATAGAGTGCGAGCTCATCACTTAAAAAGTAATTTTTATTGAAGTAGCGGCTCCCCTCCCGATGGAGCTTATCTTCTGCCAAAAGGGTCTCTGCTCTCTTTATCATAGACTCACTTAGCATTGCACTCTCAATACCGATATTGCTGCGCAGCCCCAGAAAAAGCCTTTCGGTCAGGAGATCATCAGCACTGAGCAGCTCCTCGCTGATCCGCATCGGATCGGAGATATAGGCGTAAATATCATTTTGCGGATAGTAACGGCGCGTTTTGAGGAAGCCGACAGCACCGGCTCCCGCACCGATGTAGTCCTTGAGCTCCCAGTAACCCCTGTTGTGTCTGCTTTGGTAGCGTCCGAAGTTGGAGATCTCATAGTGCTCAAAGCCTCGCTCCTTGATCCTGTCGGCAACAAAAAATGCCAGCGCTTCATTCTCCTGTCTGGCTTCGGGTGTCTGTGTGAATTTTGTCCCCTCTTCGATCGTGAGTTCATAGGCTGAGATATGATCGATCGGCAACTCAAAAGCCTGCGCGATATCGGAGTGAAGCAGGGTTTTTGTATCACCTCTGTAGTTGTAGATCAGGTCCAGAGAGATATGCGCTATCCCCAGTTTGTATGCCAGTGTGATCGCCTCTTTGGCCTGCTTAGGGCTATGCGCACGGCCCAGGGCCTTCAGTTTCTCTTCATCAAAGCTCTGCACACCGAAACTGATACGGTTGACGCCCAATGCTTGCATCCCCTCTATCCAGGAAGCGGTTGCAGAGTTGGGATTGGCTTCCGTGGTGATCTCCGCGCCCTCCTGCAGATAGGGCTGCAACAGTGTAAAAATAGGTTCATAGAGCTCAGGCGCCACGGTGGAAGGGGTGCCGCCCCCGATAAAGAGTGTCTCGATCGAACCTTTTTTCGCTTCAAAGCGTTCAAGTTCGAACTTCAGCTGTCTGTGGAGCGCATCCATATAGGCTTTGCGCGTATCAAACTTGTCCACATAGGAGTTGAAGCTGCAGTAGTGACATTTGGAGTCACAGTAGGGGATATGAAGGTAGGTCAGCAAATTACACCTTTTGGAGTCTTTTCAAAACTGAATATAACTCTATTTTAGATAAAATTTTATCAGAAAAAATTACTTTAGTTAAGTTGTGGAAGAGCAGATGCAGACAAAAAAGCGTTATCGCCCAAATGTTGCAGCTGTCATACTCTCCTCAAATTATCCAGATAAGTGCGAATTTTTTATCGCGCATCGAAGTGATGTCAAAAATGTTTGGCAATTCCCGCAGGGTGGTATCGATGACGGAGAGACGCCGTACGAAGCCTTGCGCAGGGAGCTGCTTGAAGAGATAGGGTGTGCAGAAGTTGAGATATTGGGGGAGTTTCCCGAATGGATCACCTATGACTTTCCGGATTCGGCGAGAAGCCATAAAATCTATCCCTATGACGGACAGACCCAGAAGTATTTTCTGGTGCGTTTGAAAGAGGGGGCGACGATCGATCTGAATGCATATGATATCCCGGAGTTTGAAGAGTATGATTTTGTTGCATATGAAGATGTGTTTAAGAAGGTGACCTATTTAAAACGTAAAGTCTATCGCAAAGTGATCGACTACTTTAAAGATGAGGGTTTAATTTAAAATTTGAGAAAAGGCAAAAGATGTTAATCGTCCATAAGTATGGTGGAACTAGTGTTGGCGGTTTGGACCGTATAGAAAACGTAGCGTCCCGCGTGATCAAAGCACGTGAAGAGGGACATGACCTGGTGGTAGTCGTCTCTGCAATGAGCGGAGAGACCAATAAGCTTGTAGAATATGCAGAGCACTTCAGCAGCAACCCTGCGAAAAAAGAGATGGATATGCTTCTGAGCTCGGGAGAGAGAGTGACTGCGGCACTGCTGTCGATCGCGCTGCAGGCAAAAGGCTATGCTTCTGTCGCAATGACGGGAAGACAAGCAGGAATCGTCACGGATACGTTCCATACTTATGCGCGTATCGAAGAGATCGATCCCCAACCGATGAAGGATGCGATTGCTGAAGGAAAGATCGTGATCGTTGCGGGTTTCCAAGGGATCACAAAAGAGGGAAATGTCTCTACACTCGGGCGCGGCGGTTCAGATCTTTCTGCCGTAGCGATCGCGGGTGCGATCGGGGCGGACCAGTGCGAGATCTACTCTGATGTGGATGGTATCTATACCACAGACCCGCGCATAGAACCAAGAGCGAAAAAGCTTGATACGATCTCTTATGACGAGATGCTTGAGATGTCGAGTCTCGGTGCGAAGGTATTGCAGAACCGTTCGGTTGAATTGGCTAAGAAACTGCATGTTAAACTGTATGCAAAAAGCAGTTTTAGCGACAATGAAGGTACATTGATAACAGAGGAGAATGAAAATATGGAAGCAGTTTTGGTAAGCGGTGTTGTATTGGACAGAAATCAGGCAAGAGTGACACTCAGAGGCGTCTCCGACAAGCCAGGAATCGCGGCGGAAATTTTTACCATGCTTGCCGAGAATAACATCAACGTGGATATGATCATCCAGAATGTGGCAACAGCAGACGGTGAAACAAACCTCGGATTTACCGTTCCTCAGAGCGAATTGGAGAATGCAAAGTCGGTGATCGAAAAATTCGATCATGATATCAAAGGGATGGACTTTGACGAGAAGATCTGCAAAGTCTCTGTCGTGGGTGTTGGGATGAAGTCTCACTCCGGTGTCGCAGCCAAAGCATTTTCGACGATGGCAGAGAACAATATCAATATCCAGATGATCGCAACTTCCGAGATCAAGATATCTATGGTCGTTGATGAGAAGTACGGCGAGCTTGCAATCCGCGCATTGCATGAAGCTTACGAGTTAGACAAGTAATCCCCGTGCAGCAGCTCTTAAAGTGGACACTGGACACGATCCGGGAGAAAGAGAGCGCTTTCTCGTGGATGGAAGAGCACCGTTTCGCATGGGCTCCTCTTGTTAATAACGCAGTCTCTCAGATACTGGAAGGCAAAACGGTACTGGTGATGACGGATGAATCGCGCCAATGGTTTGCAAGGTATATACTTCAAAAGGTCAATGACTTTGAGAAACACCGTCCTCTTTTGCCTTTTTATCCGCTTGGCGGATGTTTCCCGAATCTTCATAACGTGAAGTCCAAAGAGGATATCCAGCTTCTCGAAGATATGCTTGAGATCTCCTACCCTAACGGATACTATATCTGGTATATCGGGAAAGGGGATCATGCTGCGACCAAGATCGCCTTTCGGAATGATGACAGTTTTTTATGGCTGATGGATGAGGAGGCACAGAACAGTTTCCACCTACGCAGCGCTGATCCGCTTCTGGATATTAAACTTCTGCAGCTTTACAGACTTTTTGACGAGACGCTTTCAGCAGCACTTTTCGGTGATCTAGACTTAGAGTCATGAGCAGATTAGAACTTACCAGCCAGGTACTGATTACTCCCCGGATCGAAGAGACGATCAAAGCACTTGAAGCGCTGAAAAGCGATGAGCGCATCGTCAAGATCGTCAAGGAAGATAATTTCCTCGTCGAGGATGCCGCACTGGCGATAGAGAAAGCCTATCTTGCCAGCGAAGAGACCACGGTGATCATCCTTGCCGCACGTCTTTTCAGCCCTGTCGTTCAAAATAAATTGCTCAAAGTGATCGAAGAGCCTCCTCCGCATAAAGAGTTTATCCTGATCACGCCGGGCAAAGCGACGATACTTGCTACGATACGTTCGCGTCTGCCGGTACATGTATCGGGCGACACTGTTTCGCATGAGGATTTGGGACTGGATCTCTTGCAGCTCTCTTTGGAGACGGTCTATCCCTTTGTTCAGGAGCATAAACGCACGGCTGCTACGGAGATGAAGCGGATCGTTGAAGAGATCTCCAAGGCGGCGATGCGTTCAGGCAGGTTCAACCTTGATGAAAAGACCCTGAAACTCTTTTCCGATGCTTTTATGGCACTTGATATGGGCTCGCCTCCTTCCTTTGTACTCAATACGCTGCTCTTGAAGCTGCTGGCAAAGAAAAAGCGCTAAAACGATTCAATGCGGCTGTATTGAAAGTGAATAATTAATAATTAATAGTGAAGAGTTGCGGTATGCTTTGAGAACAAAGTAAGCTATTGACAGGAGATCATACGTATGCAAATCTATAAACTTGGTGATATTACGGATAAAGAAGCGGCACTCAAGGCACTCGGTGTGGAGAGTGGCGGTATCTCCATTATGGCGAAGAAGATGGAGTTGCTGTGCTTTTATATCAAAGACCTCAAAACCCCTGCGGCGAATATCCTGAAGCAGGATGCACTGAGTATCGGCGCGGAACTGGCAGTGCCCGGCGGCGTGATACTCTGCGAAAAACCTGCCTATGACTGTATCCTGGTCGGCACGAAAAAGCATATCGAGATCCTTTCGCGCAAAGAGCTTGCGCAGCCTTTCGGGCTGAAGGCTCTGGCAGGCGAACTGAAGAGGTTTCTCTCTGCAAAACGCTATCCGACCCGTATCATGGGGATCATCAATGCCAACGATGACAGTTTTTTCGAGGGGAGCAGGTTTGTGGCCGAGGATGCCGTGGCACAGTGCGAGAAGATGATAGCAGAGGGTGCAGAGATCATCGATATCGGTGCCGTATCCTCCCGTCCCGGTGCGAAAGAAGTGAGCGCAGAGGAGGAGCTGGAGCGTATCAGGCCGATTTGCGATGCGATACATGATCAAAAGCTCTATGAAAAAGCGCTCTTCAGCATCGACAGCTACACGCCGAGTGCGGTAGAGTATGCGCTTAAAAGCGGGTTCGGGCTGATCAACGATATCACCGGTGCCAATGATGAGGAGATCATCAAACTTGCGGTGAAATACAATGCTAAGCTCTGCATCATGCATATGCAGGGTACGCCTCAGACAATGCAGAAAGAGCCCTGCTATCAGGATGTGACCGTCGAGGTCAGCGATTTTTTCGAGGAGCGCATCGCCAAGTGCGAAGCGATGGGACTCAGCCGGGCGCAGATCATCCTTGATGTGGGGATAGGTTTCGGGAAAAGCCTGGAGCACAATCTGACGCTTTTGAGAAACATGGACCACTTTACCCACTTTGGCTGCGAAGTGCTGATAGGGGCGAGCAGAAAATCGATGATCGACAAGATCATCCCGACACCGACAGAGGAGAGACTTCCCGGGACACTGGCGATCCACCTCAAGGCAGTGGAGAACGGTGCAAGCATCGTACGCTGCCATGACGTGGCGGAGCACAGACAGGCGATCAAAGTTTTGGAAGCACTTCGTTAATCAGGAAGAATATTAGAGACAGGGAAAAACAGGTAAATGAACCACGCAGCACACAACAGATTAGTAAGTTTTATATGGTCAATCGCAGATGATTGTTTAAGGGATGTCTATGTCAGGGGTAAATATAGAGATGTGATTTTGCCCATGGTAGTACTGAGACGTCTCGATGCACTTTTGGAACCAACAAAAGATGCGGTACTTGAAGAGCTAAAGTTTCAAAAAGAGGAAGCTGGCTTTACAGAACTTGACGATATGGGGCTAAGAGATGCCAGTGGATATGTATTTTACAACACAAGCAAGTGGACACTTCAAAAGCTTTATGATACAGCTACAAACTCAGCTCAAATACTTGAGGCAAACTTCACAGAGTATCTAAACGGTTTTAGTTCAAATGTTATCGAGATAATTGACAAGTTTAAGCTAAAAGCCCAGATAAAACACATGGCGGACAAAGATGTACTGTTAGATGTACTTGAAAAGTTCACTTCACCATACATAAACCTAACAGACAAAGAAGCACTTGATCCAGACGGCAAAAAGCTTCCACCCCTTACAAACCTTGGTATGGGGTATGTGTTTGAAGAGCTTATCAGAAAGTTCAACGAAGACAACAACGAAGAGGCGGGAGAGCACTTTACCCCAAGAGAAGTGATCGATCTTATGACACATATAGTGTTTAATCCTATAAAATTGAGCCTGCCTGCGATCATGACTATCTATGATCCAGCTTGTGGAAGTGGAGGAATGCTTACAGAGTCTCAAAACTTCATTAAAGACGAAGAGGGAGAGATACGAGCTAGTGGGGATGTTTATCTTTACGGAAAAGAGATAAATGACGAGACATACGCCATCTGTAAATCAGATATGATGATAAAAGGCAACAACCCTGAAAACATCAAAAACGGCTCAACACTTGCAGTAGATGATTTTAGCCATGTGAAGTTTGACTTTATGCTCTCAAATCCCCCTTATGGAAAATCATGGTCAAGTGATCAAAAATACATAAAAGACGGCAAAGAGATCATAGACCCTAGATTTATCGTAAGACTTAAAGACTACTGGGGAGATGAAAGCGAAGCTGATGCTACTCCAAGAAGCAGTGATGGACAACTACTGTTTTTGATGGAGATGGTAAACAAGATGAAACCAACATCTTCAAGTGCCATAGGAAGCCGTATAGCTTCTGTTCACAACGGAAGTTCACTCTTTACTGGTGATGCAGGTGGCGGAGAGAGCAATATAAGACGCTATATCATTGAAAATGACTTGTTAGATGCTATCATCCAGCTGCCAAACAATCTTTTTTACAATACTGGTATCACGACATACATCTGGCTGCTTTCAAACAACAAAGCCCAAAATAGAAGAGGTAAAGTACAACTTATAGATGCAAACGACCTCTATAGTAAGCTACGAAAAAACCTTGGAGATAAAAACTGTGAGCTTGAACCAAAACATATCTCAAAAATCATGGAAGTGTATGAGAAGTTTGCAGAATGCAACGAAGAGGTGGACGGTAGAAAAATTGCCTCTAAAATCTTCGATAACAGCGACTTTGGGTACTACAAAGTAAATATCGAGCGACCAAAAAGATTAAAAGCACAGTTCAGAGATGAGCTGATAGAGACACTACGATTTGATAAAACTTTGGAAGAGCCTATGAGATGGTGTTTAGAAGAGTTTGGCGATGAGTGCTAT
>JAQUFB010000099.1 GCA_028684885.1 Sulfurovum sp. | reverse complement strand
AAGGTGGACTCACCTTCAGGTACTGCGCTGACACTGGGAGAGTTTGCCGCAAAGGGCAGAGGGCTCGAGCTCAGCGATGTGCGTATCAGCGGCCGTGACGGACAGATCGGTGCACGAAGCAAAGATGAGATCGCTGTCATGGCTCTGAGAGGCGGAGATATCGTCGGACGGCATACGGTAGGATTTTACAATGACGGGGAGTTCCTGGAGCTCAACCACACGGCAACAAGCCGTGAGACATTCTCAAAAGGTGCGATCAGGGCCGCAAAGTGGCTGATCACTCAAGATAAACCGGGTCTTTACTCGATCAATGACTGTTTAGGGATATAATTATGTGTGCAATTGTCGGTGTATATGGTTCAAAAAATGCTTCCAAGGTAGCTTACTACTCACTCTTTGCGATGCAGCATCGAGGACAGGAGTCTACAGGAATTTCGAGTGCAGATGAGGAGAAGATCCATCTTATCAAGGCACGCGGCCTGGTGACTGATGTCTTCGATGATGAGGCATTCAAGGTACTTACGGGTACCTGTGCGATCGGTCACAACCGCTACTCTACGGCGGGAGATGACTCCGTGCTTGATGCACAGCCTGTGTTTGCCCGTTACAAACTTGGAGAGATCTCTGTCGCCCACAACGGAAACCTTGTCAACAAGAACGAGGTACGTAACGAGCTGATCGACAGGGGGGCGATCTTCCAGACAGGCATGGATACGGAGAACATCGTCCATCTGATCGCAAAAAGCCAGAAAGATTCACTGGTAGACCGCATTAAAGATATGATCACCAAAATAGAAGGGGCATACTGTCTGGCGATCCAGAGTCGCAGCAAAATGTTCGTGATCCGTGACCGCTTCGGTATCCGTCCGCTGAGCCTGGGCAGGCTTGCTGATGGAGGATGGATCGTAGCGTCCGAGACCTGCGCGTTTGATCTGGTCGGTGCGGAGTTTATCCGAGATGTCGAACCGGGCGAAATGTTGACATTTGAAGAGGGGAAAGAGCCCTATTCTGAAAGGCTCTTT
Organism: Sulfurovum sp.; assembly: GCA_028684885.1. Classification (GTDB taxonomy): domain Bacteria; phylum Campylobacterota; class Campylobacteria; order Campylobacterales; family Sulfurovaceae; genus Sulfurovum. The sequence goes on along the minus strand of JAQUFB010000099.1, from coordinate 5,127 downwards.
GAAGCGGACTACCATCCGTGTGCATTTGAATATATCTATTTTGCGAGACCGGACTCCATCATTGACGGGAAGAACGTCTATCAAAAACGCCTCGAGATGGGGAGAAGACTTGCCAAAGAGGCTCCCGCAGATGTAGACCTGGTGCTGCCGGTACCCGACAGCGGCGTCGCAGCTGCGAAAGGATATGCCGAGGGGATCGGCGTTCCGTTTGAGATGGGGATCGTGCGTAACCACTATGTAGGGCGTACCTTTATCGAGCCGACACAGGAGATCAGAAATCTGAAGGTAAAACTCAAGCTCTCTCCGATCAAACATATTATCGAAGGGAAGCGCATCGCGATTATCGATGATTCGCTTGTACGCGGTACGACCTCCAGACAGATCGTAAAAATGCTCCTGGAAGCGGGGGCAAAAGAGGTCCATATGCGTATCGCCGCACCGGAGATCAAATATCCGTGCCGATACGGTATCGATACCCCGACCCAGGCCGAACTGATCTCAGCAAGCCACTCTGTCGAGGAGATCGCGCAGAAGATCGGGGCAACTTCTCTGGGATTCTTGTCTATTGAAGGGCTCAAGGAGTCTTTGGGAACAGACAGAAACTATTCGCTGGTCAGTTTTGACGGTAACTATTTTGCCGGCGGCAATGCAGAAAGCCCGGGATGCTGCAGTTCAGAGTCCTGATTTTACTGATGCATTGATTTGTTCCCACGTTATACGTGGGAATACCTCTCTTAGATAATCACCCGTAAACCACCCACATCTATCCAACAGGTGTCATAGCCTCTTATTTGCGTCGTAACGAGTGAATAGAATATTTTGTAATGGCAAAGCGTAAAATCCGGGGTTGATTTGTGTTTTGAGAGAATGCTTTAAAAGAGAAAAAGTATGATACGCTCCGTATCATACCTATTTGAACTTAGTGCTTACGGCTGCCTGTGTTGAAATAAACAAACATTGATGAAGCAACTACTAGAACAGTACTGTATACAGCTACCATAATTTCCATAGTGTTTTTTCCTTTTGTTAATTTAAAAGGGGGATTATACTTTTTTATAGATTACATTTACGTTAAATAAATTGGGAGCATAAAGAAATTTCAAATTTTTTCTTCTGTTTTATATTTCTGGAAATGAAATATTATGCGTGTTATATCTATAAAAATTACTTATTAATATTATAATACAAGCTAATATGATGAGTATGGGGTGTACGATTGTATGGAAGAAGGATAAGCTAAAACATTGAATCAATGTTTTATCGGGTTGATCTCACGTTCGTCCTGAGCCCGTCGAAGGGTTAAAATGGGCTGGATTTGAAGTGCTTCGAAAAGCGCATCAGGAACGGAAGTTTAAGATGATCTGCGTTTTGATTCCCGCCTCGGGATATGGAAGGATAGGAGGAGCTTTTACTTCTTTCTGCTCTCTTTCTCTTCTATACCGCTCATGCCAAAGCGTCTGGCAAGCTCCTGTTTCACACGGTCGGGAGAGATCTCTCTGTATCCCAGGCCGACAAGGGTATGGTAGAGAAGGTCGGCACTCTCATAGATCACCTGTTCATCGCTCTCTTCGCTGATAGCGAGACATACTTCGTCCGCCTCTTCGCGTATCTTGCTCAGCATAAGCGCTTTGTCGTTCAGCAGTTTTTTGGTCCATGATTTTTGGCTCTCATCCGCATTTTTGCGTTCCAGGATCGTATGGTAGAGGGTATCGACGACCCCGTAGATCGCATCGGTGTCCACCTCTTTATCCAGGATGATCTTATCCTGGACCACCGAAGTGAAGAAACAGCTTCTGCGTCCGGTATGGCAGGCTACACCGTTTTGTTTGATCTTCAGGATGACGGTATCCGCATCACAGTCGAGCAGGACATCCCTGATCTCCTGTGTATGCCCCGAGCTTTCGCCCTTTTTCCAGATACGCTGTTTGCTCCTGCTGAAGTAGTGTGCAAACCCGGTCTCAAGCGTCAGGTTGTAAGCCTCTTCGTTCATATAGGCAAGCATGAGAACTTCATTGGTCTCTGCATCCTGGGCGATTACAGGGATAAGCGGATTTTTTTGCCAGTCAAGCTGCATGATAGGTCTCCATGGTATTTATAGTGATGACATTATAGCTACTTGGTTTTAAACTGAACAGATGAAAATCCGGGAATATATCTTTTGAGAAACCTTGAATTCTGAACATATGCGCGATATAATGAGAGAAAAATAATACAGGGTAGATATGAGAAATTGCGTAGGTAGAAAACGAAAAAACAGGAATATAGATGCGGATCACTCAAAGGTGTGCTTTAAGCCATGCGGGCTTCCCAGGGACACTTATGGAGCGGTCATCCTTTATGAAGACGAAATGGAAGCTATCAGACTGGCTGATCTGGAGTTGCTGTATCAGGAAGGTTCAGCGGCTAAAATGGGAATTTCCCGCACGACTTTTGCAAGACTTATACAGTCGGCCCATCAAAAAATTGCCGATGCCCTTATCAATCAGAAAGCCATAGAAGTTCAAAAAAGATAGACATAAGAAAATCATTTTAAAAGCACTTGACATTTGGACATATGTTCATTATAATATGGTCATATGTTCAAATTAGTGAACATCATATCAAAATTTTAAAGGATACACGATGTTTGGACGCGGTCAAGGAAAAGGACTGGGGTGCAGAAGAGGTGCCGGAAATAACAATCAGGCTCAGAAGAGAGGATATGGCAGAGGTTTTGGCGGCAGAAATCAAAATCTTCCAATAGAAAATAGTTATGTCGACGGTTATCAACCAAATAATAGAGGCGGTACAGGAGCCGGTTATGGCAGAGGCATGGGCAACAGAAATCAAAATACGCAGATAGAGAATAGCGGCGGCGGTGATGGCTTGAGAAACGGAAGTGGAGCGGGAACCGGTTTTGGTAGAAGAACCAATAAAAACGGCCAGCCTTGCCAGGGAAATGGCAGAGGCATGGGGCTCGGTAATGGCCGGGGAAAAGCACACAATAGAACCTTTGATCTTACCAATTAAATAAAAGTATCTATCGTAAACGGAAATGGCGGAGCAGGCATACCCATTGTTTCTGCCGTTTCGACATACATTGAGGAGACAAGGGTTAGTCTGTTATGGCGGCAGTATTGAACACCTCCTTGAAGAGGGAAAGTAATTTAAGAAATATTTTAGAAAAAAAACTGATTTTTGGACTATAATGCTGTGCTTTATAGCTATCTTATTTTTTGAGCTTTACATGATACAAATCAGTAACCAAATCCATTGTGATGCACGGTTGGAACAGCTGGAGATCACTAATAGATTGCTTCCCAATCCCTATAGAGAAACTCCCTATTTGATCATAAAAAATTTTTTTACCCCCGAACTTTGCATGCAGCTGGCATCCATGGTGAGAAAAGATGAGGATGCAGAGGCGGCCAAAGTGAAACAGGAGTCCGTCAGCGGGATTATCGAAGCTGATGTGGTCACAAAGTACCGCAAGACCAATATCTATACATTGGATGACTTTTATAGCGAGTACTATGAAAAGCAGTTTTTGAAGTATAAGCCGATGATCGAGGAGTATTTCGGTGCGGTGATGATGCTCTCTACCGAGATACAGGTACTGGAGTACAAAGAAGGCTACTTCTATGTCAAGCATGCGGATGACTCCAGTGAACTGGTAGATGAAGAGGGCCAGACTGTTGCATTCAAATGCGTGGCGCCCGAACGCAAACTGACAACAGTGCTTTTTGGAACCAGCCATAGAGACAGCAACGGTGACTACGATGAAGGTTTCAGCGGAGGAGAACTGCTTTTTAACTATCTCTATGATAAACACGGTGAAATTGTAAAAATCAAACCGCAAGCCGGAGATATGGTAGTCTTCCCCAGCAATCCCTATTTTTCACATGAGGTACTGCCTGTAGAGAAGGGATACAGACTGACGCTGGTGCAGTGGCATGATGCCATATGGTAGGTTAAGTGTAGCGCAAAAAAGCATCTTTTCAAAATCAACAGGATTATGTCATAATTAGCCCATAACTCTTTCAAAGGGGATGGATTTGAGCGTACGTTTGTTGATGATTTTGCCGCTGTTATTATTGCTCTCTGCCTGTTCTGGCAAGTCACGTACGTTTAGTGCACCCAATGAGGATCACTATGTTGATGCGGATGTGATAGGGTACCATAATATCCGTCAGTGGGGCGACAAGACATCGGATGAGATCTATCATAATGCCAAGCATTTACGCTCCAATAAATTGCTGTATAAGCGTGTCGATATCCTGGCGCTTTCAAGCGGCGGAGAAGATGGTGCCTATGGTGCAGGATTTCTGGAAGGATGGAGTGCGCGCGGGGACCGTCCCGAGTTTTTCATGGTCACAGGCGTTTCAACGGGGGCATTGATCGCTCCGTTTGCCTTTCTGGGATCTGAGTATGACCATGTGCTGAAAGATCTTTTTACGGAAACCTCGAAAGAGAATATCGTTACAGAAACCCCGCTCAATGCGCTTTTCGGCGGTTCCTCGATAGGCGATAATACACCGCTGAGGAAAAGGCTTGAAAAGGTCGTGACCGACGAGTTAGTGGCAGCGATTGCACAAGAAGGGGAAAAGGGGCGTATACTCCAGATCGGAACAACCAATCTGGATGCACAGCGCCCTGTAGTGTGGAATATCACAAATATCGCACAAAGCGGCCGGCCCGATGCCTGCAAGCTTATCCTGGATATTATGCTTGCCTCCTCCTCGATCCCCGGTGCATTCCCCCCTATGCTGATTGATGTAGTGATTGAGGGGAAGAGATATCAGGAGGTGCATGTGGATGGTGCGGTCACAAGGCAGATCTTTGTCTATCCCCGTGATCTGAATATCCCCAAACTTGAAAAGAAACTGGGAGTACATCCCAAAAAGAAATTTTGGCTGATACGCAATACGAAGATCGATCCTGAATATGCCCCGGTTTCCCTGAACGTCACCGATATCTCCAATCGCTCGATAAGCACCCTGATCAAGTATCAGGGGGTCTGCAACCTCTATAATATCATCTCGCTTGCAAAAAGAGACAGTTTTGAAATCCATATCACGAATATCCCTTCGAGTTTTAAGATGCCTGCAAAAGAGACGTTTAACCGTGAGTATATGAGAGCACTTTATA
>JAQUFB010000098.1 GCA_028684885.1 Sulfurovum sp. | reverse complement strand
CATCTCCTGGGCGCGTCTACCCTTAAGGATCGATTCCAGAGTGTTTTCGTGCAGATCCCCCAGTGCTATCACACCATCGCAATCAAGACAGCAGGGAACCACTTTTCCGGATGCCAGTACAGCGATATGCGACTGTAACCCCTGACAGGTGCCGTCACCATAAATTCTATTTTTCAAAGAGGGCCATTTAAAGTACTCATCAAAATGCAAAAGCGTTTTGGAAGCCAGCCTGACCGATTTTGGGCGTTCCAGGTAGATATCGTCAAGAGAGAGCGATATTCCGAATGCTTTGGAGAATCTCTCAAAGAGCATTTCATTGAAACTGCGTTCGCTCATCATCTCATCAAGGTTCCAGACCCTGAGATTGATAAAGAGCTCTTTGTCCTGCTTCCATTTCTCCTCGCAAAGCGCCAGAACGGGAGCGATATACTGCTCGAAAGTAAGCCTGGTATCGTTTTTGTTGAACGCATTGAGGGAGATATTGATCTGCTTCACGGAAGGGTGAAAAAGTGTCTTGTAGCTCTGTTTTTTGAGAAAATATCCGCTGGTGGTCAGCATCGCCCTGAGTCCGTATTTGTGGAGTATATCCAGATAGTCCGAGAGATTTGCTAGCGTCATGGGATCTCCTACCACATGGCATGCGACCTCCCTTGTGTAGGCTGCAGCCTGCGAAACCACCGACTCGAAAAACACCAGGTCCATCTGTTTTGAGGGAAGGTTTTTTGTAGGACAGAAGCTGCATGAGAGTCCGCAGACATTGGTCAGTTCGATATAGATACGATAAAACTTCACAGGTTTACTTCATACAGGCAGAAAGATCTGTCATATTTGCTGCTCTGTTGATACATGGCATTCTCACCTTCAGCTCTCTGATCTTTATATCCAACTCATCCAGCATCTCCTCCTTATCCGCCTCTGCCAGCAGCATATCCGTGTAGTTGCCGTTGCCGTTGAACCTGGATTTCAACGCGATGATCTCCTTAAGACACTCGCTCGTATCACTCTGAGATCGTGCAGCATGCAAACAGGCTCTTGTTTTCCGCATCGTTTTTAGCAAGAGGGAGAGATAGTTTTTCTCTTTTTCAAACAGCTCATTAAAAATCCCGTTGAATATCTTTGCGTAATTCTTATCGGTAGCGTTGAGATCAGTCTCCTTTGCGCTGATGATCTTGTCCGAGATCGTCTCTGATTTATAGGTTTGGGTCGTTTTGATCATATGTCTCATCAAGAGATCCTCCTTGAGAGGATACACGGGAAGCGCAAATGTCTCCTCTGAAAGGTTAAGGTCGAAATTGACATAATCAGCCCTTTTCCCGTAAACCAGTCCCAGATAACGCTTCTCATCCAACAATACAACTCCCTTGTGCAGGCATACTTTTCTGTTGCGCTCTTCCCAGAGTTCACACTCCAGTGATGCCACATTTATCGTGCCGGTTTTTTCCATACGGCTTACATCCACCTCTCCGATATCACCTTCCAGAAGGTTCGTTGTGATAATACGTTCGTTCTGAAAATCCACTGTATAGAGTGTCTCTTTTTCGCTCTTTTTCAATGTTTTTTCTCTCTCTACGCTGTAGAGTGTACCCCAAAGGGTCTCCTTGCGTTCCATCTTTTCTATACGCACATCACCCCACGCTTTAAAAGAGAATTTTTCGTATCCCTCTATCGACAAGTTGCACTCCGGGGTCACAACACCCCCGCCATAGATCTTATACTCAACCAGCCCAGTCTCAATACCGTATGTTTTTTCCGTTTCACTGGCCTGGGCCGCCAGTGTTACCGAAGTTATCATCCATAAAATGAAATATTTTACTGACATTTAGGAATAACCCTTTGCATTCAATTTTGTGAAATATTGTAGCATAATAATATAAGGGCACCTCTCATGGGAGATAAGACAGTGCTTAAGGGGGATACGACAGTCAGCCGCTTCACACGGACACCGTAAGCTCTGAAGCGCAGCGGCATCCCTGCAACAGATCACTTGATCTTGGCTGCGATATCCTCTTCGAGTTTGCCGAATGCTTTATCCATCGTATTGACGATTGCCGCCGGTTCGGGAGTAGTTTGCAGAGCGGTATGAAAAAGGTGGGCATGACTTTTTTTAGTTCTGGTGTCCGTGATCAGATAGTTTGCGTCCAGATATACCGTATCTCCTTCTGCCAGAAAGCGGTTGATCTGCACTTTTACCTTGATATCAGGCTGTCTCTCCACGTCCCACGGATAGGCGAAAACATCCGGCTGCGAAAACTTCTTTTGCAGAAAACTGATCAGACGCTGCGTCAGGCCGATGTCGAGATCCTCAGCCCACAATACCGAATCAAGCTGGGATATTTGATTGCCTGAATACGCTATGGTCAATTTGCGTTTGTCCATGTAGCTGGGAAGGAGCACCTGCATCACACCGATACTTCGGGAGAAGCGGTATACATCCGAGGGCTGCGTTGCTGTAGAGAGTACATAATAGTGGCTTTTTGTCGCGCAGCCTGCCATCAAAATAACCATCATAGCCATCATTAGTTTGTTTCGCATTACTCTTCTCCAAATATCAGTGCGTTGGGTTTACGGTTAATCATTCTGAGCACCCTGGTCATCTCTTCAGAGGTTTCCGTGACCATTTTCAGGGTTTGTGCCAGCTGATTATTCATCAACGAGTCATGCTCATACCCCTTAAGCACGCGGTTGGCACTCTCGAGTGTCTGTGTCAGTTTTTTTATACTCTGATCGAGTGAGCCGGGCAGATCCTGTGTCTCCTTCATTGCTACCAGAGAATTGATGTGTTTGATCGTCTCATTGAGATTGGTCAGCGTCTCATGCAACGGTTTGGTGTTTTCATCCACGACTTGATTGGTGGACTCCAGCAGCGTATTGAGCCGCGCCAGCAGAACATTGAACTGCCCCATTAAATCGCTGCTCTGATCACTGACAGAAGGCAAAACAGGATATTTTTCACCCTGTGTGATCGCCCGGTAAGGTACATGCTCTTTGAAAACAAGATCTACGTAGAGTGTACCGGTAATGGGGTCGGTGGCAGCAATCTTTGCGCGAAGCCCCTCTTCCACCGCCTGCTTAAAGTTCATCTTCCCGGTGATATTCTGGTCATTTCTGCTCTCAAAGAAGGAAGTATCTATCTGCAGATGGACCGTACCCGCCATTTTGTGCGTTTCGGGATCATATGCCGTGGAGACTTTTGTCACTCTTCCCACCTCATACCCCTCATAGCGTACCGGAGCCTCCTGTTTGAGTTTGGCAACCGAATCAAGTACGTGTAACTCAAATCTTTCAACCGCCTTGCCGCCCTTGCCGCCCCTTTGTTCTTCAGCAGCACTGATGTTCTTATGTAGAGCAAAAAGGTGTCCGTCTGGTACCGGCCTGTCCGGATCTTCTCCGGAAGAGGAGAAGGAGATCCCCCCTTGTATCAGATGAGAGAGAGGTGCGATATTGACATTGAGCCTTCCGTTGGAGATATCCACATCGAGAGCACTCCTGATCCAGAACTTCGAATCCGTATGGATATAGGGGACATACGCTTTGTCGATATAGACATAAAAATCAATGCTTCGGCCATCCAGTGAGACGGTGACATATTCCACCTCACCCACTTTGATATTTTTAAAAAAGATCGGTGTACCCTGGGTGATATTATACCCCTCAGGTGCATTCAGATGAAAATACTCTCCTCCCCTATCTGCCCTGTAGATATAGGGAAGCCCGGTAAAGACAGTTCTGTACTCTTCTCCTTTTTGCGCATAGACATTGATATAGGTTCCTGAGATCAGTGTATCAAGCCCGCTTATGCCTCCCATTCCCACTTCAGGTTTGACGATCCAAAACTTCGTATGTTCATTCAGAAAGGATTCCGCTGTTTTCTCCATACGCGCATAGACAGCCACTTGGGAACCATCATTTTCCAAGTGGATCTTCGTGACTTTTCCTATCGTGACATCCCGGTACTTGATGACGCTCTGCCCTGCCTGCAGTCCTTCGTTGTTGGGGAAGATGATCTTGATCTCAGGCCCCAGTTCCGAGTAGTACTGATACGCCAGCCATGCAGCGATAAGAAGCGCTGCGAAAGGTACGATCCAGATAGAAGTGACAAAGTTGAACTTTGTAGACGATTCTATCTGTGGAATATTTTTAGACATTAATGGTTCTCCTTGATAAGGCTTTCATCAAAAGCCTGTGCTGCCAAAAGGGTGAAAAAGACTGAAAGTGCAAATGCCGTCGCTGCCGTACCTGCAATGATCTCGACATTGTGCATATGGATCAATGCCGCCAGTATCGCCACGACAAACACATCGATCATCGACCAGGGGCCGACCACTTCTGTCATGTAGTAGAGTTTGTGCTTATTGATCTTTTTATCTTTTCCCATAGGGTATTTTACATTAATAAGCAGATAAACCAAAATCAGAAACTTCATGATAGGCACCAGGATAGAGGCAAAAAAGATCACAGCGGCGATAGGATAGGAGCCCGATTCCCACATCACTATGATCCCCCCTACGATCGTACTCTCCTCCGTTTTGCCAAACTGTGTGGTTACCAGCATCGGATAAAGGTTTGCGGGGACATAGGCGATGATCGCTGTGATCAGGTATGCCCAGCTCTTTTCTGTCTTGAAATGGGTATACCGATAGATGGGAGAGCCGCAGCGGCGGCACCTGTTGTCCCTGCCTCTGTCGATATTGACCGCTTCGCATACCGGGCAGCGTATCAGATCTTTTTCATCGACTTCTATCATTCTTTCTCCATAAAGATCTGTTCTCTCAGCATCCATATATCCTTTAGATGGATATGCTTTGTCATATAGATATCCAAAAGCACGAATACCACCAACGCCCAAAATGCGATCCCCATATGTATTTGGGCATACCCTATCAGTTTGACCAGTGCCACCAGGATACTGATCAGAAAGATATCGTTCATGCTCCACGGCTTCATAAAGGAGAGCCCGATCAGAAGACTCCGGCTCAGCTCCTCTCCTTTTTTCAGCTTTAAAAGCAGGAAAAGCAGGACAAGGAGTGCAAAGATCGTCAAGGGGAACAAAAAAAGCACCACCGCGCACATCAACCCCACAAAATAAAAACCGTTCTCAAACAAAGAGAGAAATGTCATGGGTATCGTAATGAACTGTTCGTTTCCCAGCATCTCGATCTGAACGATCGGGAAAAAATTTGCCACCGCAAAAAATATCAGCGCGGTGAGGGAAAGCGCCAGGCCGTGGTCTGTCAGCCTGGAGTCATACCTGTACAATACATTTCCGCACTTTATACAGCATGCTTTTGTACCGTCCTCGATAGGGATCTCCTCATGGAGGGTACGACATTGGTCACAGATGATAAGATGATCGAGTGCATCTTCATTTTCAAGTTTCATAGCTATAATTGTAACCAAATAGATCAAATATCTAAAGGCCATTGATGCAAATACTCTCTATCGGCAAAGAGATCAGACATACCGGACTGGATATCACCTCCATCGATATCTCCGAGATCACCAGAGTGCAGGATATCGAACGGTATGACTACGTCATCATCACCGGCGGGGACGGGCGTATCCGGCGTACACTCCAGCAGCTTCACGACATGGAACGCATCCCGACGTTCATCCTCAACCCTACCGGTTCGTTCAACCTTGTCGCCAGGATACATCAGACCCCGAAGGTGGAGGAGGTGCTCGATCTGCTTGCCAGAGGAGAGATCCCAAACAAAGAGAAACACCACCTCTTCAAACTCAACGAGGAGCTCTTTCTGTTCTCTGCGGGAAACATGGGCGACCTGCAGCATATCATCCTCGCCGAAACATTGCGTTTCGGATGGATCGAACACGGACCATTCAAGTACCTGCTTGCCGTACTCCTCCTCCTTCCCGCCCACCTGCTCCTGACCCCTTTCATGCTGATGAGTGCACGGAAGTTCTTTATCTTCACCCCGTTTCGTTTCATCAAAAGGTTTGGAAGCTTCTACGGAGAGGTCCGGGAGATGACCATCGACCTCCAAAACCACCACAATCTCATAGAACTCGACGGCGATGTCGTCACGATCGAAGAGAACCTGCTGCATATACGCCCGGTGGGGTATATCGAGGTGGTGACGAAATAGGATCAGCGGTTACATATCCAGAGGGCTTATGACCCTGCCCTTGTTCAGCTCAGCCACCACATGGGTATAGATCATCGTCGTC
>JAQUFB010000097.1 GCA_028684885.1 Sulfurovum sp. | reverse complement strand
AGGAAAGCTATCTTTTTAGCCTGAAAAATGTACTTCCGCTGCCGGAGAAGAACCACCCCTCTTTTGCCTGCGGAACCTCTCCCAGCTCCGGATAGGCGATCAAGGCAGCAGCGTAAAGGTCATTGAGGATCACCGGATCGGCGATTGTCTCAAGGAGCGTTCTTGAATCCATCTTCTCCCACCCTGCAAAACGCTCCGGGGTGATGTCTCTGAGCAGATGTTTTTTGAAGGTTTTGTAGACCTTGGCGGTATCGCATCTGATAGCAGGCGTGAAGAGTTCGAGCTGCAGCGTCTCCTCTTCAAAAGGCTCTACGATCTCCCCAAAACCGCTGACATTGGCAGAAGGGTAGTTGTGGATAAAGAAGGGGAGGTCGGCACCTATCTTGCTGCCCAGCTCCGAGAGTGTTTTTGTCTCGATATTGAGTCCGCAGACTTCATTGCAGAGACGCATAAATGCCGCCGCGTCCGAACTTCCTCCGCCCAGGCCTGCCTGGCTCGGGATGCGTTTGGTGACGATGACTTTATGGGCTTTAAAAAATGTTTCTATATCGGGATTGTTTGTATGCTTGATGAGGGTTGTGTAGGCTTTGTAGATCGTATTGGACTCCAAAGGCACACCTTCGCACCCCTCTATCGTAAACGCTTCGCAGAGGTACGGTTCGAAAGTAACAGTATCGTAGAGCTCTTCCACGCGCATAAAGCGCGAAATCAGCGTATGGTATCCCTCTTTGTGTCCAGTGATCTTCAGGAAGATATTGACCTTGGCATGGGCGTTGATAGTGTACATGGATTACCTTTTATTCATTCAGGATTTGCTTTTGCATCTTCAAGCGTAAGCCATCTAGAGGTTGACAGGACGGCACTGGCACTCCTATCCGGTTCGCGCGCATTTAAATATAACCGACGTATTTGCATCCTCGACCGAACACCTGAGGGATTTATCACTTTCGGTGATATAGAGATAACGGCTCTCTATCGAATAAGTAACTGTTGTATTGCCATCAGGAGAGTCATCCGAGAGGTAATAGATATCTTTGATGGTCCCATTGCCATCAAAGTTTTCTCTGTAGTATCGGCCTTCTTCCGCAACGACCCTGTAGAAATCTTTATTTTCGATCAACCCGGCAATATCCACTGTAGTAGGATTGCCTGTACTGCCACCTCCGCATCCAAGTAGAAACAAGGTATGAATAGTTAATACTCCATAGATACTTTTTCGCATGAATTCCCCTTTTTCAAATGCTATAGATTTGTAAGAATTTTACCTTTTTATTTTTAATGTTCAAGAAAGAAAAAGATCAATGCTCCTCAAACTTCGGTATCCGGTTCAGCCTGTAGCTGACCTGACCCTGATGGATCTCTATAATGGCAAAAAAGTTGGAGGTCTCTATCAGATAGGTGCCATCCTTCTGGTTCTCAAAATATTCCACTGAGAGTTTTTTCCCAAGCTCCAGGTAGTCTTCATCCCCGGTGTAGAGATTGGCAGGGATAGCGAGGTGTGTGAATGGGTTGACCGCTTTCTCCTCTTCATATCTGAATGCCCCTTCATGGATACGGTGCAGAGAGGAGAGTGTGGCATCCACTCCCAGTCTGTCTGCGATGATGGCCCCGAGGCTTCGTATGTAGGTACCTTCGCTGACGGTTGCTTCAAAATGTACGAAGGGGTGGGTATAGTGTATCAATTTGATCTTATAGATGGTAGAGGTGATCGTTTTAAGCGCCACCTCTTTCCCTTCGCGTGCGAGTTCATAGGCACGTTTTCCCCCGATCTTTTTGGCGGAGAACTTGGGAGGGTAGTAGGTCAGCTCGCCCTCCAGCGAATGCAGCACAGCCAGGATCTCTTCTTCACTGAAGGGGGAGACCTCTTTGATAGAATCGACATTTTCGATATCAAGACTCGGAGAGTTCGCCCCGAGCCAGAGCGTGGCACGATAGCTCTTGGGGGTTTTATCGAGGTATTGAAAGAGTTTGGTATAGACACCCGTAGCGACGATCAGGCATCCTGTGGCAAAAGGATCAAGTGTGCCCGAAAAGCCTACTTTCTTGGTACCGTATTTGCGTTTTACGTATCCCATGTAGCTGTTGGAGCTGCGGAAGATGGGTTTGTTGACAACAAAAAGACGGTTCATCGTGATCCCTTACTGGGATCAAGTGAATAGTGAATAGTAAATAGTGAATAGTATCGGTATGTTTTGCTATGCAAAACTTTGGTGATGACGTATTGAATAGATGTCACATTATTCCTTCGTAGGTCGGGGTATCCCTACCCCGACAGCTTTCTTAATATAACTATTGTCGGGGTGAGGACACCCCGACCTACGATTAGACCGGTTGGACAAAAGAGCTGAGTATCTCTTTTTTGTTTCCGCCGAAATTGATCAGGAGTTTGTACTCTTTGCCGGACTTGTTGGCTGCCTGTACGCGCCCGATACCGAAGATCTTATGTTTGACCAGATCGCCTTTTTTGAACGCCGAGCTTTTTGTGATCTTGAGCGAGGCATCCTGTATCAGGCCGGCTTCGCCCAGAAAACGGCTTTTGTCTATCATTTTGCGGCGTCCCTTATAAAATCGGCTGTCGACGTAACACAGCGTGAGATCGGACTTGGCCCTTGTGATCGCCACATACCCCAGACGGCGCTCCTCTTCCATATTGCACCCTTCGCCCAGCAGCGGGAAGAACTCCTCTTCCATGCCGATGACAAAGACATGTTCAAACTCCAGCCCTTTGGCGGCATGGATACTCATGATCGTGATGGCATTCTCTTCGATCTGGTCCTGATCGCTCTGCAGGGAGATATCATTGAGAAACTCATCGAGATGGAGTTCCGGGTTTTTGGTGACGGCATCTCTGAAATACCCATAAAACTCATCGATGTTCATGATGCGTTCAAATCCATCCACCATTGCGGCGTAGTGTTCTTTGAGTCTGATACGCTCTTCAAAGAGGGTGATGAAGTTTTCAAGCGTACCTGAGATTTCTTCATGTAAAAAGCTGATATCCTCTACCAGTTTTTCCAGGGCTGTCGCAACTTTTTTGCTGACGGCGGCCGGAAGTTCTCCTGAGACCATCTTTTGAATATAGGCAAAGAGTGAAAGATGTGCATCATACGCGGCTTTTTGCAGCTTCTCGATAGAGGCTTTGCCGATACCCCGTTTGGGCTTGTTGATAATGCGCAGCAGGGAGAAATCATCAAAAGGGTTGGAGATGACCCTGAAATAGGAGATGATATCTTTGATCTCGGCACGTTCGTAGAAACGCATTCCTCCGATCAGTTTGAAACTGATCCCCTCTTTGGTAAAACCCTCCTCCAGTGATCTTGAAAGTGCATTGATACGGTAAAGTACGGCGATCTCTTCGGGGTCCACTCCTCTGTCTAAAAGCGCCTGTATCTCATGGGCAATGGATTTTGCTTCCATAGACTCATCGAGCGAGTGCAGAAGTTTTACCGATTCACCTTTACCTTTATGGCTGACCAGTTTTTTGCCCAAACGTCTGGAGTTGTGCTCTATGAGCGTATTTGCCGCTTCCAGAATGGGTTCTGTAGAACGATAGTTTGTTTCGAGTTTGACGACTTTTGTCCCTTCGAAATTATCTGAAAACTCCAGGATATTCCGTATGTTGGCACCCCTCCAGCCGTAGATACTCTGGTCATCGTCCCCGACGACACAAAGGTTGCCGTGCTCGCTGCAGAGATGTTCGAGCAGCTTGAACTGGAGCTCATTGGTATCCTGGTACTCATCGACCATGATATAACGGTAGCGTTCGCTTGTCTCTTTTCTAAGTTCAGAGTCTTCATCGAGTATCCTGTAGGTCAACATCAGGAGATCGTCGAAATCAACGAGGTTGTTCTCTTCGATATTCTCCTGGTATTTTTCGTAGATCTCAGCGACTTTTTTGTAGTCGGAGAGTTCTGCATTCTTTTTGACCACTTCGGGAGGGAGCAGAGAGTTTTTGTATTTTGAGATCTCTGAAGCGATAAAGGAGATGTTGAGATCGATCTTCAGCTCTTTGGCGATGCTGCGGATAAGACGCTTTTTGTCATCGCTGTCGATGATCACAAAGTTATTGCTGCGTCCGAGCTTTTCGATATGGAATTTCAAAAAGAGCAAGCCGAATTTATGAAAAGTGCAGAGCAAAGGAGGATAGGTGGACTCTCGGGGCATGAGCTTAAGTGCACGCTCCCTCATCTCCGAGGCTGCTTTGTTGGTAAAGGTCAGGGTGAGTGTGCTGGCAGGGTCGATGCCCACTTCCCCAATAAGGTAAGCGAGCCGTGTTGTAAGGGTCTTTGTCTTCCCGGAACCAGCACCTGCGAGAATAAGCAATGCGCCGTCGATATGCTCTACAGCTTCACGCTGTGAGGGATTGAGCTGATTGATAATTGTTTCCATATAGTCTCTTGTTTCACTCCTGATATCTATCAATTATACCCTTAAAATGATTAAGGATGACTAGAGCTCTTTATGCATGGGAAAAAATAAAAAAATAATAATGTATATACCAATAAGCTCAACTTATGTACTGTTAAGTATAATTTGTTATAATATTTTTCAGAATCAAATGTTTATATAGTACCGGTGATAGTCACTTACTATATAGATAAAAAAAGGAAATCAATGTTAAAAGATTTTGTTAAACTTGAGACGTTTCTGATTGTTGCAAGAGAGAGAAGCTTTTCAAAGGCATCCGCAAAGCTTGGTATTTCCCAGCCCGCAGTAACGCAGCAGATAAAGTTTATAGAGAAATATCTGGGCGAGAAGATCATTGAGCGTAAGAAAAACGGGATCAAGCTTACCGCGGCAGGAGATGAGCTCTACAAGATCGCTTTGCGTCTTGAAAAAGAGATCCATGCCTCTGAGAACGAGGTACTGAAGATCATCAACAAAGAGATCACCTTCAGGTTGGGGGCATCGTTCACGATCGGTACCTATATCATCCCAGGGCAGTGTCTCAACACGATGAGCAAAGCGATCAACAACGATGTGAAACTCAGTATCGACCTGAGTAAAAATATTGTGCAGAAGCTCAAAGACAGAAAGCTTGACCTGGGATTGATTGAATCTCCTATATTTGACAGTGATCTGATCTACAGAGAGTGGCTGGAAGATGAACTGGTGGTAGTCAGTAACGTGCCGATCCCTAAAATACTGAAAACAGAAGAGCTCTATGATTTTCAGTGGATCTGCCGCGATGAAGGTTCGCATACCAGACAGGTGGTCACCGATGTATTCGAAGAACTGGGTGTATCCTGTAAAAGTTTCAATGTACTCAGCGAAGTGAGCAATACTACGGCGGTGCTGCAGTCGATCAAAAAAGCAGAGAAGAATGAAGAGAAGCCTGTTGTTTCAATCATCTCCAAGCATGCGATCGAAGAAGAGGTGAACAGGGGGGAGCTGTTTGAAGCCAGACTCCGCGGCTACACGATGACAAGAAACTTCTATATCGTTTACTCCAAAGAGAACAAGCATAACGCCTATGTAGAGAATGTGGTAAACTACATCCTTACCGGACACTGTGACGCTTAAGTCGCAGTGTAGGTCTTCCTACTTTTTTTTCAGAAATTTTTTATTTTTCGGATTGTTAAGAAGTGCTTCCATGGAACTTTGTGCTAAAGTTTCCTTGGAGAGAACTTTGGAAGCAACTTCCGCATGATTGATCACTGCAAGGGTATCCTCTACAAAAAGCTGTTTGATCGCCAGTATCGGCATGGAGACGGTAGAACCGAAATTTTCACTTCCGAATCCTGCTTCAAAAGAGAAGATCCCCTGTTCGATCTTTGCACTCTGGAAGGTATAGCCGCTTAAAACAAACAGTACCGTATCTTTGAGTGTTTCAGAGATATCTAAAGGAAGTTCGGGGAAGAAGGTGACATGTCTGATCTCGCAGACGATGGCAAACTCCTGATCTTTTTCAAAAAGATAGGCAAGGGTTTTGCTTAGATGCGTTTCCATAATAGTTCCGAATTCGGGTGTTTGAAAAAGGTTGATCGTCATGGGCTGCCTTATGATTTCAAAATCTTGATGTTATTTAGAATCGTAAATCCTAACATAGCATTCATTAAAGCTACTTTTTCAAACCGGTCCAGCAAATCGCTTGGAATATTTTCTTCCCTAAGGAACTTTTGGTCTATAAGATAAGCTCGCATGGTACCTTCCAGTAAAGGTTTTTTTGGCGTGATCCATTGCCTTCCGTCAAAGAAAGCGATGTTTGCTATCGTCGTATC
>JAQUFB010000018.1 GCA_028684885.1 Sulfurovum sp. | reverse complement strand
TCCCCGCAGGACTACCATGGGAAAAAAGTTCTGGGCGATATCACCATCTATGACCCTAAAAACATCGATGACTGGATGGAGAGGGCACAGTATGAGATCCCGAAATTTTTTCAGCATAATGAAAGCCACCTGATACTGATCAAAGGGTTTGGCGTGATCTCTTATGACAGAGATATCATAGAGATGGCAAAAAAAGTCGCTGTTCTTGAAAACTCGTGCAGGCTTCTGGCACTCGGTGCAAACCTGTAAAAGGGCTCCTCTGTCGTCCATTGAGCCGCTGCTCTGCGGAGAAAGGCATCTCTGCTGGTTCTTCTCAGAAGCTCTCAGAGAAAAGATACACATAAATATAAACTTACTTCTGCTATACTCTAACTCTGCCACAAACCATAAAGCGGATAAGAAAAATGAATCAAACCCAAAAAAGACTAAGCATCATCAACCTGGCGATATCTATCACGGATATTGAAACGATTCAGCTGCAAATTTCCAAACTAAGGCTGCTCAGGGCAGACCCTCGAATCCGAAAAATCATTGATGCCCTGGAGTCTGAGAGCTATGCCCAGGCCCAGATCATGATACAGGAGTATATCGACAACCCCGTACAGGAGGTGCATCAGCGCATCCCGGGAGAAGAGACAAAACAAGCCTATAGCAAAAAGGAACTGGACCTTATCAAGCAGTTTGATCTCTTCGTCACAGATCAGAGCGGGAAAAAGAAGAAAGAGATCGCAGATATCGACCAATACCTGCAAAACAACACTCCATCCTCCAAAAAACACTCAGAACCGGACCTGGACAGTCTGCTTGAGATAGATGAGAGGGAGCCAAGAAAAAGGGATATGCATAGCACCTGCGAGGATAATCTTCTTCTGGACACAGACAAACCGCCGGCAGAAGTACCTCTGCAAAAAACCGATGAGGGCAAAGAAGATCTGCTAAAAGAAGAGAATCGCCGGACGATGCCGGCGGAACACCCCTCGGACACACTCACAGAAGAGACCACTGCAGAAGAAGAACATCTCCATCAAACAGAAACAGAAAGTGCTTTTGAAAAAACAGAGACAACGACCGGCACACCAGAAGACGATACCCGCTATCGCCCTATCTTCTCCATCGAGCAGCAGTTTCATGAGCTCTCAAAAAAATACCCTCTGTTTGCCGGAAGTACCCACCCCTTTGAGTCCGTAAAGCAGTGGATAGCACAGATCAGGGATGAACGCGGCTACACAAAAGGCGATGTGGAGAAGATGGTCGTGAAGGCGCTCAAACTGGCCGAAGAGGATTCTCCCTCTCTGCGTGCCGAAGCAGCAGAACTTCTGCTGCTCTCAGGCCTCACAGAGGATGAATTCGGCCAACTGGCTCTTGCCAGGGAGTTTTTTAAAGGAAGATTCCTGGAGAGAAATATCTCCGAAGCTTTGAAACGTATCACATATCTTGCGGAGAAGGAATATCCTGAGGCGATCTGTGATCTTGCACAGTTTTACGAACACGGGATAGGGACCGCTAAAAACAAGAAAAAAGCAAAAGCGCTCTATCAAAAAGCAATGCATTTTGGAATCAAACGGGCCCGGATGCACTTTGAACGCTTAAATAAAGGAGGCCTCTTCTCTTTCTAGCCCTCCTTCTTTACTGTGTCTATCCCTTCATATGCCACATCGACCATTTTGTCGATCTCCTCATAGGAGATCGTATAGGGCGGCATAAAATAGACCACATGCCCCAGAGGCCTGAGCAGCACCCCCCGGTTCAAAGCATACCGGTAGACACTGATACCCACACGTTCTTGGGCACTGTACCCCTGCAGCTCAATCGCGGTGATCATCCCCTGTTGTCTTATCTCTTTCACATTTGAAAGCGCAGCGATCTTTTCGGCCCTTTCCCATATATATCGGCTTTTTTCTCTATTGCTGCCAAGCACATCTTCTTGTTCAAAAAGTTCCAGTGTTGCAAGCGCAGCCGAACAGGCAAGCGGATTCCCCGTGTAGGAGTGAGAGTGCAGAAAAGCTTTATATTCACTATAGTCGCAATAAAAAGCACTGTATATCTCGTCCGTTGTCATCACCACAGAGAGCGGCAGATATCCTCCGGTCAGCCCTTTGGAGAGCGTCATAAAGTCGGGAGAGATATCCGCATGTTCACAGGCAAACATTTTCCCTGTCCTTCCAAATCCTGTCATGATCTCGTCAGCGATCAGGTGCACACCGTATTTCCGGGTGAGTTGCCTTGCACCGGCAAGATAGGCGGGATGATACATATGCATATTCCCTGCCCCCTGCACCAGTGGTTCCAGGATCAGCGCAGCAATTTCATCGGCGTGTTGATGCAGTACCTCTTCAAGTTCGGCGAGAGCATCTTCAGCAGCCTCCCGGCTCTGATCCGCAGGTACCCGTACCTGCCTGTTGGCTATCAACAGCGGTTCATAAGTCTCCTTGTAAAGCGCAACATCCCCTACGCTCAATGCACCGATGGTCTCACCGTGATAGGAGTTTGTCAGCGAGAGAAAAACCGCTTTTCGCTTCCCCATGTTCAGATGGAAGTGGTAGCTCATCTTGAGGGCTGCTTCCACAGCGCTCGAACCGTTGTCGACATAAAATACTCTATTCAGTCCCTCAGGGGTAATATCCGCAAGTTTATGCGCCAGTTCGATAGCCGGCTCGTGGGTAAACCCTGCCAGAAGCACATGCTCAAGCGTTTCAAGCTGCGCTTTGATCTTTTCGTTAATATGAGGGTTAGCATGGCCGAAGAGGTTGACCCACCACGAACTCACTGCATCGATATAGCTGTTCCCTTCAAAATCATAGAGGTAGACCCCCTTCCCGGATTTGATAGGGATGAGAGGTAAGGTCTCATGATCTTTCATCTGTGTACAGGGATGCCAGATCACTTCCAGATCCCTGCGCATCATTTCATTGTTTTTAGATACCATCTTGATCGTTCACGCTGCCCTTTTAATTTATTATTGGATAGAATATTGTACAAATTTTTCAATTGAAGGCAGATAAAGTATGATTAGTTGGATGCAAAGGCACAATAAATATCTTGTATGGACGATCTGGGTAGCCACCATCGCGTTCATCGGTGCAGGTTTCGTAGGATGGGGAAGCTACAGTTTCGGATCAAAGGCCGGTAATATAGCGAAGGTAGGAGAGATCGAGATTCCACAAAGCAGACTCAATATGCTCTACAGTGATATCTATCAGGATTACAATCAGAGAATGCAGGGACAGCTGGATGAGGCAAAAGCAAAAGAACTGGGGCTGGTACAGCAAGCGTTTTCAATTATCGCTACACAAACAAAAATACTTAATTTTGCCAAAGAGAACGGCATCATCGTTTCAGATGAAGAGGTAGCTGATGCGCTCAAAGAGATCAGAGCGTTTCAGAAGAACGGACAGTTCAGCAAAGAGATCTATAACAGTTATCTGAAAAACCGCAGAATAACGGCAAAGACATTCGAAACGACCCTGAGAGAGGAACTTACCATTGCAAAAACACTCAACCTTCTCACGGTTAAGGCACTCCCATTTGAAGAGAAGATAGTCTCTTCCGCGATCAATGTCGCAGACAAAATCGCATACAAAGTGCTTGCACCCGCTGATATCGAAGTGGAGCTCAAGGAGGAGGAACTTCGTACCTACTGGGAGGAGCATAAAGAGAACTTCATGACCCCAAGAGCGTACAGACTCTCTATCCTCTGGACGGAAAGTGCAGGGGCTGAAACGACAGAAGAAGAACTTGAGAAATTTTTTGCCGAAAACAGTTTCAATTATACTGACAGTGATGGCAAGCAGCTCACTTTTGAAGAGGCAAAAGCAGCTCTCACCAATGATCTGAAACTCAAAAAGAGCAAAAAAGATGCACAAAAGGCTTATATCGCATTTAAAAAAGGCGAACTGTCAAGCAGCGAGACATTGACACTGCCTGTCAATGATGCGAAACTTACTGCCGATATATGGGAGGAGATCCGACAAAAAAGTGCCGGAGAGATCCTGAAACCAAAGGTTGTTGATAGCCGCTATGCCACTGTCAAGATCGAAGAGGTGATTGAACCGAGGGTTAAAACTTTTGAAGAGGCGCAAGCAGAAGCAAGAACAATCTACAAGGTACAAATGCAGCAAGAGGGTCTCCGGACTCTGGCCGAAAAAACCCTCCAGAACTTTGACGAAGCAAATACAACAATTTCGGAGTTCCTGACACTGAATCAAAATGTAAATCTTGCACCGTTAAATTTCAATGAAAGTTTACAATTTACCCAAAAACTCTTTACATCGACTGAAGAAAAAGGTATGATTAGTGTAGTGGATAAAGTTGTCATTTATAAGATACTGGAGCAAAAAGTGATGCCAGCTGACGGGAATCAGACAGCATCGATCAAGCAGACAGCCGAGCAATTAAAAAAAGGTATCTTTGAAAATAATTTCCTCCAAATGCTTGACAAAAAATATCCCGTTGAAGTTTATGTACAAGGACTTACAAATTGAACAAGACAATTTTAGCTATCGATATCGGTTCCATCAACATATGTGCGATCATAGCTGAAATCAAAGACGGGAGAGTCCAGGTCCAGGGTCATGGCATCACAAGATCCCAGGGGGTTAAAAAAGGTGCCATTACCAATATCGAGCTTGCATCCAAGTCGATCAAAAAAGCGCTCAACGATGCAAAACGCATCGCAGGCAGCAATATCTCTTCTGCGGTTGTCTCTATCTCAAATGCCTATGCAAAGAGTCTGAACTCCACCGGAGTTGTCAACATCCCCCATAAAGACATCTCTATCAAAGAACTTGAACGGGTAATGAAAACTGCACTCTATAATGCTAATATCCCCAATGAGTTTGATATCGTACATGTACTCCCCTACAACTTCAAGGTAGATGACCAGGACTTTATCGAAGATCCCTACGGGATGAATGCAAGCAGGCTCGAAGTAGATGTCAATATCATTATGACCCAAAAGTCAAATCTCTCCAATCTTACCAAGGCTGTACGTTCAGCAGGTGTAGAGATAGAGGGTATCGTACTCAATGGTTATGCCTCGGCAATCGCTACGATGGACGAGGATGACAAAGAACTCGGGGTAGCAGTGATCGACCTCGGCGGGCAGACCAGCAATCTCGTGATTCATACCGGCAACTCTATCAGGTACAATGATTTCCTCGGTGTCGGATCCAATCATATTACCAACGATCTCTCCATGGCCCTGCATACTCCTCTGCAGGTTGCAGAAAATGTCAAAATACGTCACGGTAACCTGAGCGAAACCAGCAATGAGATCATCGAACTTCCGATTATCGGTGATGAGGATAGCCGAAACGGTGTTTCCCTTGATATTGTCCATTCGGTTATATTTGCCAGGGTCGAAGAGACCTTGATGCTTTTGGCAAAATCACTCGACAAAAGTGCGCTTAGAGAGCAGATCGGTGCGGGTATCATACTCACCGGTGGTATGACGAAGCTCAAGGGCATGAGGGAGTTGGCCCAATCCGTCTTCCCAACGATGCCTGTACGCATAGGATACCCGAATGAAGAAAAAATTGATGGACTTTTTGAAGAGCTGAAAAGTCCGGAATTCTCAAGCGCGGTAGGATTGGTACTTTATAGCGCCGGAGGACATACCGAATATGAGATCAACTTTAACCAGCAGTTGCTGCATTCAAAAACTGTCAGGAAAGAGGATCTCGGGGATATCAGAATCGCACAAAGCAGCGAAAACAGAGAGAGAGAAGAGCACAGTGCACTTCAGATAAAACCGGAAACAGACAGAAAGACACAAAAAGAAGAGAATATTATCTTTGACGATCTACCCGATATCGGCAAGGGGAATCATCATCCGATCAAGAAATTTGTCAACTGGGCAAAACAACTTTTCTAGTAAGAGATCCACATCATATAAAGGAGGAAAAAATGGAAGATTTTGAGATAGAGATCACAGAGGCAAAATCAAGTACAACCGGTGCAAAAATCAAAGCGATCGGTGTCGGCGGTGGCGGTGGGAATATGATCAACCACATGATCAATGAGGGGATACACAGTATCGATCTCATCGTAGCCAATACAGACCAGCAGGCACTTGAGAGCTCAGTTGCCCCCTACAAAATGCAGCTTGGTATCAATGCGACCAGAGGACTGGGTGCGGGAATGGTACCTGAAAAAGGCAGAGAAGCAGCACTGGAGAGTTTTGAAGATATCAAATCAATGCTTTCTGGTGCAGATATTGTATTTATCTCTGCCGGTCTGGGCGGAGGGACAGGTACCGGTGCTGCCCCTATCATTGCCCAGGCTGCAAAAGAGGTGGGCGCATTGACTGTCTCTGTGGTCACCAGCCCTTTCAAATTTGAGGGACGCAAGAGAGCAAAACTGGCAAAAGACGGCCTCGAAGAGCTGAAAAGGGAGAGCGACTCTATCATTGTTGTGCCAAATGAAAAGCTTCTTTCCATTGTAGAGAAGAACCTCGGCATCAAAGAGAGTTTCAGAATGGTTGATGATATTCTGGCTCAGGCAGTAGGCGGCATCTCCAAAGTGATTCTTTCCCACGGTGAGAACGATATCAACCTTGACTTTGCCGATGTCAAAACAGTGATGAGCCACAGAGGTCTTGCACTGATGGGTGCAGGATACGCATCCGGTAAAAATGCGGCCTATGATGCAGCAAAAGCAGCCATTGAGTCTCCTCTTCTTGACAATATCTCGATTGACGGTGCAATGGGTGTACTTGTGCACTTTGATATCCACCCTGAATATCCTATCATGGAGATCGGTGAAGCGATGAATATCATCGAAGAGAGTGCCGATGAAGATGCTTCTGTCATCTTTGGTACGACAACCAATACCAATATGGCGCCTGACGAAGTGAAAATCACTATCGTTGCTACCGGTTTTGAAGATCCCAATGCCGTTGCGGAGCCTTCGGTAAAGAAACAGGAAACACTGCTCAGCGGTACAACCACAGCAGGCAATCTCAATAATCTTCGCTCCAAAATGGTTGTAGGTGGATACAATGACAATGAAGATATTCTTGATGTGCCTACCTTTCTAAGAAAACAGATGGATTGATCCTCCATTTTTCTCCTTTATTTCGTATAAAGAGGGGCTTCCCCCTCTCTTTATACCTCTTATTTACCCTACTATTTACACTTTTTTGTTATGATTCCTTTATATTAATTTTAGAGGAATAAAAACCATGAAATATCTAAAACAATTCTCAACTGTCGCCTCCGCCACAGGTCTGGGATTGTTACTCTCTACAGGCCTTACCGGATGTGTCGGAGGAGGGGATCAACAGTCACAGGAACAGCAGAAGGCAAAAGGGGCGTTTGTCATCATTGAAGAGACTGCACCGGGGAAATACAAGATAAAAGACGAGTTCCCGGCGGAAGAGACGCGTATTGTACTGAAACAGCTAGACGGTACAGAAAAGGTAATGACAAAAGAGGAGATGGATGCCCTTCTCAAGGAAGAAGAGGCAAAGATTGACAACGGTACTTCCAACCTTACCCAGCCGCAGATGTCTGCACAGGGAGGAATGGGACTGGGTGAAGCGATCCTGGCAAGTGCTGCCGGAGCTATCATCGGGTCATGGATCGGAAGCAAGCTCTTTGGCAATCAAAACTTCCAGAACAACCGTAAAGCAGGCTACAAAAGCCCTTCAACCTTTTCCAGAAGCCAAAACAGCTTCAATAAACCGGCTACAACAACGTCAGGCTCCAAAAAGAGCGGCTTTTTCGGGAACAAACAGGGCAGTTCAAGAAGCAGCAGCTTCGGAGGATAAGAGATGAAACTACAGAAAACCGCTCCGCTTGATACAGCCTACCTTGAATCACTCGGTTTTGTATGGCATACAGACAGCGATGAGAGCAGCTATATCGCCGATGAGCTGGTCGTCATCGATCCGATGGAGGCTGAAGCATATTATGAGTCCGGCAATACCCTTTATGAGATGTTCATCGAAGCAGCCCAGCATGTCATCGACAACAACCTCTTTCATGAGATCGGGATACCTTTCAACCTTGTCGATATCATCAAAGAGTCCTGGGAGAGTGATGTGCACTGGCACCTCTATGGGCGCTTTGATCTTGCAGGCGGGATCGACGGGAAACCGATCAAGCTTCTGGAATTTAACGCAGACACTCCTACGGCACTTTTTGAAACCGCTATCATCCAGTGGGCAATGCTTAAACGTAACGATATGGACGAAGAGAGCCAGTTTAATGGGCTCTATGAGGCACTCGTGGAAAATTTTCAGCGGCTTGTTACGTTGGAAGAGAGCGTGGAGGCTTTTGAAGAGAACTACGAGGGGTGGAAGTTCCTCTTCACCTCTATCCGCGGCAATGCGGAAGAAGAAAATACCGTCAGACTCCTTCAGCATATCGCCTCTGAAGCGGGGTATATTACCGAGTTTGCCTACATCGATGAGATAGAGTTCAGTGAGGAGGAAGGAATTTTCTTTGATGGAGAGAACTATGAACTCTGGTTCAAGCTGATCCCCTGGGAAGATATCGCACTGGAGGAGTCCGATCTGGCGATGATCCTTACCGATATCATCAAAAACCAAAAAGCGATCATCTTCAACCCAGCCTACACCCTGCTCTTCCAAAGCAAGGGAATTTTAAAGATCCTGTGGGATCTCTACCCCAACCATCCGCTGCTTCTGGAAAGCAGTTTTGAACCGCTCATGGGGCAAAAACAGGTAAGCAAGCCTGTCTTCGGAAGAGAAGGCGGCAGCGTTACGATCATCGATGAGAACGGGATGGAAATAGAGAAGATCTCCAGCGAATACGAGAACCACAAAATACTCTATCAGGCCTATACGGAACTTCCGACAGACGCAGAAGGATTCAGTTACCAGGCCGGTGTATTCTATGCCTACGAGGCCTGCGGACTGGGATTCAGAAGAGGCGGAAAGATCCTCGACAATATGGCGAAATTCGTCGGTCATATCGTCCGCTGACCGTTTCCCAACGGTCGGTTTTTCCCTCTCTTTTATCCGATACTTTTTTCCTTTTATTATCGTTCAAAACCTTTACAAAACCCACGTATCCTGTTATGATTTAAAAAAGGGGAAAAACATTTCCTTTTAAAAAAATACCAAAGGGATAAAAATGAAAAAAAGCCTATCGACCCTGCTCCTTGCAGCACCTATACTGTTTACTGCGCCCCTGCTCGCCGACAATGTAACAGACCCTATCCAGACCGCACTGAAAGCCTATGAAGACAAAGAGTACAAGCTTGCCATTGAGGAGCTTAAATATGCTACCGCTGCACTCCAGAAACTGGATGCGGAAGAAAACAGGAAGCTTCTCCCTGATCCTTTGGATGGATGGGAAAAGAAGATAGGCGATGAGAGCGGACAGGCCGCGATGAATATGTTCGGCGGGGGTTCGATGACCACAGCAGAGTATACGCGCGGAGATGAGCATATAGAGATACAGATCATTGCCAATTCACCGATGATCGCAACGGTTGCGATGATGATAAACAACCCTATGTTTTCAGGTGCAGAGGGTGGCGAACCCTACCGCTATAAAAAACTGAAAGGTATCAAGCAAAAAAATGGGGATACCACAGAGATCACTCTGCTCATGGCCGGTCAGATCATGATCAAGCTCACCGGTAAAGATCTGAAAGAGGAGAGTATGCTTGAAGCGTACCTGGATAAAATGGAGTTGCAAACGATCCAAAACAAGTTATTGCAGTAAAACGTGCTGAGTATGAATGTACTTTAAAAAATGAGATCCTCTAGTGCTTCTTTGCGGGGACAGGGGACCGAGATGATTTCAGGGGTATAGCTATCCAGCTTTGCCGCCGTAAGCCTACCGTTCCATACACATCCCGTATCGAGGGCAAGGACATGCTCATCCTGGTAATAGCCCAGTGCCGACCAGTGGCCAAAGACGATCTTCAGATCCACGGGTTTTCTACCAACCACATGAAACCAGGGCTTCATACCTTTCTCCTCAAGCTTTTTGTCTGTCGGTGGACCTTTTTGGTCGAAATCAAGCCTGTGGTCCCGGTAGCAAAAACGCATCTGTGTAAAGGTACTCAGAATATACCGTTCGATATCATCGATACTCGCTCTGCGGTCAAAACGGTCACAGGTATGGTGAAACATCTTCTCCAGCCATACTTTCACTTCATCCTCATCAGCCTGCAGCCTCTCTTCGATCTGCTTGGCGTAGCGTATCGCCATCCCCAGATCAAACTCCGGAGAGATCCCTGCATGCGCCATACAGTAGCCCAGCTGATAGTCAATATGCAAAAAGCGCTGATGTCGCAGCCAGTGAATATAGGTTTCGGCATGCGGCGATTCAAGAATCGGATCGATAAAACGGTTGCTCTTCTTTACCCCATAGTAGGCGGCGATCAGCGAAATATCATGATTGCCCAGTACTACTTCAACACTATCACGGATACTGTAGATATATTCAAGCGTCGCCAGAGAGTCTTCGCCCCTGTTGACCAGATCGCCTACCAGCCATAACGTGTCATCGGCAGGGTCAAACCCGATCTCATCAAGCAATCTTCTAAAAGCGCTGTAACATCCCTGCAGATCACCTATCGCCCATATAGCCACCTATACTCTCCTCTCACAACCCAATTTCTCACGATACGCTACTATTTTTTCCTCAAAGTTCATTGCCGCATAAGCCGGTGAAGGCGAAGGAAGATAACAGGTCTCTATCGATAGGTGAGAAAAGTGTTTCTTAAAAAGTGTCTCGGCTTTCTTCCCCGTAAAACAGACCTTTTTGATCTTCGGGAACTTTTCCAGCAGTGCTTCTATATCATTGGGCTTTACCTCTTCAAGACAGCTGTCCGATGAGTTGTCCCTTTGACAGGAAGCGACCATATCCCAAAGGCCGACTTTCGCCTCTTTCAGCAGCCATATCTTCTGGTCACGGTTATTGATGGGATAACCGGTCACTGCTTCCATGATCTTCCAAAACTGGTTGCGCGGATGGCCATAATAGAAGTTGTTCTCAAAGGACTGAATACTGGGAAATGACCCAAGGACCAAAATCTCTGTATCTCTAAAGACAATGGGATCAAAAGGATGTTCTAAATTTTCACTGCTCATTGCTACCAGCTCCCTGCTACTTACTACTTACTACTTACTACTTACTACTTACTACTTACTATTTACTATCTATTTACATGCTTTTTGCATATTGCGGATCATCAGTACGAGCAATGCCAAAGAGAAAACCTTGAAGTTGATCTCGCTGCCTTTGTGCATATTGACAAATGTCTGGCTCTGGGTTGCCGCTTCCCCCGCCTGCTGCATAGCAACAATATCCGGCAGATAGTAGTGCCCGAACATCAAACCCGTAGCGATCACAAAGAAGGTTGCCACCTGTGTGATCCAGTCTCTCTCGAACTTTTTGTATTTGTACCCTTCGTAGAGGACTACTGCAACCACTACGAAATTGACAAGATAGGAGAGGCGTACGAAGTTCTCCGTCATGATCTGCCCCTCCTGGTAGTGGCTAAGCACCTCCATGCCCAGCCAGGAAGCGGTATTGAATGTCACCGGTGCGACCACGACACCTGCAAAAAGCCCTGCCCCCAGCATCACGCCAAGCAGTATCAGATATGCCATCGTTGCTATTCTGAAATATCTGTTCATTTTTATCCTTTAAACTTGATCACAAATCCTCTGTCAAAGCCGGCGAGGTCTTGATAAAATTCGATACATTCTATCTCAAAATCTTTAACAAAGGCTTCTATCGGTGCTTTCTGGTCATACCCCATCTCACAGGCAAGATACCGGATACCGCGGCGGGAGACATCGGTGATGATCTGCCTGAGCAATTCATCACCTGCCTTTCCCCCAAAGAGCGCTTCCTGGGGTTCATAATCCACGACATTGGACTCCAGGATACAATCTTCCGCGATATAGGGAGGATTGGAGACCACAAGCTCCAATGCCTCGGGTACTTCATCGATCAGATTGGATTTTCGCAGTTCGATCTGATCTTTCAGACCAAACTTCTGAATGTTCCTTCCGGCTACCTGAAGCGGTGTATCGCAGATATCCGTAGCGATGATCCGAAGCTGCGGGAATTTTCTGGCAAGCACGATTGAAATCGCACCGCTTCCCACCCCTATCTCGGCAATACGGGTGATCCCCTCCTCTTCAATGATCTGTGCCACTTTATCAATGAGTATCTCCGTCTCTGGACGGGGGATCAGCACACCGGGCTCCACTTCAAGCTCGATATCATAGAAACTCGCACTTCCTGCGATATACTCGTAGGGTTCGTGCTTGGCACGACGCTCTACCAGCCTTTTGTAGCCTTCTGCATCTTCTATCGTTTCGTCACTATGGATATGAAGATAGAGGCGCTCCTTCTGTAAATGATGGGCCAACAGGAGTTCCGCTTCAAAAAGAGGCCTATCGCATGCCTCCATAAGCTCTTTTTGGGCCCACTTCAATGCCTGGGATATCGTCAAACAGCTTCCTTTCTCTTCTTTAATTTGCGATTACGATCCGGTTATTTACAGCTGTCATCGCCGATAAACGTAAAGATACCCTCTTTTGGAAGCTCACTCTCTTCGCCTACGACAATGCCGGTAGCATCATATCCAAGCTCCTTGAGCCGCTCCAATACCGGTGGGTGGGTATAGTAAAAGAAGATCACCAGGGGATGAGACTTGGGAAACGCCTTGTTTTCCGTGATGAGTTTGAGCAGTGCAGATACCAGGTTTTCCCGACCTCCCATCTGAGAGCCGAACTCATCTGCTGCATATTCGTTATGACGGCTCACATAACTCATAAACGGTGTAAAAAGAAAGCTTACCAAGGGCAGCAGCACCAGCAGCATCGCGATCTGTACACCCGCATGCTGCATCACTCCCATCTCCAAAAAGAGCGATTCGGGCAGATGGCCGAAAAGATAGAATGCAATAAAGAGCAGCAAGCCCATCAAACCGATATTTTTCCAGATATCCCCATGCGAAAAGTGCCCAAGCTCATGTCCGAGTACGGCAAGCAGTTCTTTGGTATTGAGCTTCTCCAGAAGCGTGTCAAAAAGTACGACCCGTTTGCTCTTCCCCAGCCCGCCGAAGTATGCATTCAGGCGGCTGTCACGTTTGCTGGCATCCATCCTGAAGATCCCGTCGCTCTTCAGTCCCACCTGCTCCATCAGCTTCGTGATCTCCTCTTTCAGCTCACCCTCTTCGATCGGCTCGAATTTGTTGAAAATCGGTGCGATCAGCGTAGGATAAAGCACATTGATCAGCACAGCGACAGCGAAGATCAGCACAAATCCCCAGAACCACCACATCGTAAAATTTGTGATGATCCATGCCAGGAAAGCGAAGAGCGCTCCCCCGAAAAGAAAAAACATCAATGCCGACTTGATCATATCCAAGACAAAAAGCGACGGGGTCATCTTGTTGAACCCGTACGCTTCGTCGATCTTAAACGTCTGGTAGAGTTCAAACGGCAAACCGATGATATAGTTGATGGCAATAAAACCATACAGGAAAAGCACCGCATTCAACAAGGTACCCTCTACCTGCACTACGCCTGAGAGCCAGGCAAATCCTGCCATGACCCACCAGAGGAACATCAGGTAATCCACAAGCATTTCGATCAGAGAGAGTCTCTCTTTTGCCACGGCATAGCTCCCTGCTGTGAAATACTTCTCAGCACTCATCAATACCGGGGCTTTGCACTTCTCCTGGTTGATGTAGCCTATCTGCATCACAGAGATATAGACTCTCAGCAGAAAATAGAGAGAATAGACTCCTATCACTGTCCCTAACATAGCTCTCCTTTGTATTCATTGTCTGGAATATACCTAATCAAGGCTTAAAAACTACTCTATCTGTTATAATTCCATAACTCATATTTTTAGGATTTTACCATGGCGCTGATCGACCTCTTTCATATCAAAAAACAGTATGATGTCAAACTTCTGCTTGATGATGTTGACTTTCATCTGAACGAAGGGGAGAGGGTGACGATCATCGGACAGAACGGCTGCGGGAAATCGACCCTGATGAAGCTCATTACCGGAAGCGAAGAACCTACCGAGGGAAAGGTCGTGATCGACAAGTCGGTACAGATAGAGATGCTGCAGCAACATCCGAAATTTGCACCAGGGCTCACTGTCCGCCAGGCCATAGAGAGTGAACTCACAGAGCTCAAAGAAGCGAAAAGAAACTATGATGAGATCAGTGCCCGACTTGCCTCAGACTTTGACAACCCGGAACTGCTTAAAGCACATGAGAAACTCGGCAACTACATCGACCACCACAATGCCTGGAATCTGGATGACAAGATCGAACGCGTGCTTCAGGAGTTCCAACTCAAAGAGTATGAAGATCGTCCGGCGATCACACTCTCAGGAGGGGAACAGCGCCGGGTTGCGCTTGCCGGCCTGATCCTCAAAAAACCCGATGTGCTGCTGCTGGATGAACCGACCAACCACCTCGATGTCTACATGGTGGAGTTTCTCGAAGAGATGCTCCTCAAAGAGAAATTCACTCTGCTCTTTATCTCTCACGACAGACACTTCATCGATACGATCGCTACACGTGTCGTAGAAGTGGACAACCAGAAGCTTGTCTCCTATAACGGCGGCTATATGCGTTACCTGGAACAGAAAGAGGCGCGCATGAAAGCGATGCAAAAAAGCCATGATAACCTGCTTCGCCTGTTGAAACAGGAAGAGGCATGGCTGGCAAAAGGGGTAAGAGCGAGGGAAAAACGCAACCAGGGACGCAAAAAACGTGTCTTTGAACTCCGCGATGAGGCAAAAACGAACCCGACGTTGATCCGCAAAATGATGATCGAACTGGAACGTGAGAAAAAACACTTCAACCGTGAGGAGAGTGTGTCGCGTAAAAAGATGCTCTTCGAGATCGACCATCTCTGCTACAGTGTACCGGGGAAAAAACTGATCGAGGACTTCACCACACGTATCCTGCAAAAAGACAAGATCGCCATTGTCGGCATCAACGGTGCAGGCAAATCCACCTTGCTCAAGCTGATGCTTGGCCGCATCGAACCCGACAGCGGGACCATCAAACAGGGGGATTTCTCCGTCGGCTACTTTGACCAGCACCGCGAAATGCTTAATGACGATAAAACACTGATAGAGACTTTCTGTCCGGACGGCGGTGACAGAGTCGAGGTACAGGGGAAAAATATGCATGTCTACGGCTACCTCAAAAGCTTCCTTTTCCCCAAAGAGTTTCTGGACAAAAAGGTAGGAGTACTCAGCGGCGGGGAGAAAAACCGTGTCGCGCTTGCCCTGCTCCTGACAAAAAAAGTCGACTGTCTCATCCTGGATGAACCGACCAATGACCTGGATATCCAGACGATCAACATCCTCGAGGAGAAGCTTATCAACTTCCCCGGTGCGATCCTTTTTGTTTCCCATGACCGGTACTTCATCGATAAGATCGCTTCAAAACTCTTTATCTTTAAAGGCAACGGTGTGGTAGAGGAGTCTTATCAGAGCTACACGGAGTATCTCAGTATCGAAAAGGAGATCAAAGAGCTCGGCGAGATCGAAAAAGAGAGTATTGACAACACAGCGAAAAAGGAAGAAGAGAAACCGAAGGCAAAAAAACAGACCAAGCTCAGCTACAAACAGCAGCAGGATTTTGACAACCTCCCCGCCCAGATCGAAGCACTGGAAGCGAAAATAGATGCACTCAACAACTGTCTGCAAAACCCTGACTGCTACCAGCAGAAAGGACTTACAGCGATCTCGGAAGAGCTTGCAAAAGCAGAAAAAGAATACGAAGAGCTAAGCGACAGATACTTGGAAGTACTTGAGATCTACGAGGAGCTGCAGGAGCAGTAGTATGCAAGAGGTGTTGGCATTTAAAAAATGCTTGCCAAACCTGCTTTCAACTGCCAAAAATCAATCCTAGTAGATCTTTTCCTCGTTCCCACTCTCCCGAGTGGGAATGCATACCCTAATTTAAAACTGAAATGGAAATATAATTTCACCGGTAGGTTACATATCAGACATTTCCCAGCCATCTAGCGATGGATTATAACTTTTTTGAGTAATTCAAATAAAGTATGCATTACGCCTCAGAGAGACGTAACGAGGGAGGACGATACAAACGAGAAGAACCTGCTCCCTGCTACCTAAACTCAATCCCAGTAGATCTTTACGCTTCTTCTTCCCCAGCGCAATGCTTTCTGGCGATCCAGCCCCATATAAATATCGATACGATTTTTGTAACGCTTGTTCATCTTGTCGCGTACATGGTAGATACCCGGAAGCCCCCCGATACGTACTTTAGTCCCATTGCGCAGTCCATACATCGAAAGGAGGTCCCTTGACACTGCGATCACTTTCATCCCCGGGGTCAGCCGGTTGTTCCAGGCGGCAAGGAACGGTGAACTGTCCGTCTGATTTTCATGGGAGGTATATGCCGTAGCGGTAACCCTGAGACTTCGGCTGCCATACCTGCTATACTTGTTTTGTGCTGCAAGTTCGGCCAGTCTATGCGGCAAAGGAAGGTCCAGTACCTTTCCGATCCTGATCAGTGCGCTCTTTTTCAACTTATTGAAGCTCATCAGATCTTCAGGCTGAAGATTGAATTTTTTTGCGATCAAGATCAGGTTGTCGCCTTTCTTGACTTTATAACGGGCAGTGGTAATAGCATCAACCATCTCCTGCGAATACGGCAGGATCAGTTTCTGTCCTATGCGTATATAGGCGCCCTTTTCCAGCTTATTTAACTTTCTCAACTCGGCAGTTTTCATATTGAATTTTTTTGCAATGAGGCTCAATGCATCGCCCTCGACGACACGGTAGATACCTCTCTCTTTCTCTTCGCTTACTTGAAGCTCTTTAGCATATTTTTCAAGTTCGCTAATATGTTTTTCGAGATCCTCTTCCGCCATAAGGCCTTTAGTTCTAAGGGAGGGGCGTTCTTCTTTACGCACAGTAACCTTGCCGATGATCTCCAGAGGTTTTTCCAAGGTACTGCTAGCAGTTCCTTTGAAACGCAGAGACTCTTTGGAGAGTTTATAGGATGCTGCTGTCTCCTCTACAGAGATCACTCTAAGCAGCATTTTCTCTTCATTAAGAGGCAAGGTTTTGGACCTGATGAGCTTTTTACGGTCCTTATCATACTTTATTTCTTCGGTATAGAGGTATTTTGTGCTGTAGGGATCGCAGGTCCGATATCCTTCAGTCACCACTCTGCACTCAATCACGCTATTGGCCGAAGCAATTGCACCGGTGATAAGCAGAGAGTATAAAAACCTTCTCATT
This sequence comes from Sulfurovum sp., assembly GCA_028684885.1. GTDB lineage: Bacteria > Campylobacterota > Campylobacteria > Campylobacterales > Sulfurovaceae > Sulfurovum. The sequence goes on along the minus strand of JAQUFB010000018.1, from coordinate 8,845 downwards.
CGCATATGCCGAACTACAGAAAGTTCAGCATCTCTCCCTTGATGTTTTCCTTATCGACGACTACCGTATGCTTCACCGGTTTATCAAAAAGTGCAACAATCATATCCGGCACAGTGAGATTGGCGGATTCGCTTACTGATTTGAGTGCCGCGATATCCCCCTCCACCTCTTTCCCGAGTGCTTTGGAGACAGCAGGAGAGAACTTCGTCCACTCGGCAGTCGAGTAGACTACCGTCTTAAGGTTATTCTCCCTGAGTGTTCTGTATGCCCTGATACAGGTCGCTGTGTGAGGGTCCATGATATACCCTTTTTTTGCATATTCTCCGATCACACTCTCACACTCCGTATCATCAGAGAATGAAGCGGCAAAATCCTCCTGGATCATCGCAACCTCATCCTCTGTAAGCTGATACTTCCCTGTAGTCGCCAGGGATTCCATCAATACTTTGGTACGTTCGGCACCGAACTTATCATACATAATACGTTCTACATTGGAGCTTTTCAGGATATCCATCGCAGGTGATTCGGTCTGAATCAATGTTCTTGAAGTCAGGTCATACTCCCCTTTGTTGATCCAGTCAGTCAGGATATTGTTGATATTGGAGGAGATCAGTATCTTCTCGACCGGAAGGCCCGCTTTTTTCGCATAGTATGCACCCAGCGCGTTCCCGAAATTGCCGCTTGGGACTACCAGATAGATCTTCTCTCCCATTGTGATCGCTTCTTTGCGTACCAGCTCCAGATAGGAGTGGATATGGTAGATGATCTGGAAGATAATACGCCCGAAATTGACTGAGTTTGCTGCAGAAAGCTTGATATTGTGTGCTTTAAGCTCTGCATTGAAATCTTCAGAAGCGAGCAGCTCTTTGAGCGTGTTCTGCGTATCGTCAAAGTTTCCTTTGACACCGATCACTTTGAGGTTTTCGCCGTCCTCTGTGACCATCTGCAATCTCTGCACATCCGAAGTACCGCCATCAGGATAGAGACAGGCGACCTTGACATTTTTTTGGTTCTTGAAAGTCTCGAGAGTCGCCGGTCCCGTATCGCCGCTTGTCGCAGCCATGATCAGATAGTTTTCATTTCTCTGCTGTGCCAGTTTTGAAAGCACATATCCGAAAGGCTGCAGTGCCATATCTTTAAATGCACGTGTGGGACCATGATAGAGTTCGGAAACGAAACAGTCATCTTCGATCTGTGTAAGCGGTACAGGGTTTGAAGGGTCATCAAACGCATCATATCTCTTCAGCGCCTCATCAAGTATCTCTCTCTCAATATCGATACTGAATTTTTCTAAAAAATCGATCGCCAATGTTTTGTAGTGGCTCTTCAGATGGGATTCAAGATATGCCTGGTCAAGACGGGGAAGCGACTCCGGTACATAGAGTCCTCCAAAACTTGCACTCGGGCTCAAGATTGCTTCAGAAAAAGAGACTGAAACAGGTTTCTGTCCATCATTGCCGCGTGTTTCGATAAATTGCATCAACTATTTCCTATATTTATAAGTTGCGGTATTATAGCCAATCTTTGCTAAGGAAGGCCGGCAGAGATCCATATGCCCTGCTGGTGGCCCATTTTATCAATGTTTCTTCTCTTTTCAGAGACTCTTGAACAGCAGTAGCCCTACATGATGCAACAGATGAGCAGGATCAAAAAAGATTGGAACGCTGCCCTAATACCAGATTGCAGAACAAAAAAATCGGCAGTAACGACAAAAAAGAGAATTTACAAAACGGAAAGCTGAGATTTCCGTTTTACAGGAATTGTACTATATCACAATTCAATACAGGTACCGATACCTGAACTTGTGAGTATCTCCAGAAGCAGGGAGTGCTGCACCCGTCCGTCAATGATATGGGCTTTTCTCACCCCGCCGCGCAGCGCTTCGATGCAGGCATCTACCTTCGGCACCATACCGCCCTGTATCGTCCCGTCACGCTTGAGCGCTTCTGTTTTGTCGATGTCAAGATTGGTGATGAGCTCCATATTCTTGTCCAACACCCCCGGGGTATCCGTCAGAAAGAGTACTTTCCGCGCCTTGAGCGCAACCGCGATCCTGCTGGCTGCCAGGTCCGCATTGATATTGAACCCCGGGTGCCCGACCGTGTCGCTCCCCGCAATAGGGGCGATGACAGGTACCGCCCCATCCTCGATGATATTATTCACGATATCAGGATTGATATGCTCGATCCTTCCCGTATAACCGAAGTTCTCAAAATCTTTGGGAATCCCCTTGAGGAATCCGCCGTCTTTCCCAGAGATACCGATCGCCTTGGTTCCATGGTTGTCAAGCAGTGAAACGATCTCTTTATTGACTTCACCGCTAAGCACCATCTCTACGATACGCATGACTTCTCTTGTCGTAACACGCTGCCCATCAACAAATGTCGTACCAATATTCAAATCAGCCAACAGTCTATTAATACTCGGTCCGCCACCGTGCACGATGACCGGTTTCATCCCTACGAGGTGCAGCAGCACGATATCGCGCGCGAACTGTTCTTTGAGCTCAGGGCTTGTCTGTGCGGCACCTCCGTATTTGATCACGATCTTTTCATTTGCAAAACGTTTGATATAGGGTAACGCTTCATGCAGTGTTTTTACTATTTCCAGATTGTCTCTCATTGCATAGAATCCTTTGGGACAAGTCCGCCAAAAACGCTTCGTCAGTATCTTCCCGCACCGGGGTGCTCTTTACGGAACTCTTCCGCTTCTACCTCTCAAAACCGGCTTTTTAGACTTGATTGAATATAGGTTTGAATTTTCTCTATTATATCATCTTCTATGTTTAGTTTGAGCTTCAGCTCGGAGATCGGGAGGTCAAAATCCTGCATTTTCACCCTGTCCTTGGAGGTGCACAGAACCGAATCGGCACCATGCTCCTCCATCAACTTTCTGATCTCTCCTTCATCAAAATACTCGTGGTCGCGGAGACAGACCTTCCCTACGACCTCTTCGGGGAGATACCTCTCAAGCCTTTGGGGATTTGCGATCGCGGTCACCAACAGCATTTTTGATCGCGGCTGGTCTATCTCCACTACCCGCATAAAATCCCTTCCCTCTCTGGCAACGAGATCCGCATATTTTCGCGTAAACCAAAACTCCCTGAAAGGCCCGGCAGGGAAAGGAAGAGAGTTTTCGATCGTCTCAGGCTCGAGAAGAACCTCGAACTTTTTGATCCCGACACGGTTGAACCCATCATCGAGTATGATGAGTTTTGCCCCCTGCTTCTTGGCCAGAGTGATCGCCCCGGGCCGGTCTTCGCTCACGATCACCGAGGCATGGGGGAGCGACATCGCCATAAGCATCGGCTCGTCACCGCTCTGCTCTACCGTAGCCACTATCTTGCCGTTTTTGCTTACCTCGACCAGCCCTTTGCTTTTTCTTCCATACCCGCGTGAAATGATCGCGACATCCTCCATACCTGAAGCCAAAGCGATGGTAAAGGGGGTTTTGCCGCTTCCTCCGACGATCAGGTTCCCCACACTGATAATGGGGATACCGAAATCTTTGGGGGAAGCAAGCACTCTTCTGATCCACATCAAAGCGCCGTAGAGAAGCGAGAGAGGAAGCATCAGCACGATGAATGGCAGATGGTACCATCTCGGGGAAAAAAGGAGCTGTTCATAGGCCTGGTCTATTCGCACGTTTTTGCACCCAGTTTTTTGATCTCACTGCAGGTAAACCCCGCCTCTTTTCTGGCATCCACATTGATATGAGGGCGGTGTTTTCCCATGAGTTTGTAACGCTCCAGTATCTCAAAATAGACCGATTCCTCCAGCCCCTGCCGGACACAAAGGTACTTGAACCACTTGTCCCCCTTGTGGACGTGTTCTATCTCTTCCTCATAGATGACACTCAAGGCATCGATCAGCTTTGCGACAAGCGGGTTTTTGCGTCTGTTCTCAAGCTTTTTGATGATCTGCGGATTGACATCCAGCCCGCTTGCCTCATAATAGCGTGGCACAACCGCCATACGGTCAAGCAACGAATGCGCCGTATGCGCCGCCGCATCAAAAAGCCCGCAATGCACAGGGAAGTCACCATACTCATACCCCAGATCATCCAGCAGTCCAAGCAGCATCTTGTAGTGGCGTATCTCATCTTCGGCCACCACCAGCCAGTCTGTTTGATACTCCGTCGGCATCTGCGGGAAACGGTAGACCGCATCGAGCGCCAGGTCGATCGCCGAGTACTCGATATGCGCAATGGCATGTACCAGGGTCGCAAGCCCCTCTGGGGTATCAAACTCTTTCCGCGCGGGGAGCTCCCGGGGATTCACGATCCTGCACCTGGAGGCATACGAAGGCGATTCAAACACTGCCGGCGCAAAATCCTGCGGTAGGCTAACCGAATTTTGGTTACAATACTCCAAACATTGCGCAACCAACTGCTCTTTGAGCACGATATCATCGCTGCGTATCGCAGTTTCCAATAAGTGGTAAAAGTGATTATTTTTCGTATTCATCAGGAGAATTATAACATGCAAATCAAAATGCAACCCATGGGTCCCTACCAGACCAACTGCTATATCGCCACAATAGAGGGGAAAGACTTCATCATCGACCCCGGTGTCGGTGCCACCAGCTGGGTACTCAACAACGTCACCCATCCCGTGGCGATCCTCAACACACACGGCCATTTCGACCACGTCTGGAGCAATGCCGAGGTGCAAAAGAGGCTGAACCTTCCGATCTACTGCCCAAAAGGTGATGCGTTTATGCTGGCGAACGATCCCTTCTCCCAGGGAACACCGCCAAGCCGTCCGGATATTCTCATCAACGGAGATGAAGAGATCGAGCTGGAAGGGGTCAAGATCAGGTTCCGCCACTTTCCCGGCCATACCCCTGGATGTTCAGTGATCGAGATAGGCGATGTGTGGTTCAGCGGGGACTTTCTTTTTCAACAGTCGATCGGACGGTGGGACTTCCCCTACTCCAGCGGCAAAGAGATGATCGAAAGTCTGGAGAAAGCCTTGAAGGTCAAAGGAGACTTCACGATCTACCCGGGTCACGGAGGAAGTACAACACTCAAAGCCGAACAAAAAAACATCCCCTTCTGGATAGACCAAGTAAAAAGAACTATTTAGTCCGAAATCTTTTGCGTATAGATTCACGCTGATTTCGAGTCTTTTCGTCATTCCGGATTTGATCCGGAATCCCATATATACGGTATTTACATTGAGATACTAATTGCCCACAAATCATACCTTTGCGGGCAAGCTCAGGATGCAGGAGTCTCAAGAGATTCGATCTACTCAAGCCTAATCAAGCACATGTTTCTCAAGCACAAATGTCGTGAAAGTTCCTTCAAAGACCGGTTTGTCAGCGACGAAGGCTGTCACGCTCACCTCTTTTTTCTTTCCTTTTTCACTCGCCACACATGCCTTACACAGCACGACATCTCCGACTTTCACCGGCACGATAAATTTGGAAGTTGAAGCCCCGAGTACCACATAGGGATCATTGACCGCACTCATCGCGGCATAATCGGCTGCACCAAAGAGAAAACCGCCATGTACCAACCCCTGAGCATCTGCACCCATTTGTCGTGTTGTATGTAATAGTACTTCAGCATAACCCTCTTCTAACCTGGTGACCTTGCCGCACAGTGATCTGTCGATATTTAGATGGGTATTTAACTGCATTGGCCTTCCTGTTGTTTTAGTTTATTGGGTTTTTAAAACTTCTCTTCGTTTTTTATCCAAGCGAATACGGTCTTGAAAAAATTTACTTTTATCTTTGGCTAGGATCTGCATATCGTCCACTTCATCCCTTTCGTCGACTATCTCTACTCCCAAAAGAGTTTCGATCACATCTTCAAGGGTAATAACACCACTGGTTTGACCATATGAATCATGAACGATAAACAGGTGGGTACGTTTTTTGATGAAAAGATCTATCAGGACCGCTACAGGGGTATTTTCAGAAACCAAATGGGGCGCATTGGATATCTCTGACAAAAGTTTTTTGTCGTTATCCTCAAGACTCTCTTCCAATATAGTTTGGTTGAAGACTATTCCGGTGATATGATCGATAGTCTCTCCGTAAACCGGAATACGTGAATGGATATAAAGTCTGTCCTCTTCTACAGCTTCTTCAACTGTCATGCTTGACGGAAGCGCAAATACAACGCTTCTGGGAGTCATTACATCTTTTGCCTTGATGTTACTAAGTTTTAAAAGGTTTTTAAACAGATGGCTCTCTTTACTCAGGATCGCTCCCTCTTTTTCTCCCATAGAAACGATTTCGATAATCTCTTCACGCGAAAAGTTTGCTTGTTGTTTTTTCCCCTGAGAGATATACCGGGTGATGAACGAAGAAAACCATACAAGCGGGTAGCTTACTTTTATCATAAACGCTATAAGATAAGCCGATGGGATCAGGAGATTTTTCCAGTAGATCGCTCCGATGGTCTTCGGGATGATCTCTGAAATATAAAGGATCAAAAGCGTTAAAACAACAGCGATGAGCGCTTGCCACTCAACACCGAATAAAAGTTGTGCCTGCGCACCGACACCTGCTGCTCCCATAGTGTGTGCAAAAGTGTTGAGGATCAAAATCGATGCGATAGGTTTGTCGATGTCTGATTTAAGACTTTTGAGAATCTTAAACGTCTTTTCTTTCTCTTTTGAAAGCGTTTCTATATATGAGTTTGTACTTGAGAGCAAAACAGCTTCTAAAATGGAGCAGACAAAAGATACGGCCAGAGCAATAAAAAGATATAAAAATAAAAGTGTCATGATAGATGACTCGTGAGTGAAGTAGTGTGGGTACACCTGTCTCCAGGATAACTAGAATTCAAAAAAATCTTCCTTTGGTTTAAAATATTTCTTATTATAAATGATATTCATTAATAAAATGCTTTAGTGGATGAGAAAAAGAAGATTTTATCCTACTCGTTCCATATGGAAATATGGAACGAGTAGGATGGGTATCAAAATTCAACTTAATAGGCGAATTTGTAGCCGCGGCGACGTACCGTATGGATCACCTGGAACCCGAGGATCTGCTTGAGTCTTTTTCTGATCTGGTTGATCGCTACCTCGACCGTATTGTCGCTGACATACTCCGGCTCTTCCCAGAGTGCATTGATGATCTCATCTTTGGAGAAGACCCTCTTCTCGCGAAGTGCAAGGTATGCCAGGATATCAAACGTCTTGCCGTTCAGCGAAACATTTTTGTCATCATACTGTATTCTCTTGTTGGCGATATCGATCACCAGTTTATCGACTTCAACCTGTGTACCGAAAAGGTGTCTCATATTTGCAAGTACCCTTGCTGCGATCAGGTCAGGCTGGTCACAATGCTCATAGACAACATCATCGACCCCGAGTTTAAAAAATTCTGACTGACACTTCGGCTTGTCCGTCAATATAATGATCTTCGTCTCGCTCTTTTTCTTCTTCACTTCATTGACATAGCGCTCCAGAGAAAACTGAACTCCTTCGTCTACAATGATCACCAATTCATAATGTCTGAAATCTGTAAAGTTAGTTGCATCGTACATATCTTTGGCATTATCTACGATACAGATAAAGTATTTATCCAACTCTTTTTCTAATTCATTGACGAAATCGTCGTCAAACCCTACACTTAAGATTCTCATATTTACTGCTTTTATTGGTCTACAAAGAGTAAACCGAAACTTAAACTTTGTTCGATTTCTCTGTTTAGTGGTAAATTTATATCAAAAACAAGCTTATTTAAAAATAAAACTAAGGTTATTCTAATGTTTTGTCAATCTTATAAGGCAATTTCAGCCTTTATCTCACTATAAAATGCCTATAATGATTTTTTTGCTTTGATATAGACTCTCTTGGGTGCAGGGTAACCCTCTACCGTTTTGGTCGGATCGTTCGGGTCAAGGAAATCTTCAAGGCTTTGCGTATCGATCCATTCGGTTTTACGCTGTTCATTGAGATCGGTTACCTTCGTTTCAAGCACTTCAACACTTTCAAACCCTGCACGATGACACCAGTTCTTCAGTGCCGGTATCGTCGGAATGAAGTAGATATTCGGTATCTTGGAGTATTTACCGGCCGGGGTAAGTGCCACCTCATCCTCTCCATCGATCATAAAGGTATCCAGAATCAGCTCTCCACTCTTATTCAGCCCTTTATAGAGCGACTTGAGCATCGATACCGGATCGGAGCGATGGTAAAGGACACCGAGGCAGAAGAGCACATCGAACTTGTATTCGTAATACTCTACATGCTCGACTCCCAGCATCTCATAGATAATCCCCGATTTTACAAAATGATCAATGAACTGAAACTGTGAATAGTAGATCGCGGAAGGATCGAATCCTATCAGTTGTTTGGGCTTCTGGCTCAGCATACGGAAAAGATAGTAGCCGTTGTTGCATCCGATATCTCCGACCACTTTCCCTTCAAGATCGAAATGCGGCTCAAGCAGGTTATACTTGATCTGGCTCTGCCATTCAGTATCGATAAAAAGTGTATTGATCCTGAATGGCCCTTTTCTCCATGGCTTCATCAGCAGCGCAGCCTGCCTGATCTGCTCAGCTTGTTCCTGTGTAAGATCAGGGATATCTATACTCACTGCATCTCCTAATGAGACCGTGATGTTTTCAAATTCCGGCAGTGCCTTGATTGCTTCCTGAAACGGAGCGATATTTTTCCATGTCAACCAATTCTGACGCTCTTTTCTGAGTTGATTTAAATCCATAAGTGCCTTAATAAAGTTAAAAAATGATTTTAAGGGTAATGACCCCATATCAGCGGTCATTGTGAACCAGAAGAAGTATGTCGACAGGACATCTTTCCTCTGGATTGAAAGCGTTAAAGATATCCGCTCTATTTGATATAGGCTTTAATGATCTTCTG